>NZ_JAHBAY010000005.1:0-300000 GCF_018499875.1 Kineosporia corallincola | reverse complement strand
TCTCCGGGTGAGGGCGTCGTGCCGATCGGCCGGTCGCTGCCCGGGGTGCGGATGTACCTGCTCGACGCCGATCTGGAACCGGTCGCGGCGGGTGTTCCGGGCGAGCTGTTCGTCGGTGGTGAGGGCGTGGCCCGCGGCTACGTGGGCCGGCCCGGGGCGAGCGCGGAACGTTTTCTGCCCGACCCGTTCGCGGGTGGTGGCGCGCGGATGTACCGCACCGGCGACCGCGCGCGGTGGGTGCGGCGGGACCCGGTTCCGGGCGACCCTTCGGGTTCGGAAAGTCCTGTGGTGGTGGACTTCCTGGGGCGGATGGACGACCAGGTGAAGATCCGGGGCTACCGGATCGAGCTGGGTGAGGTCGCCGCTGTGGCCCGGGACTGTCCGGGCGTGGGAGAGGCCGTGGCGGTGGTGGACGGCGAGGGCGCGGACGCCCGGCTGGTCTGCTACGTCACCGGTGACGCCCCGGACGTCGAGGAGTTCTGCCGGGAGCGGCTGCCGGAGTACCTGGTGCCGTCGGTGTTCGTGCGGCTGGAGGCGATGCCGCTCAACCGTAACGGCAAGATCGACCGGACGGCGTTGCCGCCGGTCGGGGACGTCGCGGAGACAGCGGTTCTCGTGGCTCCGGTGGGAGCACGGGAGGAGCTGATCGCCCGGATCTGGTGCGAGGTGCTGGAACTGGACCGGGTGAGCGTGGAAGACAGCTTCTTCGCCGTGGGCGGGCACTCGATCCGGGCGATCGCCCTCGTCGGTGCGCTGCGTGCGGCCGGTCTGCCGGTGCAGGTCAAGGACGTGTTCCAGCACCGCACCGTGCGGGCCCTGGCCCGCGTCGTCCCCTCGTCGACGACGGCGGAGACCACCGGGGTGGAGGCGTTCTCGATGATCGGGGCGGGTGACCGGGACCGGCTGCCCGCCGGCGTCACCGACGCCTTCCCGCTGGCGCAGGTGCAGCTCGGCATGATCGTCGAGATGCTCGGGGACGACGCGCAGAACCGGTACGTCAACGCGTCCACCTTCCGCATCCGTGACGATGCCGGGTTCCAGGCCGGTGCCCTGCGCCGGGCCGCCGCGACCGTGGTGGCCCGGCACGAGATGCTGCGCACCTCCATCCATCTGGACGAGTTCTCCGAGCCGCTCCAGCTGGTGCACGAGAGCGCCGAGCTGCCGGTGCGGGTGGCCGACCTGCGCGGTCGCGACGAGGAGGAGGCCGTGCGCGAGTGGCTGGCGGCTGAGAGAGCGGCACCGTTCGACCTCGCCGCCCCGCCGCTGCTGCGGATCGGTGCGCTGGTGCTCGACGACGGCTCTTGGCGGCTGGCCTTCACCCACTGCCACGCCGTCACCGAGGGCTGGAGCCAGCACAACCTGCTGATGGAGGTGCTGGACCTGTACCGCGCGTACGTCGCCGGTGATCCGGAACCTGACTGGGAGAAGCCGGTTTCGCGGTACGCCGAGTTCGTGGCGGCTGAGCGCGCGGCGCTGGCCGACGACGGCGACCGGGCCTTCTGGCAGGACGTGGTGACCCGGCACCGCGGGTTCGTGCTGCCGGAGGGCTGGGGCGAGCGCCGTGGCGGGGTGCCGGAGCGGTTCAGGGTGCGGGTCGGCTTCCGCGACCTCGAGCCCGCTCTGCGGGATCTCGGGCGCAGCGCCGATGCGTCGTTCAAGAGCGTGCTGCTGGCCGCCCACCTGAAGGTGCTCAGTCAGCTGACCGGGGAGCCCGCTTTCCACACCGGCCTGGTGAGTAGTGGACGTCCCGAGACCGAGGGTTCCGAGCGGGTTTACGGTATGTTCCTGAACACCCTGCCGTTCCCGCACGACCGGAGCGCCGCGACCTGGCGCGACCTGGTGCGGCAGACGTTCGACACCGAGGCCGCGATCTGGGGGCACCGGCACTTCCCGATGCCGGAGATCCAGCGGATGGCCGGGGGCCGCAAACTGCTGCACGTCATGTTCAACTACACCGACTTCCACCAGGTGGACGGTGGCCGGGTGGACGTGCGCGGTGGCTCCTCGGACAGCGCCAACGAGTTCCTGATGTCGGTGAACAACCAGCCGGGTCAGCTGACCCTGCGGATGATGGACCACGCCGTCGGCCGGGCGGGCGCCGAGCAGATCGCCGCGATGTACCGCACCGTGCTGGAGGCCATGGCCGCCGACCCGGACGGGCCGGCGCAACCGGCCCTGCTGTCCGAGGCCGAGCGAAATCGTCTGCTGCACGAGTGGAACGACACCGACGTCGAGTGGTGAGGGGGAGACCGATGACATCAGTTGCAGGGACACCACCATGGATGACGACGAGCGCGCCCGTCGTGGGGAGCGCTCCTGGCCTGAGTGCCACGGGGGCAGCGACGACGAGCGCGGTGACGACGGCGAAGGCCGTGAGGCCGGAGGGCCGGCCGTTTTCCGGGCCGGCGGCGTGTTTCGCGGCCCAGGTGGCGGCGACCCCGCACGCCGTGGCGGTCGTGGCCGCCGGGCAGCGCCTGACCTACGCCGAACTGGACCGCCGGGCCGGGGAACTGGCGGCCGGCCTGGCGCGGTCCGGGGTGGGGCCGGACCACGTGGTCGGGGTGCTGCTGGACCGTTCCGTCACGGCACTGGCCGGCCTGCTCGCGGTGTGGCGGGCCGGGGCCGCCTACCTGCCCCTCGATCCCGCTCTGCCGGCCGGGCGGATCGGCTACATGCTGGAGACCGCCGGCGTACGGGTGGTGCTGACCGACCCCGCCGGAACAGACCGGCTGCCGGAAAGTTTCAGCGGGCAGTCGGTCCTGGCCGGTGAGACCGGCGGTGAGCCGACAGGCGTCATCCAGGCTGGGCCCGACGATCGTGACCTGCTCGCGTACGTACTGTTCACGTCCGGTTCCACCGGGCGTCCCAAAGGTGTTCAGATCAGTCGCCGGGCCCTGATGAACCTGCTGTTCTCGGTGCGGGCGCGGATGGATGCCGGGCCGGGGCAGGTGTGGCTGGCGGCCACGTCGTTCTCGTTCGACATCTCGATGGCCGAGGTGTGGCTGCCGCTGATCACCGGCGGCACCGTGGTGCTGGCCACCGGTGGGCAGGTGCACGACCCGGTCGCGCTCTGCGAGCTGGTCGCGACGGAGGGGGTGACGCACGTTCAGGCCACGCCGTCGGGCTGGAGACTGTTGCTGGCCGCGGGGTTCGGGCACCGGAGCGTCACGGCGATCACCACCGGCGAGGCCTGCCCGCCGAGCCTGGCGGCCGAACTGGCCCGCCGGGTGCCGGTTCTGCACAACCTGTACGGTCCGACGGAGACCACGGTCTGGTCGACGGGTGTGCGGATCCCGGCGGGGTCGGACGGTGCCGTGGCGATCGGGCGGCCCCTGCCGAACACGCGGGCCTACCTGCTCGACGCCGACCTCGCGCCGGTCGCCCCCGGGGCCGTGGGGGAGCTGTACCTGGCCGGGGACGGCGTGGCCCGGGGCTACGCGGGCCGGCCGGACCTGACCGCGGAACGCTTTCTGCCCGAACCGTTCACGCCGGGAGGCAAGCGGGGCGGGAGCCGTCGGGGCAGCCGGATGTACCGTACCGGCGACCTGGCCCGGATCCGCCCGGACGGCGAGCTGGAGTGCCTGGGCCGGGTGGACCACCAGGTCAAGGTGCGCGGGCACCGGATCGAGCTCGGCGAGATCGAGGAGAGCCTGCGCCGTCACCCGGCCACCGGCGACGCCGTGGTGGTGGCGCGGGAGGACGCCCAGGGCGACCGCACACTGGTGGCCTACGTGACGCCCGCGGTCGCCGGCACGCCCCCGCAGGGGGTGCAGGAGCACCTGGCGCGGGAGCTGCCGGGCTACATGGTGCCCGCGGCGGTGGTGGTGCTGGCGCGGCTGCCGCTCCTGGCGTCCGGCAAGGTGGACCGGCACGCGCTGCCCGCCCCGGACCGCACCGCCTACCAGATCGCCGACCAGACCGCCGACCAGGACGACGGCGAGCACGGGGAGGCCCGCACCGCCACCGAGCGGCTGATCGTGCGGATCTGCGCCGAGACCCTCGGCCTGGAGCGGATCGGGGTGCGGGACCGGTTCTCCCGCCTGGGTATTGACTCGCTGCGCATCGTCACGCTGCTCGGCGCGGCCCGCCGGGCGGGGCTCGCCGTGCAGCTGAAGACGCTGCTGATGTCCGGGACGATCGAGGAGCTGGCCCGCAACCTGGACGCGGCCGCCGTGGCACCGCGGTCACTCGCCGGGGTGGTGCTGCGCGACGCGGCGCACACGCACCAGGTGCCGGGGGCGAGCCTGGTGGTGCTGCGGAACGGCGAGATCGACGAGGTGGTCACGGCCGGCGCGCTGACCCCCGGCGGGGCCGCGGTGACCGAAAGTACCCGGTTCCACGTGGCGTCCATCAGCAAACACGTCACCACCTGCCTGACCCTGCGGCTGGTCGACCAAGGGCTGCTGAACCTCGACCAGGACGTCAACATCCACCTGCGCCGGTGGCGGGTGCCGGCCGGGTTCCGCCCGGTGACGATCCGGCACCTGCTGGCGAACCGGTCCGGGCTCTCGGCGACACCGTCCACCTGGTACGAGCCGGGTGCCGTGATGCCGTCGCTGGTCGGTCTCCTGAACGGGACGACGCCGGAGCAGGACGGGCCGATCCGCCGGGAATCGGCTCCGGAGAGCACGTTCCAGAAGGCCGGCAGTCACTGGGCCGTGCTCCAGCTGTTGCTGGAAGACCGCACCGGCACTCCTTTCGCGCAGCTCGCCGACGAGCAGCTGTTCGGTCCGCTCGGCCTGGGCGGCAGCACCTTCCGGCACGATTTCGACGACCGGGCGCCCGGGCAGGAGCGGGCTCTCGGGCACGACGCGCAGGGCCTGCCGGTGCCCGGCGGACGCCGGACCCGGCCCACTGTGGCCGCCAACGGGCTCTGGAGCACGGCGCTCGACCTGGCCCGGATCGCCGTCGACCTGCGTCACGCCTACCGTGGCGAGCCGGCCACGCTGCTGTCACCCGGTGCGGCCCGGCAGATGCTGACCCTTCAGCACCCGGGCAGTTTCTACGGGCTGGGAACGGTTCTCGACGACACCGGCGGCGACGTCGAGTTCGGCCACGCCGGTGAGGTGGTGGGCTTCCGGGCGATCAGCATGACCCGGGTGACCGCCGGCACCGGCTTCGTGGCCCTCACCAACTCCGACGGCGGCAAGAGCGTGCTGAGCGCCGTCGCCGACCTGATCAGCGGAAGGACCACCCCGTGAGCCAGAGCACCGCCCCAACCGAGAGCACCGCCCCACCCGAGAGCACCGCCCCGCCGGAGAACACCGCCCCACCCGAGAACGGTGAACAGGCAACCGTGATCACCACCCCGCCCGCGGGGCACCCGCTGTTCGCGGGTCACTATCCGGGCTGCCCGCTGGTGCCGGGGGCCTACCTGGTGGACGTCGTGCGGCGCGCCTTCCCGCACCGTGCCGAGCTGGTCGAGGTGGAGCAGTGCCGCTTCGTCGGCCCGACCTTCCCGGGTGAGCGGATCGTCGCCCGGATCACCGCCACCCCGGTGCATCCGGACCACACTGACGGCGAATGGTTCTGCGCCGCAACGGTCACCGCCGCCGGGCGGCCAGCGGCGCAGATCCGGTTCCGCACCCGGGCGGCACGGCCGGACGGCCGGCGGATCGAAGAGCGCCGCGCCGCATCAGGTTCCACCCTGCTCGACCGCGCCGCGATCGCCCGGGTCATCCCGCACCGCCCCCCGATCCTGCTGGTCGACCGGGTCACCGAGCTGGAGGCCGGGCGCCGCGCGGTGACCGAGCACGACGTCCCGGCCGATCCGGTCTGGCTGGAACCGGTGAATGATGCCTTGCCGCAGGCACTTCTGCTGGAGTCGTGGGCACAGTCGGCGCTGGTGCTGCTGCTGGGCGAGCGGCCCGATCCGGACGTGACGGTGGGCGGGGTGCCGGTGGCCGGTACCGCCGAGGGGGTGACGTTCGGGCCGCCGGTGCGTCCCGGGGACACGATCGAGCACGAGATCACCTTCGTCCGGAACCTCGGCGGCATGAGCATCGTGCGCGGCAGCAGCCGGGTGCGCGGTGTGCAGGTGCTGCGGATCGGCCGGCTGGTGGCCACGCTCGCACCGGCCGGCCGGCTCCTCGAAACCCGCTTGCCCGAAGCCCAATTGCGCGACGCCCGGCGGCCGGCATGACATCCGGCACCGCGTCCGGCACCGCGTCGGCCACCGCATCCGGCACCGTGGAGAGCCGCTGGGTGCGCCGGCATCCGTCGCGGAGCGCGACCGGGCGCCGCTTCGTCTGTTTCCCGCCGGCCGGGGCGGGTGCCGGGTTCTACCGGGACTGGGCCGCGCACCTGCCCGCCGACTGCGAGGTCTGGGCCGTGCGCTACCCCGGACGGGAGGACCGGTTCGGTGAGCCGCTGCTGCCCGACCTGGAGGTGATGGCCGACCGGGTCGCGGCGGTGCCGGACCTGCTCGACGGCACCCCGCTGTGGCTGTTCGGGCACAGCATGGGCGCCCTATTGGCCTACGAGGTGGCCCGGCGCACCGAGCCGTCGGGAATGCTGGAGCGGCTGGTGGTCTCGGGCCGGGTGGGCCGCCGGCACCACCGGGCCGGGCTGCTGCACCGGCTGGACGACGAGGCCTTCGCGGCGGAGTTCCGCACCCTCGGCGGGGTGCCGGACGAGCTGCTGGACGACCCGGAGATGCGGGCGGTGCTGCTGCCGATCATGCGCTCGGACTACCGGGCGGTGGAGACCTACCGGATCGCGCCGCACCCGCCGCTGCGGGTACCGGTGCTGGCCCTGGCCGGGGCGGACGACCGGCACGCCCCGCCCGGCCTGGTGGGGGACTGGGCCGAGGCCACCCGCGGTCCGTTCCGGCTCGGCGTGCACCCGGGTGGGCACTTCTTCCTGGTCCCCGGGCTGCGGGAGGTGCTGCGCGACGTGCTGGCGCCGGTGTGAGGCGGCCCACAGCGATCTCGGAGCAGGGGGAAACCTCGGGGTAACGGACTGCGCCACCTGGCGTAACTATCAGCCGATAGCTAATAGGGCACCCGCTCCCCGCCGTTCCCGAGAAAGCAAACTGCCCATGCCTCATCGGTTGCGCATCACCGCCCTGACCGCCGGCCTCGCCGCGGTCGTCTTCTCCCTCGCCGCCTGCGGCGGCAGCACGCCCGGCGCCGGCACCGCGTCCGGGACGTCCGGCGGCACCCTGAAGCTCGCGTTCCTCGGCGGGATCTCCACCCCCGACCCGGACACCGCCTACGACGGGCCCGAACTGAACCTGGTCAACAGCGCCTACGAGGGCCTGCTCGACTACCGGGCCGGTCAGGCCGAACCCGAGCTGGTCGGGCGCCTGGCCACGCAGTGGAAGGCCAACGACGACAACACCGAGTTCACCTTCACCCTGCGCGAGGGCGTCACCTTCCACGACGGCACCGCGTTCGACGCCGCCGCGGTGAAGGCGTCCTTCGACCGCCGCCTCGACGTCGACAGCGGCCCGGCCTACATGGTCAAGGGGGTCAAGAGCGTCAAGACCTCGGGCGATCACGAGGTCACGATCACCCTGGACGCCCCCAACGCCGGCTTCCTCGACCTGCTCGCCTCGCCGTTCGGGCCGAAGATGGTCAGCCCCACGGCGCTGGAGGAGCACCCGTGGACCGGCGAGGAGGACAACTGGTTCGCCACCCACGACGCGGGCACGGGCCCCTACCAGTACGGCGCCTTCGACCAGGGCGTCTCCTACGCGCTCAGCGCCTACGACGGCTACTGGGGTGACGAACCCGGTTACACCGACGTCGATTTCGACGTGGTCTCGAACATGTCCACGGTGCAGCTCCAGCTGGAGAAGGGCGAGGTGGACGGGCTGATCGGCTACACCGACAGCTCCGCCTTCACCACGCTCAAGAGCAAGCCGAACCTGGCCACCTACGCCTTCCCGAGCATGCAGACGCCCACCCTGTTCGTGAACCCGCAGAGCAAGGAACTGGGGGACGACGAGACCCGCACGTCCTTCGTCTCCGGGATCGACTTCGCGGCGCTGGCCCAGCAGGCGCTGGGCGACACCGGGACGTCCACCACGCAGGTGTTCCCGGAGAACCTGCTGCCCGAGGCGGACAACCAGCAGAAGATCACCCACGACTCCGGCGCCCTGGCGCAGCTCGCCTCCGGCAAACTGTCCGGCGGGACGATCTCCTGCGGCTACGCGGAGAGCAGTTCCTCGGCCCAGGCCCTGTGCGACAACGTCACCGCCATGCTGAACTCGGCCGGCATCAAGGCCGAGAGCACCGGCTACGCCTCCGGCACCTACTTCCCGGCCCTGGCCAAGGGCGCCGACGGCCCGGACATCACGTTCTTCTCCGGCTTCCCCGACACCGCGAACGCCGACGCCTGGGGCACCGTCTTCTACACCCCGGACGGCGGGCTGGACCTGTTCGGCGCCGAGGTGGACGGCGTCTCCGGCCTGCTGAGGGAGGCCGCCAAGACCGGCGACACCGATCTGTACTCCCAGGTCGCGGCGAAGGTCAGCGAGTCGGCCTACTGGTACTCGGTGGCCAACAGCAAGGGCACCGCGGTGTTCCAGGACGACGTCTCCGGCGTCGACAAGGCCTGGAACCCGGTCATCACCGGCGTGCTCCAGCTCCAGACCCTGAGCCCGTCGGGGTCCTGACATGACGACGACCACCACCCCGGCCACCCCACCGGCCCTGTCCGTCGCCGGCCTGACGGTGCGCTACACCGCCCGTGGCGAGGGCACCACGGCCGTCGACGACGTCGGCCTGGACATCGCCCCCGGCCAGTGCCTGGCCCTGGTCGGCGAGTCCGGCTCCGGCAAGAGCACCATCGGGCTCGCCGTGCAGGGGCTGCTCACCGACCCGCAGGGCAGGGGTGGTGGTCGCGTCGAGACCCGGGGCACCGTGACCGTCGGCGGCACCCGGCTGGACCCGTCCGTGGAGACGGGCTGGCGGGGTGTGCGCGGGCACCGGGTCACCACCGTGTTCCAGGACCCGATGTCGTCACTCGACCCGACCATGACGATCGGGCGGCTGCTCGGCCTGGTCACCGGCAGCGCCGCCGAGACCCGGCGCTGGCTGGATCAGGTCGAGATCCGCGAGCCGGCCACGGTGGCGCGCAGCTACCCGCACCAGCTCTCCGGCGGCATGCGGCAGCGGGTGATGATCGCGCTGGCCCTGGCCCGCCGCCCGGCCCTGCTGGTGGCCGACGAGCCGACCACCGCCCTCGACGTCAGCGTGCAGGCACAGATCCTGAAACTGCTCACCCGCGAACGCGAACAGCTCGGTTGCGGGGTGCTGTTCATCACCCACGACCTCGGGGTGGCCCGCGCGGTCTGCGACGAGGTGGCGGTGATGCGCTCCGGCCGCATCGTCGAGCGCGGGCCCACCGCCCAGGTGCTCGAGCGGCCCACGGCGGACTACACCGCCCGGCTGGTGGCCTCCCGGCTCACCCTCGATACCGACCGGCACCGCCCGGTGGGACTGCCCGAGCCCACCGTGGTCGCCTCGATGGGCGAGGCCCTCGACCTGGAGCACGCCGAGCTGGAACGGCGCTGGGCCCGCAAAGCCCTGCGCTGGGACGATTTCGGCACCTCCCGGCCGAGAACGGTGAACGCGCCGGTGTACGCCCTGGAACTGGCCCGGGTGAGCAAGTCGTTCGCCACCGGCGGCTTCGGCCGCCGCACCCGCAAGGCCGTGCTGCACGACGTGGACCTGCGGATCGCGGCCGGCGAGAGCGTGGCCCTGGTCGGCGAGAGCGGCTCGGGCAAGTCGACCATCCTGCGGATCGCGGCCGGTCTGGAGAAGGCCGACCGGGGGGACGTGGTGGTCGGCCACCGCTCCCACGACGGCAACAGCGGTGGCGAGGGCGTGCAGGTGATCTTCCAGGATGCCGGGTCGTCGCTGACCCCCTGGCTGAGCGTGCGCTCGCTGCTGCTGGAACGGCTCGGGAACACCGCCACCGGAAAGGCCCTGGACGCCCGGCAACGCGAGGAGCACGTGCGGCTGGCCCTGGAACGGGTCGCCCTGCCCGCCTCGGTGCTGGACGTGAAGCCGGCCGAGCTGTCCGGCGGCCAGCGCCAGCGGGTGGCCATCGCCCGGGCGGTCGTGGTGCCGCCCGCGCTGCTGCTGTGCGACGAGCCGACCAGCGCCCTCGACGTGTCGGTGGCCTGCTCGGTGCTGAACCTGCTCAACCTGCTGCGCCACGACCTGGGGCTGCCCATGCTCTTCGTCACGCACGACCTGGCCGCGGCCCGCGTCATCGCCGACCGGGTCGTCGTCATCAGTCAGGGCCGGATCGTCGAGAGCGTCCCGTCGGACGACCTCGGCACCGCCATCACCAGCGACTACGGGCGGAGGCTGCTCGATGCCGTCCTCAACTGACACAGAGGGCCGGACCGGGGACCCGGTGGACGCCGTCGCGGCCCCCTCGTCGTCCACCGTTCGCCGCAGGCGCCCGAAAAAGCCCACCGCAGGCACCATCTCGCTGGGCGCGCTGGCCGTGGTCGTGCTGCTGGCGGTGATCGGCCCGTGGGTCTCGCCCTACGCCACGAACATCCCCTCCGGTGAACCGCTCCTGCCGCCGTTGTCCGGAGGCCACTGGCTGGGCACCGACAACCTGGGCTTCGACGTGCTCACCCGGGTGCTCGCGGGCACCCGCACCAGCCTGTTCGCCGCGGTCGTCGTCACCGTCGCCAGCGCGCTGGCCGGCCTGCTGATCGGCGCGGTCGCCGGGTTCGCCGGAGGCTGGGCCGACGCCGTGCTGATGCGGATCACCGACCTGTTCCTGGCCTTCCCGGCCACCATCGTGGCGATGGCCATCGTCGCGGCTCTGGGCCCCAGCCTGCGCAGCTCGATGATCGGCATCGCGATCGTCTGGTGGCCGCTGTACGCGCGCATCGCCCGCGGCGAGATCCGGCGCGCGGCGGGCAGTCTGCACGTGGAGGCCGCCCGGATCGGCGGCACCCGCGGGCGCCGGCTGATGATGCGCCACACCGTGCCCACCGTGCTGCCGACCGTGCTGGTCACCGCCAGCCTCGACATCGGCGGCGTGATCATGGTGCTGGCGTCGCTGGCCTTCATCGGCCTCGGCTCACCGGCGCCCTCGCCCGAGCTGGGCCTGATGGCCAGCGCCGGTCTGCCCTACGTGCTCGACTCCTGGTGGATCCCGGTGATGCCGGCGATCGCGGTCGCCGTCCTGTCCCTGATCTTCAACTACCTCGGCGACGCGCTGCGCTCGGTGCTGCGGGCGGGAGGAGCCTGACCATGGTGCGTTTCACCCTCTCCCGGCTGGGATCGCTCGTGCTGGTGCTGTTCTCGCTGTCCGTGCTGATCTTCGTGGTCAGCCGGTTCGGCGGCGGCGACCCGGTGCACGCCTACGTCGGTGCCAACGCCTCGCCCGACGCGATGGCCGCGGCCCGGGTGCGCCTGGGCCTGGACCAGCCGGTGCTGGTGCAGTACTGGGACTACCTGACCCGGCTGGTGCAGGGCGACTTCGGGCTGAGCGTGAGCACGAAGCGCCCGGTCTCGGACGAGCTGGCGGCCCGGGTGCCGGCCACCCTGGAACTGATGATCGCCACCGTCGTGCTCGCGGTGCTGATCGGCCTGGCGCTGGCCCGGGCCTACGCGCTGCGCGGGCGGGCCGGGGCGGTGATCCGGTTCGTGCTGTTCAGCGCGGCCAGCGCGCCGTCGTTCCTGATCGCGACCGCCGGGATGCTGATCTTCTTCGCCCAGTTCGGCTGGCTGCCGGTCTCCGGGCGCACCTCCTACGGCGCCAGCAGCGGCCTGAGCGGGATGTTCGTGCTCGACGGCCTGCTGACCGGCAACATCCCCTACGCCTTCGACGCCCTCAAGCACCTGGTGCTGCCCGCGGTCGCCGCCAGCCTGGGCCCGGGCGTGGCCCTGGCCCGGGTGCTCGCCGACGGCCTGTCCACCAGCCTCTCCTCCGGATATGCCCGCACCGCGAGGTCTCTGGGCGAGACCGAACCGCAGCTGCTGCGCCGGCACGGGCTGCGCAACGCCGCCGGCCCGGCCCTGAGCCTGCTCGGCGTGCAGATCGGGATGATGCTCTCCAGCCTGGTCGTGGTGGAGGAGATCTTCTCCTGGAACGGCCTGGGCCAGTACCTGGTCAAGGCGATCGGCGCGGCCGACACCAACTCCGTGGCCACCATCAGCCTGCTGCTCGGCGCCGTCTACGTGGTCGTCAACACGCTCGTCGACCTGGGCCTGGCCCTGCTCGACCCGCGCGTGCGCCTCTCCTGAGTCCGCCGCACCTGAAAAATGCTGCACCGAAAGGGAAGTCTTCCATGGCACTAGAAGTGACCGACTGGACGCCGTCGGGCGACCTGAAACCGGTCGGCGGCGTCGTGCTCGTCGTCGTCGACATCCAGGGCGGCGGGCTGAACAGCCCGGTCGAGAACGACGCGAACCTGATGCCCGGCCGGGCCGAGCGCAACCCGAAGGCCGTCGACCTGGTGAACTCCTTCCGCGAGAAGCGGGTTCCGGTGATCTTCATCCAGGAGGTGCACAAGCCCTCGCTGGTCGACATCGGCCGCGAGCTGGACGGCAGCGAGGGCCCGCACTGCATCGAGGGCGAGCAGCGCACCCGGCTGCACCCGGGCCTGGAGCCGCGCCCGGAGGAGTACCTGATCCAGAAGCGGCGCTACAGCGCGTTCTTCGGCACCGAGCTGGACCTGCTGCTGCGCGGCTACCAGGCGCGGACGGTGATCCTGATCGGCGGGATGACCGACGTCTGCATCCACTACACCGCCGTCGACGCGCACCAGCTCGACTACCACTTCCGCACGGTCACCGACCTGGTCGTCGGGTCGGGCGAGGAGCTGCACGAGGCCGCCCTGCGTGCGATGAAGTACCTCCAGCGCGACTCGCTGGTGACCTCGCAGTCGGTGTACGAGTGGCTGGAAACCGTTCCGGCCGTGGAGGAAGTGCCCGCATGAACATCTCCGGCAAGACCGCGCTCGTCGTCGTCGACTTCCAGGGCGGTGACCTGTCCGACCCGATGTCCACCTACGTCACCGAGCAGGTGGCCAAGGCCCGCCTGATGGTGGACGAGTGCCGTCGTCAGGGCGTCCCGGTGGTCTGGATCCAGGAGGTGCACAAGCCGCACCTGGTCGACATCGGCCGCGAGCTGGACGGTTCCGAGGGCCCGCACTGCATCGAGGGAAACCCGGCCACCGAGCTGGCCAGCGGTCTGGAGCCGCTGCCCGAGGAGTTCCACATCCGCAAGCGGCGCTACTCCTCGTTCTTCGCCACCGAGCTCGACATCGTGCTGAAGGCCTACGACGTGGACAGTCTCGTGCTGATCGGCGGGTTCACCGACATCTGCATCCTGTACACCTCGGTGGACGCGCACCAGCGGGACTTCTTCGTCAATGTGGTCACCGACGTGGTCTCGGGCTCCAGCGTGCGGGCCCACGACGACGCGCTCAAGATGATCCACTACCTTCAGCGCGACTCCCTGGTGACCTCGGACGAGGTGATGACCTGGCTGGCGGAGCTCACCCCGGTCACGGTGCCGTAACCCCTTTTCCGGAAGGGGTTATCGCACCATCGCCAGCACCGCCTCACGGACGGCGGGCGCCAGCCGCCCGCCGTCCAGCCGCGGGTTGTGCACGCGGCGCAGGATCATGCCGTCGACCAGGCTGAACACCACCTCGGTGGTGGTGTCGGGATCGGCCTCGGAGCGCCCGCTCTCGGTCAGGGCCCCGTGCACCAGCACCCGGTAGGCCTGGTACAGCTCGTGGCCGTGGTCGGCCATGCCGTGCGCGATGCCCTCGTTGCGCACCTCGGGCAGGTAGCCGAGCAGGGCCACGTTCCACGGCCCGTCGCAGAGCATGCGCACGTCGAACTCGACCAGCCGGGCGAGACGTTCCAGCGCGGTGAGGGATTCGTCGGCGACCAGGGTGGCGAAGAGGTCGAGCGTGGGCCTGAAGGTCTGGAGCTCCACCTCGACCAGGATGTCGGCCTTCACCTTGAAATGTGAATAGAGCGATGGCTGTCGGATCCCGACCTTGTCGGCGATGTCGCGGGTGGTGGTGGCCGCGTAGCCGCGGGTGCTGAAGAGCTCGGTGGCGGCTTCGATGATGCGCTGGCGCGCGGAGCGGCGCCCCTGGTGGTCGGCGGCGGTCTCGGGCACGGTCACATCTTGCCGTGTGCGGGGCCCGGAATCCATACGGGGTGCGGAATCACACGCCCCAGCCGGGTGGCGGTGCGATCTTCTCACCGAACACGATGTTGTAGTACTCGCGGTGCTCGCTGCACAGGCCCTCGGGGGTGAAGCGCAGCACCAGGATGCCGGGGAACGTCATCCAGTCCTCGCCGGCCGCGGGTGTGCGCCCGGTGCGGCGCTCGTGCCAGGCCGGATCGCGCATGGTGGCCCACATTTCGACGGTGGCGCGGTCGCCCTCGCGGACCGGCTCGCCGAACCGCAGGTCCAGATCGGCGAAGGTGTCGCTGGAGCGCTTCCAGTGGGCCGCGATCTGCTCGCGGCCCACCCGCGGCGCGGCGGTGGGGGAGTAGAAGTAGACGGCGTCGGGCGTGAACAGCTCCACGACGTCTTCCGGGCTGCGCTCACGCCACGCGCGGGCGTACCGGGCGATCCATTCCGTACGGTCCATGAGCCCATCCAACCATTCTTGAACCTGGCTGAAAATGTTTACCCGGTCACGCTTTTGATCAGTTCTGGTTCAGTGCGGCGCGCA
This sequence comes from Kineosporia corallincola, assembly GCF_018499875.1. Taxonomy (GTDB): domain Bacteria; phylum Actinomycetota; class Actinomycetes; order Actinomycetales; family Kineosporiaceae; genus Kineosporia; species Kineosporia corallincola. The sequence goes on along the minus strand of NZ_JAHBAY010000005.1, from coordinate 285,317 downwards.
GGAAGGCGGCTGCGCGCAGCATCGCGGCGTCGGCCGCACCGTCGTCACCGAACCGGTTCTGGAACACGTGCGCCGCGCCCGGCGTGACCTGGAGGGTGATGTCGACCTCGTCGGTGGCCGCCCGGGCCGCCAGTCGCACCGCGTCGTCCAGCAGCACCTCACTGGAGCCGGCCTGCACCAGCAGCGGCGGCAGCCCGGTGAGCCCGGCCAGGAAGGGGCTGGCCAGCTCGTCGGCCGGGTCGTGCCCGGCCAGGTAGTGGCGCACGAACGGCTCCAGCGACGCCCGGGTGAAGATCGGGTCCACACCGTGCTTGGTGGTCAGCGACCCGCCGCTCAGGGTGAGGTCGGTGAACGGCGAGAACAGCACCGCGGCCGCGGGCATCGGCAGCCCGGCCCGGCGCGCGGCGATCAGGGTGGCCACGGCCAGCCCGGCGCCCGCCGAGTCCCCGGCCAGCACCAGGCGAGAATGATGGACGACGGTGAGCAGCTCCCGGTATGCCGCCAGCCCGTCCTCCACCGCTGCCGGGAACGGGTGCTCCGGCGCCAGGCGGTAGTCCACGGAGACCGCGGGAATGCCGGTCAGCCGGGACAGTTCGGCGGTCAGGCCGGCGTGGGTGGCCGGGGAGCCGACGATGTAGCCGCCGCCGTGCAGGTACAGCAGCCGGGCGTCGTCGTGCTGCCCGGCGAGGGTGAGCTCCAGAGCGGGACGGCCCCCGAGCGTGGTGGCCCGCTGCGTCGCGCCGTCCGGGAGCTCACGGGTGATCGTGGTGGCGTAGCCCGCGCGGCGCTGCTCGATCGTGAGGGGTGCGGTGGTCATGGCGCTGTCGCCTCCGGTATCGGTGTCTGGGAAGCTGCTTCCCGGGAATCTGGTGCGCCCGGAACAACCGCATTCCGAGGAATTAGATTCCCAGGAATCTAAAGGAGTCGTATGACGCAGGCCACAGGACTGTTCCTGGATCTGGTCCGGGTGGAGACCCGGCTCTACAACACCGCGGACGCCCGGCTGCGCGCGGACAGCGAGCTCACACTCGGGCAGTTCCAGCTGCTCGACATCGTCGGCCGGGTGCCGAACTGCCGGGTGAACGACATCGTGCGCGAGCTGGCCATCACCGTGGGGGCCACCAGCAAGGCCGTCGACCGGGTGGAGAGCGCCGGGCTGCTGCGGCGCGAGGCCAACCCGGGTGACCGGCGCTCGTCCATCCTCACCCTGACGTCCGACGGCGCCACCCGGCTGGAGGCGGCCCGGCCGGTGCTGGAGCGCATCCTGGTGGCGCTGACCGCGGACGTGGTCGCGCCCGACGACCTGGCGCGCACGGCGGCGGTGCTGTCGACGTTGCGGGTCTCGCTGGAGAGGCTGGAGCGCGGTTCCTGAAACCGGCTGTCAGGCGGTTTTTCTCAGGTAGGAGCTGAACACGTCGGCATCGATCGGCCGGCCCGCCCAGCTGCTGGGCAGGCGCAGGGCCCGCACCGTGGCGTCGGCCGCGACCACCGGCACCAGGCTGTTGCGCTCGCAGTCCGTCGCGGCCTCGCGCAGCGGCATCACCTGCTCGTGCACCGCCCGCAGCGACCGCGCGAACAGGGCCGCCTGGCCGGGGGCCAGGTCGTCGCGCACGGCGTCGGCGAGCAGGCCGAAGTAGTCGGCGACGTGCTGCCAGTGCTCGCCGGCGGCGCTCAGCGTGGTGGCGGCGTCGAACCCGGCCCCGATCATCTGCACCACGTCGTCCAGCAGCCAGCGCAGGGTGGCGCACTGCGGGGCCAGGTCGCGCAGCTGCCCGAACAGGTGCCGGTACTGCTCCCCGGCGGTCAGGTGCTGCTGGAGCAGGCCGGCCTGCACCGGGCCGGTGCCCGAGGCGGCCAGCCAGGTGCTCACCACGCCCGGCTGCCCGGGACGGTCGCCCCCGACCATGCCGACGGCGATCGCGAGGCCCTGGAACGGGGCGAGTGACGAGGCCCGGGCCACCGCGTGGGTGGCCTCGGCGGCCCGGGAGCCCATCCGCTCCAGCAGGCCCGGGATCCGCTCGTCCCGCGCGCCGGCCTGCTCGAAGGCGGCCGCGGCGATCTCCCGCAGGCCCGCACTGTCGGCGTCCAGATGCCCTGCCGCGGAACGCAGTTCGACGGCCGTCTCGCGCAGCTGGTGCGAGCGCCGGGCCGCCTCCTCGCGCAGCAGCGAGACGATGTCGAGGAACTCGGCCTGCCCGGTCGCCGAGGTCAGGCCGTCGGTCAGGTGGGCGATGTCGGCGTCGCTCAGCCCGCCGTACAGGCCGGCGAACTGCCGGGCCCCGGTGAAGGCCGAGGTCAGCATCGGCTGCACGGTGTCGGCCCAGGCGAGGACGTTCTCCTTGGCCAGTTGCTGGGCGGGTGCCAGGCCCGGCACGCCGTCGAGCTCCTGTGCCGGCTCGGCGGCGATGCGGCGCATCGGGATCTGCACGGCCACCGACCCGGCGAGCACGGCGTGCAGGGTCGCGTCGGTGAAGTGGTCGGTGAAGGGTGGCTCCGTCAGCGCGGGCGCTGTGATCGTCATCCGCGTTCTCCCGATCCTTGGGGACGCGTCCAGCCTGGTCACCCGCCGGTGGCAGGGCAAGCGGGGGGACGGGACTTCACCCGGCTGCCCGCACGAACGCGTATGAACCCGGGCGCACCGCGTATTCACCGTGGACGCCGCCCCTGGTTGAGTCGATGACGTGAGTACGACGGAATTCAAGATCCTGGCCGCCAACGCGGCCGTCACCGAGGAGCAGGGCCGCCCCGCCGCGGCGAGTCTGGAGGCGGTGCGCGCGGCCGGGGACTTCGCCCTGCGCACCCCGGTGGAGCACGGCGGTGCCTGGGCCGGTGCGGTGGCGGTCAGCCGGCGGCTGGCCTCCCTGGCGCAGGCCTGCCCCTCGACCGCGTGGAACGTCGGCACCTCGGCGGTGGCCAAGACGCTGGCGGCCCGCAGCGGGCTCGACGCAGCGCTCTTCGCCGACCCGCTGGCCCAGGCCTGCGGCACCGGTGTGCCGACGGGACAGCTGGAGCGGGGCCCGCACGGGGCCCGGCTGAACGGGTCGTGGGTGAGCGTCTCGGGCTGCGAGGACGCCGAGTGGGCCCTGCTCGGCGTGATGGACGGCGCGGTGTTCAGCGTCGCCGCGGTGCCGCTGGCCGACCTGCGGGTCGAGCACACCTGGGACATGGCGGGCATGCGGGGCACCGGCAGTCACACCCTGGTGGCCCGGGACGTGCCGGTGCCCGACCACCGGATCGCCGCCGCGAAACTGCCGGGGGAGTACGCCGACCTGCTGTTCTACGGGCTGACGGCGCTGGCCCCGGTGGTCGGCGCCACGCAGGGTGCGCTCGGCGTGGTGCGGGAGATGTTCGCCTCGGACCGTAAGCCGTTCATGTCCGCCCACGCCAAGATGGGCGAGTCGGCCGGGGCCCGGCACTGGCTGGCCCGGGCGACCGCCCTGACCGGCCGGGCCGAACGCACGATGCTGGCCCTGGCGGCCGAGGCCGAGGCGGGCGCCACCGACGCCCCGCGGCTGGGTCTGGAGCTGGCCGAGGCGTCCCGGGACTGCCGGGCCGCCCTGGAACTGCTGCTCGACCTGGGCGGAACCCGGGGTTTCCGGCGCTCGAACGACCTCCAGCGGTTCTGGCGCGACGTGGCGGTGGCCGGGCGGCACCCGCACCTGAACGCCTACCTGGCCACCGAGCGTTACGGGGAGGCCCTGACCGCCGGCCTCTGAGCCGGGCAGGTTCCCACGGTCCTGCGGATCGGCCCTCGGCACCCGCGCTCTAGAATCGGCCGCATGGACCCGGCCGGCGATCTGGTGAGCTCGGCCCTGGCCGCCGCCCGGATCGGCGGGGCCGGGGCCCGCTGGTTCGGTGGCTCCGGCGAATGGGGCGGCCGGTTCGAGAGTTTCGAGGGCATCGGGTTCCACGCCGTCAGCGCCGGGTCGGCCTGGCTGATCGACACCGCCGACCGGGCGGTGCGGCTGAACACCGGTGACGTCGTGGTGGTCCCGAACGGCGCGGCTCACGCGATCAGCCTGGTGCGGCGCCCGCTGCGCGAGGTCCCGCTGCTGCCGATGGGCCCGCAGGCCCCGGTCACCGGCGATCACGACCTGGAATGCCTGTGCGGTGCCTACCGGCTGGCCCACGGCCAGGTGCACCAGTACCTGCGCAACCTGCCCGGGCTGCTGGTGGTCCCGGTCGGCCGGCCCGAGATCGATTCCCTGGTCGGGCTTCTCACCGGTGACGTGCGTGAGCAGGGGCCCGGCACCGGCGTCACCCGCACCGCCCTCATCGACCTGGTGCTCGTGCACGCGCTGCGGGCCTGGCACGAACGGGGCCCGGCCCCGGTGGGCGACGCCCAGGTGCAACTGGCCCTGAGCGCCATCGACGAGGCCCCGCACCACCCCTGGACGGTGCAGCGGCTCAGCGCCCGCGCCGGGCTCTCGCGCACCGTGTTCAGCCGCCGCTTCGCCGCCGAGGTGGGGCAGAGCCCGATGGCCTACCTCACCGGCCGCCGGATGGCCCGGGCCGCGCAGCTGCTCACCCGCACCGACGCCCCGCTGGCCGCCGTCGCCGGGCAGGTCGGCTACTCCGGCGAGTTCGCCTTCGCCAACGCCTTCCGCCGCGAGTTCGGCGTCGCCCCCGGCCGTTACCGGCGCAACCACCGCGCGCTGCTCGCCGGGGAGTGACCCAGCGCTCACCGGCGGGTCTTGATGTGCCCCGGCGCGAGTCACCCGACTGCGCGATGGTGCATCCGGTGCGCAACGGGCGCAGACGTGGGCCGGTGCGTGGGCGACCCTGTCGTGGCAGGCACCCCGAGCCGGAGGACGCAGACCACCATGACGACGACCGTGTCGCAGTCCGAGCCCGTCACCCGCAGCGCCACCACCCGGCATCTGCTGATGTGCTCGCCCGAGCACTTCACCGTCCGGTACTCGATCAATCCCTGGATGAACCCCGAGGTCCCGGTGGACCGCGACCTCGCCCTGGAACAGTGGACGCGGCTGCGCGGCGTGTACGAGCGGCTGGGCCACCGGGTCGAGGTGCTGGAGGGTGCGCCCGGCCTGCCCGACATGGTGTTCACGGCCAACGCGGCCGTGGTGCACGGGGGCCGGGCCCTGGTCGCGAACTTCGCCCACCCGCAGCGGCAGCCGGAGAGCGCGGCCTTCCTGCGCTGGTTCCGCCAGGCCGGGTACGCGCCCGCCGAGGTGGCCGCGCTGCGCAACGAGGGTGAGGGCGACATCCTCACCGTCGGACGGATCATGTTCGCGGGCAACGGTTCCCGCACCTCGCTGGCCGCGCACGACGAGCTGCGCGAGTTCTTCGGCATGCCGGTGATCTCGCTCGACCTGGTGGACCCGCGCTTCTACCACCTCGACACGGCGCTGGCGGTGCTCGACCCGCACACCGTGGCCTACTACCCGGGTGCCTTCTCCGACGCCGGGCTGGCGGTGCTGGAACAGCTGTTCCCCGGGGCGATCCTGGCGAACGAGGACGACGCCTGCGCGTTCGGCCTGAACGTGATGTGCGACGGCTACAACGTGGTGATGTCCGACGGCGCCCCGGACCTCGCGAAACAGTACGAGGCCCGGGGTTTCAACCCGATCGGGGTGGGCATGTCGGAGCTGATGAAGTCCGGCGGCAGCGTCAAGTGCTGCACGCTGGAGCTGCGCTGACGCTGCCCGAGTCAGCAGCTGCGCCGGCGGTTCCCGGGCTCAGAAGCTGTGCTCGGGGCCCGGGAACGAGCCGTCCCGCACCTGCGCGGCGTACTCGGCCGCACCGGCCAGCAGGGTGCCGCGCACGTCGGCGAACTGCTTGACGAACCGCGGCATCCGGCCGGTGTTCAGGCCGAACGCGTCCTGCCAGACCAGCACCTGGGCGTCGGTGGCGTTGCCGGCGCCGATCCCGATGGTCGGGATGTCCAGCTCCGCGGTCACTTTCGCGGCCACGTCGGCGGGCACCATCTCCATCAGCACGGCGAACGCGCCGGCGTCCTGGGCGGCCAGGGCGTCGGCCAGCACCCGGTCGGCGCCCTCACCGCGGCCCTGCACCCGGTAACCGCCCAGCGTGTGCTCGTACTGCGGGGTGAAGCCGATGTGCGCGCACACCGGAATGCCGCCGGTGGTGAGCCTTTCGATCTGCGGGGCCATGGCGGAGCCGCCCTCGAGCTTGACCGCGGCCACCTCGGCCTCCTTCATCAGCCGGGCGGCGCTGTCCCAGGCCTGCTCCGGCGAGCCCTGGTAGGAGCCGAACGGCAGGTCACCCATCACCAGGGCGCGGGTGGCGGAGCGGGCGACCGCGCGGGCCAGCGGGATCAGCTCGTCGAGCGTCACCGGTAGCGAGGTCCGGTTGCCGAACACGTTGTTGGAGGCCGAGTCGCCGACCAGGAGCACCTCGATGCCGGCCTCGTCGAACACCTGCGCGGTGTACATGTCGTAGGCCGTCAGCATGGTGAACCGCTCGCCGCGCTGCTTCATCTCGCGCAGGTGGTGGGTGCGCACCCGGCGCAGCGGGCGCGCGGGGGCCGGGGCCGCACCGGTGCCGTAGGGGGCGGTTTCCTCGGAGTTGTTCACGTTCAGGCCGTTTCGCTGGTGAGGGTGGGGAGCAGGCGCTGGGCGGCGCTGCTCATGTGCCGGCTCATCTCGGTGGCCGCGGCGACCGGGTCGTGGGCCTCCAGGGCGGCCAGGATGGCCCGGTGCTCGGCCAGGGTGAGCCGGGCGTGGTCGCTGTCGCTGAGGGCGCGCTCGACCCAGACCCGGATCAGCGAGCGCACGCTCTGGAGGGTGTCGCGTAGCAGGGCGTTGTCGGCCCCGGAGGCCAGCTCGTGGTGGAACAGCATGTCGGCCGTGACGAACCGGTGGTAGTCGTCCAGGCTCTTCTCCATCGTGTCGACGTGCTCGCGCAGGGCACGCAGCGACGACTCCGGGGCCCGGGTGGCGGCGAGTAACGCGGCCTGCGTCTCGAGTCCCTGCCGTACCTCGATCAGCTCACGCGTCTGGTCGGCCCGCAACAGGATGCCCCAGGACAGCGTCTGGGGGAGCAGTTCGGAGGTTCCACCGCTGAGGAAGGTGCCGGACCCGGGGCGGATGGTGACCACGCCGAGGATCTCCAGGGCCGCGAGGGCCTCCCGGACGGCCGAACGGGCTACGCCCATCTGGTTCGCCAGTTGACGCTCAGGAGGCAGTCGATCACCCTGGGCCACTGAGCCGCTGGCAATGTAATCGAGCAAACGCCGTGTGACCTCGGCCATCACGGTGGAGCTCTTGATCGCGCCGCCGAAGGGCGCGTCCAGTCCGTCTGAGTTGTCACTCACGGTACGCATCGTATCAACCGGTCAACCAAAATTGGTTGACCGGTTGACAGGTCGACCAATGCCTCGTGACTATGGGCCCTGTTCACGAGACGCCCCGCCCCACTGCACCCCGTGCACCGCCCTCGAAGGAGAGGACCCGATGACGACGACGTCTTCCGATCAGTCGCAGAGTGACGTGGCCAGATCGGCCATCAAGAAGGTCACGGTCCGGCTCGTGCCGTTCGTCGCCGTGATGTTCTTCATCAACTACCTGGACCGGTCCGCGATCGGTTTCGCCGGCCCCAACGGCATGGAGTCCGACCTCGGGCTCACCGCGGCCCAGTACGGATTCGCCTCCGGCATCTTCTTTGTCGGCTACATCCTGCTGGAAGTCCCCAGCAACATGGCCCTTCACCGGTTCGGCGCCCGCGTCTGGCTGGCCCGGATCATGGTCACCTGGGGCATCGTCGCGGTGATGTTCACCTGGGTGAACTCCTACACCCAGCTGTCCTGGCTGCGGTTCGCCCTCGGCGTCGCCGAGGCCGGGTTCTTCCCCGGCGCGATCCTCTACCTGAGCCTGTGGGTCCCGGCCCGCTACCGCGCCCGCACCCTCGGGTTCTTCTACCTCGCCCAGCCGCTCACCAGCATCATCGGCGCCCCGCTCGCGGGCTGGCTGATGACGCACGACGGGGCCTTCTTCGGCCTCGAGGGCTGGCGCTTCATGTTCCTCATGGTCGGCCTGCCCGCTGTGATCATGGGTGTCGCGGCCTGGTTCTACCTGGTCGACGACCCGAAGAAGGTCACGTGGCTGACCCCCGCCGAGCGGGAGTGGCTGAGCACCGAGCTGGCCGCCGAGGCCGCCGACAAGGCCGGCGCCGAGTCCACCCAGGAGTCCGGCCACTCGCTCGCCGCGCTGAAGGCCGCCTTCGGCAACGGCCGGGTCTGGGCCCTGAGCGTCATCTACTTCGGCTTCATCTACGGCCTGTACACGCTGGCGTTCTTCCTGCCGACGATCATCAGCGACTTCTCCGAGCAGTACGACACGGACTTCGGCCTCGTGCAGAAGGGCCTGATCACGGCCGTTCCCTACGTGCCCGCCGCGGTCGTGCTCTACCTGATGTCGCAGCACGTGACCAAGCACGGCCTGAAGACGATCCACATCGCGCTGCCGGCCTTCACCGGCGCCGTGAGCGTGCCGCTGGCCCTGTTCGCCGGCTCGCCCACCCTGACGATCGCCTGCATCGCCGTCACGGCCTGCTCGATCTTCGCCGCGCTGCCCAACTTCTGGACGCTGCCCACGCAGTTCCTCACCGGTGCCGCCGCCGCGGCCGGTATCGCCCTGATCAACACCTGGGGCAACCTGGCGGGCTTCGCCGCCCCCTGGCTGACCGGCAAGATCCGCGACGCCAGCGACGGCGACCTGAAGCTGGCGATGTTCGTGGTCGGCGCCGCGATGCTCCTGTCCTGCCTGACGATGCTCGGCCTCGCCCGGCGCGGTCGGGTCTCGGCCTCCGACCGGGTCCCGGTCCAGGCCGGCCACTGATCGTTTCGTGAAATCCCGGAGGAATCTGCAATGACACGGCTGGTCAACGATCCGGCGGCGTTCGCCGACGAGATGACCGAGGGCTTCGTGGCCGCGCACGCCGACCGCGTGTGCGCCGTGCCCGGCGGCGTGGTGCGCAGCACCGAGACCCCGGCCGGCCAGGTGGCCGTCGTGGTCGGCGGCGGTTCCGGCCACTACCCCGCCTTCGGCGGGCTGGTCGGCCCGGGCCTGGCGGACGGGGCCGTGCTCGGCAACGTGTTCGCCTCGCCGTCCGCGCAGCAGGTGGTCAGCGTCGGCCGGGCGGTCGAGCGGGGCGGGGGCATCCTGCTCAGCTACGGCAACTACGCCGGTGACTGCCTGAACTTCGACGCCGCGTCGGAGCGCCTCCGGGGCAACGGGATCCAGGTCCGCACCGTTCGGGTGACGGACGACATCTGCTCGGCGCCGGTCGCCGAGCGCACCCGCCGCCGGGGCATCGCCGGTGACCTGGTGGTGTTCAAGGTCGCCGGGGCCGCCGCGGCCGCGGGCCACGACCTGGACCAGGTCACCGCCCTGGCCCAGCTGGCCAACGACCGCACGCGCAGCATCGGTGTCGCGTTCTCCGGCTGCACCCTGCCCGGTGCCGACGAGCCGCTGTTCACCGTGCCCGAGGGCAAGATGGCCGTGGGGCTGGGCATCCACGGGGAACCCGGTCTGGACGAGGTGGATCTGCCCACCGCCGACCAGCTGGCCGGGCTCCTCGTGGAGCGGCTGCTGGCCGAGCTGCCCGACGACGTTCCGCAGGCCGCGAACGGCCGGGCCGCGGTGCTGCTCAACGGCCTCGGCACGGTCAAGCACGAGGAACTGTTCGTGGTGTTCCGTGAGGTCAGCCGGCTGCTGGCCGAAGCGGGCGTCACGGTCGTGGCCCCCGAGGTGGGCGAGCTGTGCACCAGCTTCGACATGGCCGGCGTCTCGCTGACCCTGACCTGGCTGGACCCGCGGCTGGAGGAGCTGTGGCTGGCCCCGGCCGACAGCCCGGCGTTCCGCCGCGGCTCGCTCGCCGTCGAGGCCCCGCGCCGCACCGTCACCCCCGACGCGGAGCAGGCCGACGAGCTGCCCCCGGCCACCGACGACTCCCGGGCCACCGCCGAGGTGGTGGCCGGGCTGCTCGACGCGGTGCGCGAGGTGATCGACACCAACGTCGACGAGCTGGGCCGGATCGACGCGATCGCCGGGGACGGCGACCACGGCATCGGCATGCAGCGTGGGGCCCGGGCCGCGGCCCTGGCCGGGCGGGCCGCCCAGCTGGCCGGGGCCGGTGCCGGGACGGTGCTGACCACCGCCGGTGACGCCTGGGCCGACCGGGCCGGCGGCACCTCGGGTGCGCTGTGGGGCATGGCCCTGCGGCGCATCGGCCGGCAGCTCGGCGACAGTGAGATCCCCGACGCCGCAACCATTGCCGAGGCCCTGCATGCGGCGCGCACGGTGATCACCGAGACCGGTGGCGCGCAGATCGGCGACAAGACGCTGGTCGACGTGCTGATCCCGCTCGACGAGACCTACCGCGACGCGGTCGCTCAGGGCGCGGACGGCGCGGCCGCCACGGCGGCCGCGGCCACCGCGGCCGAGCAGGCCGCCGAGGGCACCAGCCGGCTGATCCCCAGGGCCGGCCGCGCCCGCACCCACGCCGAGCGCAGCCTCGGCACCCCCGACGCCGGGGCCGTCTCACTCAGCCTGATCGCCCGGGCTGTCCACACCGCACTCAGCACTACTGGAAGGTGATCCACATGGGCAAGCTCCGCATCGTGGTCGGCGCCGACGACGCCGGTTTCGACTACAAGGAAGCGCTCAAGAACGACCTCAGGGCCAACGCGAACGTGGAGTCGGTGGTCGACGTCGCCGACAACCCGGGCGACCCCTACCCGGACGTGGCGATCGCCGCGGCCGAGCTGATCGCCTCCGGCCAGGCCGACCGGGCGCTGCTGGTGTGCGGCACCGGCCTGGGTGTGGCGATCGCGGCCAACAAGGTGCCGGGCATCCGCGCCGTCACCGCGCACGACAGCTTCTCGGTGGAGCGGGCGATCCTCAGCAACAACGCGCAGGTGCTCACCTTCGGGCAGCGCGTGGTCGGCCTGGAGCTGGCCCGCCGCCTGGCCAAGGAGTGGCTGACCTACGAGTTCGACGAGACCTCGGCCTCGGCGGGCAAGGTCGAGCGGATCAGCGCGTACGAGGAAAAGACAGCCGCCGTCTGATGACCGTCACCATCGGGGTCAGCCTCAAGATGTACATGGGGTACGACCAGACGCTCCACTGGTGCCAGGACGTCGCCGCGGTCGCCGCCGGGCACCCGCTCCTGAAGAACGGCGGAAAGCTCTTCGTGGCACCGAGTTTCCCGGCGGTCCCGGCGGCCCGGGAGATCTTCCGGGCCAGTGGGGTCGCGGTCGGCGCGCAGAACCTGGCCGAGCAGGACAGCGGCGCCCTCACCGGTGAGGTGGGCGGGCCGATGCTGCGCGAGGCCGGTGCGCTGTACGTCGAGGTCGGTCACGCCGAGCGGCGCCGGCTGTTCGGTGAGACCGAGGACGTCGTGGCGGCCAAGACCGCCGCGGCCCTGCGCAACGGCCTGGTGCCGGTGCTGTGCATCGGCGAGACCGACCAGGTGCCGGCCGCCGAGGCCGCCGCCGAGTGCGTGCGCCAGCTGGGCACCGCGTTGCGGATCGCCGAGCGCAAGGCCCTGGGCGGTCGCGTGGTCGTGGCCTACGAGCCGGTCTGGGCGATCGGTGCGGCGCAGCCGGCCGGTGACGAGCACATCGCCACGGTGTGCACGGCCCTGCGCGCGGCGATGGCGGCCCGTCCGGCCTACCCGGACAGCAGCGTGATCTACGGTGGCAGCGCCGGTCCCGGTCTGCTCACCCGGATCAGCGGTGCCGTGGACGGCCTGTTCCTGGGCCGGTTCGCTCACGACCCGCAGGCCCTGAAAACCGTTCTCGACGAAGCATTCCAGGCGGTGAACGCATGACCAGCACGATCGGCCTGAGCACGTACGCGTTCTTCTGGCAGTGGCACGAGACCGCGCCGCGCCCGGTCGGCCTGATCGAGATGATCGACAGGACAGCGGATCTGGGCGTCAGCCTGTTCCAGATCTGCGACTATCCGCTGATCGAGTCGTATTCCGCGGATGAACTGGCGAAACTCAGGAAGCACGCGGATGATCGGGGTGTCGCCCTGGAGCTGGGCACCCGGGGCGTCACGCCGGAGCACCTGGCCCGCTACCTCGACATCGCCCGGTCGCTGGGCGTCACCCTGGTGCGCAGCATGTTCTACTCGGCCACCTCCCGGCCCACCCCGGCCGAGGCCGAGCAGAACCTGAAGATCGCGGTGAAGGCCTACGAGAAGGCCGGCGTCACGATCGCGCTGGAGACCTACGAGCAGGTCCCGACGGCCACCCTGATGGACGTCGTGGAGGCCGTGGACTCCCCGGCGCTGGGCATCTGCCTCGACCCGGCCAACTGCGTGGCCGCGCTGGAGCAACCGTCCGACGTGGTGAGCCGAACCGCCGCCCGGGTGAAGAACATTCACGTGAAGGACTTCTCGTTCAGCCGACGGGACGGCTGGGTCGGCTTCACGCTGGCCGGTATCCCGCTCGGCGAGGGACTTCTCGACTACCAAGCGATGATCGCCGCCGTCCGGCCGGACGAGCACGGGATCAACCGCGTCATCGAGCACTGGGTGCCCTGGCAGGGCGACAGCGCCACCACCTGCGATCTCGAAGACCGCTGGACCACATCCACCCTGGAAACATTGAGGAGTTAAAGCAAATGAGCGAGCAGAAGCTGACCATCGCCGTCATCGGTGCCGGTGGGAAGATGGGCATGCGGGTTTCCAACAACTTGCAGCGCAGCAACCACACGGTGTTCTACGTCGAGAACGGCGAGGCCGGGAAGCAGCGCACCGTCGAGGCCGGCCGTGAGCTCTCCGAGGCCGCCGACGCGGTCAAGGACGCCGACGTCGTCATCCTGTCGGTGCCCGACATCGCGCTGGGCCCGGTGTCCGCCGAGATCGTGCCCCAGGTCAACCCGGGCACGGTCGTGCTGACCCTCGACCCGGCCGCCGCGTACGCCAACCTGCTGTTCCGTCGTGACGACATCGAGTACGCCGTGGCGCACCCCTGTCACCCGTCGGTGTTCCTCCAGCGCAAGACGCAGGCGGAGCTCGAGGACACCTTCGGCGGCATCGCCGCCCCGCAGGACGTCGTGGCCGCCCTGGAGTCCGGCAACGCCGAGAAGCAGGCCATCGCCGAAGAAGTCATCAAGCTGATGTACGCGCCCGTCCTGGACGTGCACTGGGTCACGGTCAAGCAGCTGGCCTACCTGGAGCCGACCCTGGTCGAGGTCGTCGCCTGCATGATCGGCGACCTGCTCAACGAGGCCCTGATGGAGACCGTCAACAAGGTCGGCGTGCCGGAGCCGGCCGCCCGCGCCATGCTCATGGGCCACGTGCAGGTGGCGCTGGCCAACGGCCTGCGTGGCGACAACCCGTTCTCCGACGCCTGCCTGATCGCGATGGACTACGGCCGCGAGAAGCTGATCAAGGACGACTGGAAGTCCATCTTCGACGACACCGAGCTGGACAGCGTGCTCAAGCAGATGCTGCACCTGGATCACATCCACCGCTGATCCAAGAACGCCGGGACGACGCCGGGCCGCGAGGGCCCGGCGTCGTCCCCCGTCGCTCTGCCCCGGTTACTCGACGAGCACCTTCACCGAGTCGGCCAGTCCGCCGTTGCGGTTGATACCGACGAAGAACTCGCTCCCGACGTGGGTGACGTCCTCGATCTCGTCGGTCAGGCTGTTGCCCGGAATCCCGATGTCGCTCTCCACGTCGCCACCGGACCAGTTGTACTGGTAAACCCAGTTCCAGCCGGTGTCGGGCGTGGAGTCGTTGATCGACCTGGTGTTCCAGACGTAGTTCTCGGAGCAGTCGATGCCCTGGTCGGAACGGTTGTCGTGACTGGTCAGGCTGCTCTCCACCAGCGTCCACCCGCTGGAGAGCGAACCGGAACCGGCGTGCGTCCACAGGCTTCCCAGACGGCGCGCGGCGTAGCGGCCGGCGCCGTCGGCAGCCGTGGCGCTGTAGCACAGGCCGCTGATGTTCATCGGCAGGTCGACGACCGCGGCGGACTCGTAGTAGCCGGCGTCGCTCAGGCGGATGACCGTCACGTCGTCGTCCAGGTAGGCGGACTGACTGCCGTGGGTGACGATCAGGGCCGGGCCGGTGCCGAGATAGTCCGCGTTGTAGGCCAGATCGTTGCTGTGGCCCACGTCGCCCAGAACCGTCGGTGTGCCGGAACAGGTCCAGCTGGTGCCGTCCCAGGCCGAGCCGTCACGCGCCCACCGGGACAGGATCGGGTCCGCACCACCCGCTCGGGTGAAGATGATGTAGAGCTGACCACCCGGCCCCGCCACCATCCCCTGCATGACCGTGCGCCCGGCCTTGCACGAGCTGCTGTCCGGGATGCTCAGCCGCTCCGCCCCGCTCCGGTCCGTGGCGGCGGAGGCGGGCAGGCTGGAAGCGACGGCGATGCCGACGGAGAACGCGACCGCGGTGACGACCCTGGCCAGTTTGTTCACGGGGGTTTCCCTTCCTTGGGGTTGACCTCGTGCGCAGCGTATGGGGCGGCGGGCCGCGATGTTCGCGTAACTGATAAAGAAGCTTCTGGCCTGCGGAGACGACGCACGCCGCCGACGATCTCCCGGGCCTCAGCCGGTGATCCGCCGCAGCAGCATGACCGGGTACGCGCCGGCCGGCGAGTGCCCGGACGGGACGACGTTCTCCATGCGCAGCAGGTACTCGCCCGGCCCGATCAGGATCCGCCAGCCCCACCCCTCACCGTAGTCGCCGTCGAGCTGTAAAGAGCCGTCGGGTGAGGACTTTCCGGTCAGGGGCATGGTTCCGGGCTTCTGGTACCAGGAGTCGCCCCAGGTGGCGGCGATCCCGTCGGGCTCGGCGGTGCGCCAGATCATGATCAGGCCGTCTTGTGGGCCGTCGTCGGGGTGCTGCCAGGTGTAGGCGACCAGTCCCAGATGATCTCCCGCGGCGGTGCTGAGGCTGGCGGTGGCGGGAAACTCGCGCAGGGGGTCGCCGGGCATGAGGCGAAAACCGTTCACGCCGACGTGGCTTCCGGTGAGGTCGTCCCGAATCATCGCTGGACCCTAGCAAAGCGAGCCGGGGGCGTCGCGTGGACGCGGTGGCCGGTCGCGGCCTGGGTGTTGCGCGAGAACCAGGTCTGAGGGGGTAACCCCGGGGGAACCAGGTCACGCGAAGGTGCCGTCTTCCGTCCGGGAACCGTTCTTCCTACGGTGGCCGGAGTTGTCACAGACACCGGAAGGGCACTGATCGTGGTCACGCTGAGCCGTATCCGCACCGGCGACGTCGAACTGAACGTCGCTGTGCAGGGGGAGGGACCGGCCGTGGTGCTGCTGCACGGCTTTCCCCACACCTGGCGCGTGTGGGAGCCGGTCGTCCCGGCTCTCGCCCGCACCAGGACCGTGATCGCTCCCGACCTGCGCGGGCTGGGTGATTCCTCGCGACCGGAGAAGAACTACACGGCAGGCGATGTCGCGGGGGACGTGATCGGCCTGCTCGACGAGTTCGGGATCGGGCAGGCCGCCCTGGTGGGGATCGACCTGGGCACGCCGGCCGCCTTCCTCGCCGCCCTGAGGCATCCCCGGAGAATCAGCCGGCTGGTGCTGGCGGAGAGTCTCGTCGGGACACTGCCCGGCGCCGAGCGATTCACGCCGCCGTGGTGGTTCGGGTTCCATGCCGTGCCGGGCCTGGCCGAGACGGTGCTGGCCGGTCACGAGGCCGAGTATCTCGATTTCTTCCTTCGGGCAGGTACTCTCGGCGACGGCGCCGGTGCGGGTTTCACGGCCGCGGTGCACGAGGCCTACTCCGCGCCGGGGGCCCTGCGGGCGGCGTTCGAGCACTACCGGGCGTTCCCGGAGAGCGCCCGGCAGATCGACGAGGCCGTGGCGGGAGCCCGGCTGAGGGTGCCGACACTGTGCGTGGGGGCATTCCCTGTGGGAGAAGCCACCTTTCGGCAGGTGCGGCCGGTGGCGGACGATGTGCGCGGCACCGTGCTGGACGGCTGCGGGCACATCGTTCCCCAGCACCGGCCACAGGCGTTGCTCGGGGTGCTGGAGGAGTTCCTGACCTGAGTAGCATGGGGGAGGTGGCGACGGGTGAGCGGCGTGGTGACCTCTTCGACGAAGCCTGCCCCACCCGGCACCTGCTCGACCGGATCGGCGACAAGTGGACGTCGATGGTGGTGAAGGTGCTCACCGACGCCCACCCGCACGAGGTCCGCTTCGCCGAGGTGCGGCGGCGCGCGCCGGGCATCTCGAAGAAGATGCTGTCGGCCACCCTGCGCAGCCTGGAGCGCGACGGGCTGGTCACCCGCCGCGTCGAGGACTCGGTGCCGCCACGCGTCCACTACGGACTGACCGGCCTCGGCCTCTCGCTCGGCGGGCCCCTCGCCGTGCTGAGGGAATGGGCCGAGACGAACATGGCGGAGATCGACCGGCACGGCCAGCTCTGGGACGCCGGCCGTGGATGACCGATTCCGGACATCGACCTGGCTGGCGGGCCTGCTGATCGTGCTGGACGAGGAACCGCTGATCGTGTTCGACCGCGGATTCGCCGGCACCGGCCAGGGCTACCGGGTCACGTTCGGCGGGATCAGCGACAACTTCCAGCTGCACACGCTGCTGGCCTCGGCCCTCGTCGGCGACCCGGCCCAGGGCCTGCTGCCGGGCCGGGCGCCGAACGCCGCGGAGGTGGCCGCCGCCGGGACCGGTGAGAACCTGCAACCCGACGGCGGAATCCGCGGCACCTGGAACAGGGGGGGGGACGCCGGCGGCCAGTGGATCTGGAACGAGGGCACGCCGGCCGCCAGTACCCGCTGAT
This sequence comes from Kineosporia corallincola, assembly GCF_018499875.1. Classification (GTDB taxonomy): domain Bacteria; phylum Actinomycetota; class Actinomycetes; order Actinomycetales; family Kineosporiaceae; genus Kineosporia; species Kineosporia corallincola. The sequence continues at coordinate 268,557 of NZ_JAHBAY010000005.1, read as the reverse complement.
GGCACCGCTTCTGCGGGTGGAGGGCCCGCTGCCGGCCGCCGAGGCGCGCAGCTGGCTGGAGCGGGTCAAGCCCTCGCAGTGGTGAGTCACGGCATGCCGTGACCCGGTTCGTAGCCGGTTCGGTCGGCGTCGGTGATCTCGCGCCGCACCCGGGCCGGGTTCCCGGCGGCGATCGTGTGCGGCGGAACATCTTTGAGGACGACGCTGGCGGCGCCGATCACCGCGCCGTCCCCGATCGTGACACCCGGCAGCACGGTGACGCCGCCGCCGATCCAGACGTCGTCCCCGATCGTGATGGGCCTGGCGAAGCAGGCGCCCTGGCGTCGTTCGCGGGCGTCGAACGCGTGGTTGGACGTGTAGAGGCCGACTTTCGGGCCCAGCAGCACGTGGTCGCCGATGGTGATCGGGGCGCCGTCGAGCATCACGCAGTCGAAATTGGCGAAGAAGCCCACCCCCAGGCGGATGTTGCTCCCGAACTCGCAGCGGAAGGTCGGCTCGAAACCGGCTCCCTCACCCGCCGAGCCGACCACCCGGCGCAGCAGTTCCTCGCGCTCGGCCTGCGGCCGGCCGTAGGAGGCGTTGTACTCGTTCGTGGCCAGGACCGTGCGGATGCGGGCCTCGACCAGCTCGGGGGCGAGGTCGTCGTACATCGCGCCGGTGGCCATGTGGGTGAACCGGTCGTTCAGGGTCATGACCCCAGTATCGGTTCACCCGTCCGGGTCAGTCGCACGCCATGGTGACCACGGGCGTCTTCAGTTGCCGGCCGCTCTCGATCAGCTGCCCCAGCCGCTCGTATGCCTGGGTGAGCTCGTCGATCTGGACGCGGATGCGCTCGCGCTCGCCGTCCAGCCGGGTGAACATCTGCGCGGTGATCACGCCCTCGTCCATGATCGGCAGCAGCTCGGCGACGGTTCTGCTGCTGAGCCCGGCCGAGTACAGCGCCTGGATGAAACGCACTCGCACCACGGCGGACTCGGCGTAGCGCCGGTGACCGCTCGGGCTGCGGTCGGCAGTCACCAGGCCCTGCTCCTCGTAGTACCGCATGGCCCGAACACTGACGCCGGCCCGTTCGGCGACCTCTCCGATGCGCACAGCGCCTCCCTGCTCGACTTGAACCTCACGTCAACGTGAGGTCCTAGCGTAACCGCCATGACCACCACAGCACTCGTCACCGGCGCCAACCGCGGCATCGGCCGCGCCCTGGCCGCCGAACTGCTCGACCGCGGCGCCAAGGTGTACGCGACCGCCCGGCGTCCCGACAGCATCGACCTGCCCGGCGCCGAGATCCTGGCCCTCGACGTCACCGACCCGCGGGCCGTGGCGGACGCCGCCCGGCAGGCCGGCGACGTCGACCTGCTCGTGAACAACGCCGGTATCGGCGCGGGCGGCACCTTCCTCGGTGACCTGGACGCCGTGCGCGCCGAGATGGACGTCAACTTCTGGGGGACGCTGTCGATGATCCGTGCCTTCGTGCCGGTTCTGGAGGCGAACGGTGGGGGAGCGGTGCTGAACATCGCCTCGGCCGCGTCCTGGTTCCCGATGCCCGGTGCCACGGGTTACGGCGCGAGCAAGGCCGCGATGTGGAGTCTGGCCAACGGGCTGCGGCACGAGCTGGCCGGGAAGGACGTGCTGGTCACCTCCGTGCACCTGGGACTGGCCGACACCGACCTGACGAAAGGCCTCGACCTGCCGAAGAATCCGGCATCGGTGGTGGCGAAGGCGGCCCTGGACGGCGTGGAGGCCGGGGCGTACGAGGTGATCGTCGACGACATCGCCGCCCTGTTCAAGTCTTCGGCCGCCCATGACCCGCGGGAGTTCTACGACCGCCTGGCCACCTTGCTGTAGACGGCCGCCGGCCGGCCCAGGTCCGGAAATGAAGAGCCGGAGGCGAGATGAATTGATATCAGCAATTGATCTCGTGCATTCGGGCAGGAATGCCGGAGCGCTGATTCCGGCACATCCTTTCCCGGGTTCTCGTTCGTCGGCTTCTCCCTTTTCCGGAGAAAAGACAAGGGAGAAGCCGATCGCCAGCCCGGGCTCCTGCCGTATGACTCACGGGTCCGAGGGCCTACCCGATTACCGGTCGGTCGTTGCCGTGGGGGTGTTGGCCGGTCGCCGAACGGTCCTGGCCGGTCCCGTGCCGATGACCGGTGACTTTCGCGTAGGGAGGCGGGTGTTCGGTGATCCCGGCCGCGGAACGCGGATTGGCGGGGGGATGGATGGGGCGGATGTATTCGCCTGTGGCGTATGTGTTCGATGAAGGGCGGATGGACGGTCGGTGGCCACCATATGGCCGCCTCCTTGGCCAGGGGTGTGCCAGGGAATTGCCCCAAAGGCTGGTGGCCTGCGACGTGGGTTGACGACGTGAATCGGGCCATCTTAGGATGCCTGAATATCCGGTGCTGGTCGTGAGATGTGTCCGGAACGCCGCGCAGGCCAGACGTGGTGATTCCGTGAGAAGTACGCGGTGGATAGAGCCTGGGTGGGGGGTCATCAGGCTTTTTCTTGTCTTGGTCTTCCTCTTTTCGCACGCCCTCATTCCGGGCGTGCGCATCGCCTTGGGGGGTATCGCCGCATGAAACGGGGAAACGTACGGTCGGAAAGCTTCGCCGCGCAACAGATTCTGGATGTCCACGGTTCGGTGGGCGGGCTGGTCAGCTGGGACGGGCACGAGCTGCACGTCGAGAACACGGGCGCCGCGGTCGCGAACCCGGACGGTGCGCGTCCCTACTTCGTTCCCGCTCTGCCGGTGGAGGTTCACTGCCACGGCATCGGTGACGTCGACTTCTCCGACTTCGCCGCGCTGGACCTGGCCGCGCTGGACGAGACGTCGGCGGCCGAGGGGGTGTTGTGCATCCCGACGCTGTACCTGCGGCACGATCGTCTCGGCGAATTCGTCGCCTTCATGCGCCGTTACGCGCAGATGAGGGCGGCCGGGTCGCTGCCCTACGTTCCCGGCATCGCCCTCGAGGGGCCCCTGCTGGCCAGTCACGGCGGCACCCCGGCGGCCACGGTGTGGCCGCCGACCCGCGCGGAGTGGGAGATCCTGGCCTCCTGCGGGCCTCTCGGCCTGGTCTACGTCGTGATGTCGCCCGACGCACTGACTCCCGGGTCGGAACTGCACGACCGGGTGGATCGCCGGCACCCGGACCTGCCATGGATCGTCCGCACCCTGGTCGGTGCCGGAATCCGGCCAGCACTCGGGCATTTCACCCGGTCCGACCCGCTCGGCTCGGCCCGGCTGGTGGAGGAGCTGGTGGAGGTGGCCTGGGACACCGACAGCCCGATCACCGGCGCCCGGGTGGTCACCGACCACCTCTTCAACGACATGCCGCTGACGATCCGGCACGCCTTCCGCACCCGGCGCGCCCGCCAGGAGCGTGACGCCACGCTCCGGGCCTACGATCTGCCCGGCTGGACGCTCGACGACCTGCCCGAACAGGTCGGGCCGGTACCCGCGGCCATCATGAGGCTGTGCCGGCAGGGAAAGGTGGCCTCCTGCATCAACTTCGACGGTGAGCACGTCGACCTGGCGATCGCCGCCCGCGCGGTCGAGCTGGTGGGCCGCGACAACATCATGCTGATGACCGACCGGTGCGACTCCGCCCGGCTCGGCGGACAGGCGCTGCACCGGGGCGAGGAGAACGGCCTGTGGTACCAGCACGGCGGGATCGTGGCCGCGGGCTCGCAGCCCATGGACCGTCAGCTCGGCAACGCCCGTTCCCGCGGGCTGGACGAGACCGCGATCTGGAACCTGGCCGCCTTCGCCGCCTATCGGGCCTTCGACCTGGGCCGCCGGCCCGAGCTGGACGCCGGCCGGTCAGGCTGCTTCGTCGAGCCCTCCGGTGACCCGGGGGCGCTCGGTGGGCTCCGGCGCACCGCGATCGTGGGCGCCGCACCCGAGCGGGCCGGCTGAAATCCGTTCGGGCGGGCCGACGTCCGAAACCGCTGTCGTCATCCGTACGAGGAGCTGATCGACGTGATCGAGGCACTGGACCGACTGGACCTGGACTGGGCCGACCTGCCCGGTACCCACCAGGTGACCCGTGAACTGCTGAAAGAACTGGCCGCCGACCGCGACACCCTGCGCCTGCTCGTGGACCGGGCCCGTGAAGACGCCGCGCTGCGGGCGATGTGCGAGCGGCACCGGCTGCTGGACAAGATCGTGATCTACGACGGCGGTGAGCGGGGATTCCGCCTGCGCCTGCACATCTCGACCCGCGAGCACCGGGACCGGCCGCACGACCACCGGTTCTCGTTCACCAGCCGGATCATCACCGGCCGGTACCGGCACACCCGCCACGAACTCGTCGGTGAGCTCGACGAGAACCTGCCCTGGCACGTGCAGGACGACGTGGACGCGCGCCTCAGTGAGGCGAAGGCCGTGCCGCGGTTCGTCACGCACCAGAGCGCCGGCAGCACGTATTCGCTGCACCACACCGAGATCCACACCACCTTCACCACGCCGGACACGGTCTCGCTGTTCCTGCGCGGCCCGGCCGAGAAGGAACGGTCGCTGATCACCGAGCGCGAGACCGGCCGGCTCTGGTGGCGGTACGGAGCCGACCGGGAGCGGCCGGACCGGCGTGAGCGGAAGGTCATGCGGCAGGACGACTTCGAGGACCTGGTCGGCCGGCTGAACCGGCTGGAGGTGCTGTGATGACCGACCATCCGGCACCAGGGGAAGGAGACGGACGATGACGATGACGACGGGTTCGGCACCGACGGAGACGGACGTGCTGGCGGTGATGAACGATCTGCCCGCGGTGGACTGGTCCGACATCGAGGGGGCCGCCGACACCACGCGCCGGATCGCCCTGCGGCTGGGTGGTGACCGGGCGCTGTTGCGGGCCCTCGTGGACCGGGTGCCCACGACGCCCGACCTGCGGGCCAAGTGTGAGTGCCATGCCCTGGACGACAAGATCGTCATCTGGGACGACCAGGACAAGGGCCTGCGGATCCGGTTGCGGCTGGCGAACACCTCGCAGTACGAGCGGGTGCACAACCACCGGTACTCCTTCACCGCCTATCTGCTGTACGGCCGCTACTACCACACGATGTACGCCACCGATCAGCCGCTCGACGAGACCGCCGACGTCACCAGGTTCTGGCCCCGCACCGTGCGGGAGGAGGAGACCGGGGCGATCATCACCCTGCACCACGAGCAGCTGCACACCACCCTGACCGACCCGGAGACGGTGTCGCTGATGATCCAGAGCCCGGCGCAGAAGGCCCGGGCGTTCATGATCCGCCGTGAGGACGGCCATGTCTGGTGGCGGCTGGGGGCGGCGGAGGAGGACGAGGCCCGCCGTCGCGAGGTGCAGATGCCGGACGAGCGGTTCGCGCACTGGCGCGGTCGGCTGACCGCGCTCGGGGTGCTGTGAACACCGTGCAGCGGCGCCTGGTGCGGGTGCCCTACGGCGAGGGGCCACGGTTCGTCGAGATCGACCGCCCGCCACGGCAGCCCGGACAGCCAGGACAGCCGGGGCAGTCAGGACAGCCGGGGCAGAGCCTGCCGGGAGTGGGTGTGGTGCTGGTCCACGGCGGTTTCTGGCGCCGCGAGAAGACCGTCGCCGACCTGCACCCGATGATGCACGAGCTGGCCGCGGAGGGCCTGACCGTCGGCGGGGCGGAGTACCGGGCCGCCGAGGAGGGCGGCACCTGGCCCACCTGCCTGCACGACATCGTCCACGCGCTGGAGGTTTTCGCCCGGCACACCGGCATTCCGGCGCGGCGTACCGTGCTGGTCGGTCACTCGGCCGGGGGACACCTCGCGCTGCTGGCGGCCGGTGAGGTCACGCCCGCGGCGGTGGTGGCCCTGGCCCCGGTCACCGATCTGGAGGCGGCGGACGCCGAGGGGCTGGGCAACGGTGCGGTGACCGGGCTGCTGGGCCCGGTCGCCGCCGGGAACCGGGCCCGGGTGCTGCGGGAGGCGTCGCCCGCGCACCGTCCGGTGCCGGCGCCGTGCCCGGTGGTCGTGGTGCACGGCAGCGACGACCAGGCGGTGCCGCCGTCGCACTCCCGGCGCTACGTGCGGGAGCGTCCGGGGTCCCGGCTGGTGGCCGTCGAGGGGGCGCGGCACATGCACCTGGTCAACCCCGGGCGCCCGGCCTGGCAGGTGGTCCGCCGGGAGATCCTGGCGCTGGCCGGGGAGGCCGGTCGTGCCTGAGCCGCCCGCCGCCCCGAAACCGTTGCTGGCCGGCCGGTCCCGGCCGCTGCGCATCGCGGTCCTGGTCTCGTCGACCGGGGCCAACCTGGGCACCCTGTGCCGGCTGGCGGCGCAGCGTCCCGACGTGGTGCGCGTGGTCCTGGTGGCGTCCGACCGGCGCAACGCTCCCGCGCTCGACGTGGCCCGGGCCCAGGGGATCCCGGCGTGGCCCGGCGACTTCACCGCCCAGTGCGGTTCGTGGGCGCAGTGCCGCTCGCACGGTGAGCGCGCCGCGTACCGGCGTCAGGCCCGGGCCTTCCACGACCGCCTCACCGACCGGCTGGAGGAGTTCGGCGACCGGGAGGGGGAGATCGACCTGGTGGTCCTGGCCTATCACCGGTGGATCCACGGACGTCTGCTGGAGACGTTCGCGGGCCGCGTCATCAACCAGCATCCGGGTGACCTGACCCGCCTGAGCCGTTCCGGCGAGCGGCAGCTGATCGGCCTGGACCCGGTGGGCTGTGCGTTGCGGGCTGGCGCCGACGCCACCCGCACCTCCACGTTCCTCGTGGACGACAGCCACGACGGGGGAGCGGTACTCGTGCAGGGACCACTCACGCCCTATCGCGGGCCCCGGCCGGTCACCGACGCCGACGTGGTGCGGCACGAGCTGCGGCAGAAGGAGGTGAGCGACCGCCCGGCCCTGCGGGCGGCCGTCCTGGGGCTGGCCGAGGGACGGTTCGCGCTGGACCCGGTGGCCCGCCACCGCGACGGCAGCACCGTCGTGCACCTGGACGGCCGGCCCACCGCCCTGGGCGGGCTCCGGCTGGCGGCCGGCCGCACCCCGACCGCGGAGGCCGTGTGATGACCCCGGCAACGCAGACCACAACGCAGACCACCACGCGCACGGTCGCGCGGCCGCCCGCCGGCCAGGAACTGGACGAGATGCCGGACGAGCTGCCGGACGACGGCCTGAGCGACGTCGACGTGGCAGAACTGCGCACGCTGACCCGGGACCGGGAGAAGGCGGCCCAGTACCGGATCGACCCGCACTACCGGCGCGGCCGGCAGCTGATCGAGCCGGGGGACGTCTGGAACACCACTTTCGTCGTCCTCAAACCGGATGCCCTGGCGGGTCGCCGGGTGGAGGCCGCCCTGAGAACCGTTCGTGGGAACGGCTTCACCGTGGTGGCCGCGACCACGCTGCGGTTCACGCCGCTGCTGACCCGGGAGGTGTGGCGCTACCAGTTCAACATCGCCAGCCGGGACCGGGCCGATGTGGTCGACCTGCTGCTGCCGTGCGCCGACAGCCTGCTGCTGGTGCTGCGCGACACCCGGTGGTGCCCGGGCTCCGCGTTGCCGGCGGCCTGCCGGCTCGCCGCGCTGAAGGGGCCGGCTGACCCGGCCGCCCGCGGCCCGGCGGATCTGCGCACCGCCCTGCGCGGGCCGACCACGCTGTTCAACTTTCTGCACACCGCCGACGAGCCGGCCGACGTGGTGCGGGAGCTGGCGCTGTTCGACCTGGTGACGCCCCGGCCGGTGACGCCCGCGGTGGGTGCCGGCGAACCGCTCCCGGACCAACGGGTCGAGGAGCTGGTAAGCCTTCTGTACCAGCAGGTTCCGGCGCACGACCTGGACGCGGCCGCCAGCCGGGAACGGCTGGCGGCGATCCGGCACCCGGCCGTGCGGGAGGGCGCCGGGTGGCGCGCCCTGCTGGATGCTCTCACCGCCGGTGAGCTGCCCGCCGACGCGCTGTGGGACGTGCTGTCGGTGGCGACGGCGGCGATCGAGTGCAACGTGCCCGGCCTGCGGCCGGTGATCCCGACGGTGGGTGCCGAGCGGTGGACACGGGAGGACGGACGATGAACCCGGTGCGTGCGGAACGGCGGATCCCGCCCGCGCTGGCGGCCGGGGACCTGGTGTACCGGACGCCGCCGGCGGTGCGGTTCGTGCGGGCCGAGGGGGTGCGGCTGTACGACGAGGCGGGCCGTTCCTACCTCGACGCGGAGGCCGCCAACGGCGCGGTCGCCTTCGGCTACGACCGTGACGTGCTCGCCGCGGCCCACCGCACCGCCCTGGAACTGCCCGCGCTGCCCTCGTTCTGCGAGTCGGAGCTGCGGGTGCGGGTGCTCACCCGGCTGGAGTCGCTGTTCTCCTCGGTCACGGGCACCGCGGGCCGGGTCGCGGTCGAGCTGGGTGGCACCCAGGGCATCGAGATGGCCATGCGCATCGTCGCCGCCTCCCGCGGCGCCGGGCCGGTGCTGACCTTCCAGGGCAGCTACCACGGCCGGTCGCCGTTCACCGCCCACCTGTCGGCCAGCGCCCGTTACCGCAGTGTCCAGCCGTGGCCCGGCCCGCAGGTCGTGCGGCTGCCGTACCCCGACTGCCGGTCGTGCCCGCACCGGCCGGCCGTGGGGTGCAACCCGGCCTGCGCGAGCGCCGTGGAGCGGCTGGGGCACGAGGACCAGCTCGGCGTGCCCGGGCCGTCCGCCCCGGACGGTGTGGCGGCGCTGATCCTGGAGCCGCTGCTCAACGTGGGCGGGGCGGTTCTGCCGGACAGCGCCCACCTGCGGCGCGTCGTGGACCACGTACGGGGGCTGGGCGGCCTTATCGTGGTCGACGAAATCTTCACCGGGATGCACCGTCTCGGTCCGCGTTGGGGGTTCATGCTGCACGACATCCAGCCGGACGTCGTCGTGGCGAGCAAGGCGCTGACCAACGGGGTGACACCGCTCAGCTGTGTCTGGGCCCGCGAACCCCTCGCCTCTCCCGAGCGTTTCGCGGTCGGGAGCCACTCCTCGACGTTCGCCGGCAACCCGCACGCCCTGGCCACGGTGGAGGCCGTGCTGGACCGCTGGGAGGCCTGGCCGAACGTCCCGGCGCGGGTGGAGGCCCAGGGACGCTTCCTGGCCGGGGAGCTGCGGCGGTGGTGCGGTGCGTCCCGGCTGGTGGAGCAGGTGGACGCGGTGGGTCTGGTGGTGCGGGTGCGGCTGACCGGGCCGTTCGCGCTCGACCTGCGCCGGCTGGCGGCCGAGCCGCCGGACGGCGAGGGGCTGCTGCTGGCCAGTACCGGGATGGCGCCCGACACGGTCATTCTGCATCCTCCACTGGTGACGACACGGCCCGATCTGCGCCGGATGGCCGAGCTTCTCGGCCGGGCGCTCCTGGCACTGGAGGACGAGAGATGACGCGTTGCGACGGCTGGTCCGGCGGGTGGCGCCCGGCCGCGGTGGTGTTCGACTGCGACGGCCTGCTGATGGACACCGAGCCGTGCTGGACGGTGGCCGAGCGGGAGGTGTTCGCGCGCCGCGGGCTGCCTTTCGGCGTGGAGCAGAAGGAGCTGGTGATCGGCCGCTCGATCGAGCAGGTCGGGGTCGCGATCGCCGGCCACCTCGGTGAGCCTGCCGCGGCCCGGTCGCTGTCGGCGGAACTGCTCGGCCTGGTCACCGAGGTGGTGACCCGGCAGGCGCAGGCGATGGCCGGGGCGCACGCCCTGGTGGAGCTGGTGCGCAATGCCGTTCCGGTGGCGGTGGCCAGCAACTCGCCGCGGGCCCTGCTCGACGCCGCCCTGGCCCGGGGCGGTTTCGCGGGCACCTTCGGGGTGAGCGTCGCCGCCGACGAGGTGGCCGAGCCCAAGCCCGCCCCGGACATGTACCTCACCGCCTGCCGCCGGCTCGGCGTCGACCCGGCCCACACCCTGGCGTTCGAGGACTCGGCCACCGGTACGCGCTCGGCGCGGGCGGCCGGGGTGCGCGTCGTCGGGGTCCCCAGCCTGCCGGACCGGCCCCTGGACGCGGACCTGGTCGTCGGCTCGCTGCTCGACCCCGAGCTGACGGCCTGGATCGGGACCTGGACCGGGAGCTGGACCGGGAGCTGGACCGGGAGCTGGACCGGGAGCCGGCCGTGAACGACGACGACGTCGTGGTGTGCGTGTGCGCCGACGTCGGGGAGGACGAGATCACCCGCCTGGTGCGGTGCGGTCACCGCACCGTCGAGGACCTGCGCCGGGTGAGCGGCGCCAACAGCAGGTGCGGCAGCTGCCGGGACGACATCGAGGAGCTGATCGCGCAGGAGACGACCGCCCACCCGGCGGTTCCCAGCCCGGTCGCCTGACCGGCCATCACTCGGCCATCACGAGGAGCGACATGCCCACCGTTGAAGTGACCCACACCGTCGCCGCAGGCGAGCCCGAGGCCTGGGCGGCCGTCATCGACGTGGAGGGCTATGCCGCGTGCATGGACAACGTCCGCTCGGTGCGGCTCGTCGAGAAGCTCACCGGCGAGCGCCGGCTCATCGCCTGGTCGACGTTCCTGAAGGGCTCGATCCTGGAGTGGACCGAGGAGGAACTGCTCGACCACGACGCCCACCGCATCGTCTTCCACCAGACCAGCGGTGACCTGGAGCGGTTCTCCGGCTACTGGCAGGTGGCCCCCGTCGGGGGCGGGGGGTCGGTCATCACGCTGTACGTGGATTTCGAGATCGGCATCCCGCTGCTGGCCGACATGCTCAACCCGGTCGCCGTGACGGCGCTGCGGGAGAATGCCCTCCAGATGCTCGCCGGCATCGAGCGGCGGCTGGTGTCCAGCCGATGAGTGCCCCGGCCCGCCCGGCACCGACGCGGATGCGGGGGGAATTGGTCGTCGAGGGCCTGTCGTTCCAGTACCCGCGCGCGGAGCGACCGGTTCTGCGCGGCATGTCGCTACGGGTGGCCCCCGGGGAGTCCGTGGGAGTGCTGGGACCCAACGGCTCCGGCAAGAGCACCTTCCTCAGTGCCCTGCTGGAGGCCCGGTCGGGACACCGTGAGGGCACGGTCACCCTGGCCGGTGCCCGGGCCTGGCGCCGCGAGCTGGTCGGGTACGCCACCCAGGAGGTGGCGCTCTACCCGCAGCTGACGGCGGCCGAGAACCTCCGGCACATGGCCCGGATCCTCTGCCCGCCCGAGCGGGTGGCCGGCGCGGTCACCGCCACCCTGGACGAGTTCGGGCTCCGCGGCCGCGCCCACGAGCCCGTGCACCGGCTCTCCGGCGGCTGGCAGCGGCTGACCCACCTGGCGGCGAGTTTCGTCCACGACCCGCCGCTGCGCCTGCTCGACGAGCCGACCACCGCCCTGGACTTCGAGACCCGTTCCCGGCTGGTGGAACTCACCCGCCGCTGGCGTATCGACGGTTGTGCGCTGCTGGTCACCTCGCACTACCCGGAGGACATCGAGCAGATGTGCACCCACGCCGTGGTGGTGCGCGACGGCGTGGTCGCCCGGCACGCCCCGGTGCCGGAACTGATGGCGGCCCACCGTCGCGAACTGCTGCTGGAGACCACGGACGCCGGCACGTCCCGGCAGCGCCGCCTACCGGTTCCCCGCACGGTCGCCGAGTTGCGCGACTACCTGCTGCACCACGCCGACGGGCGGGAACGGCTTAAGGAGATCCGGACCACCGGGGCCCGGCTGCGCGACGCGCTCGCCGCCGACCCGCACCTGCGGGGAGCCGTCGATGACGAGTGAGAACCATCCGCCGTTCTGGGCCGTGGCCCGGGCCTTCGCGGTGACCGACAGCCTGATCATGTGGCGGATGCGCACGCCGCTGGCCTTCATGTTCGTGGTGCCGGCGGTGCTGTCGGTCACCCTCGGCCCGGCGGTGGCGGGGTCCGGCCCGCAGGCCGTGCCGGGCCGCTCCATGGTCGGCGTCGCGGTGATGTTCAGCTTCATGACCGTGAACTACGCGGGTCTGGCGTTCTTCCGCGAGTACACCAGTCACACCTGGGCCCGGCAGGCCGTCAGCCGCCCGTCCCGGGCGGCCTTCCTGGTCGGCAAGCTCCTGCCGGTGGCCGGGGCGGGAGCGCTGCAACTGACCGTGTTCTGGGCCGTCGCGTTCGGCGCGTACGGCCTGCCGCTGCACGGGTCCGTGGCCCAGCTGGTCGTGGTGGGCGCGGCGCTGGTGCTGGCCGGGTGCGCGCTCGGCGTGGTGCTGTACGCCGTCACCCGCACCTCCCCGGACTTCCAGAGCGTGGCCTACGTGCTGCTGCTGACGTCCGGCAGCGTGGGCGGAACCATCGTCCCCGACGAGAACCTGCCGGCCCTGTCGCACGCCCTGGGGCTGATCACGCCGCAGCACTGGGCGATGCGTGCCCTGGACGAGGCCACGACGGGCGGCGGCTCGTGGGGCCCGACGCTGGAGGCGCTGCTGCTCATCGGCCTGCTCACCGTCGTGCTGGGGGCCGTCGGCCTGGGCTCCCTCGACTACCGCAGGGAGAAGTCCGCTCTCACCTGATGCCCGCTGCGTTCCGGGAAGGGACCGTTCATGATCACCGACAGGCGCATGCACGACAACCTGAGGACGTTCCTCGCGGGTCCGGGGGTGAGTGACGAGGCGCTGCTCGCGGAGGTGAGTGACGCCTTCGGCGAACCGCTGCTGGTGGTGGCCTCCGGGTCGGTGCTGCACGGCTTCGGCAACGCCGCCAGCGACGTCGACCTGCACGTCGTCGTGGACGCCCAGGTCACCGACTTCCCGATCAGCTCGCACGGTCTCGGGGTCGCGGTGGACGTCACCTACGTGGAGGCGGAGTGGGTGAGGACGGCGTCGGCCGTGCTGCGTGAGGGCGGGGAGGAACGCGCCGACAGCGCGTCCTGGCGTGCGGCCCGGTCGCGACTGCTGCGCCTGGCCCGGCTCACCTTCGGGGCGGCGCTCGCGGGCACCGGGCCGTGGCGGGACTGGCAGGCCGGGATGCGCCCGCAGGTGGTGGACTACGCGCGGGACTGGTGGCGCGGCGAGACGCTGCGCTGCCGCACGGCGGCCCGGCTCCTGGCCCCGGCCCGGCCGATGGCCGCCGCCGTGCGCTGGTGCGACGCCGCCACGGCGGCGCTGGACGTGGTGGCGACCGAGGCCGGGCAGACCTACGTGGGGCCCAAGTGGCTGGGGCTGAAGCTCGAGCGCCTGGGCCGGGCGGACCTGGTGGCCGAGTACGCCGCCCTGATGGACCTGCCGCTGCGGGAGCGGGAGGTGGCCGCCTACCGCGACCGGGCCGAGGGCCTGATCACCCGGCTCACCGCGCACCGGCCGCTGCCCGACGACCCGCTGGTCACGGTGCGTCTGGCGGAGGGGACCTCGACCTGGCGCGTGCACGACCGGGCGCTGGTGCAGCGCTGGGGGTTGCGCGGCGTGGAACTCGCGGCCGCGGACCCGGCCGCCGACCCGAACCTGAGCTGGAGCGGCCGGGTCTCGGCGGTCACGCCGGACCTGCGGCGGCTGATCGAACAGGACCTGGTGTGGCTTTCGGTGCACGAGGAGGGACGTGATGGGGGTGCGTGAGGTGGATCCACGACGCTGGGCGGCTTTTCACTGTCACGGGAGCATGGAGCTGCTGCTGGACGTGCACGCCTCCTACGAGGACGTGGTCGGGGCGGTCGAGGCCGGTCAGCTGCCCGTGGCCCGCTACGCCACGCGTGACCTGGTGCTGCGCACGCTGACGGTCAGGGCGCTGTTGGCCGGTGGTCTGGTGCCGGACGTGACGGACGCTCTCGCCGACCCGTTCGCGGGCCTGCCGGAGGAGGTGGTCGCGGCCGGGCTGGGCCTGGTGCGGGCGATGGCCCGCTCGCACGACCCGGTCGAGGCGGCCTCGTGGCTGCCGGCGGTCGAGGCGTACGTGCACGCCCTGGAGGCCGAGCTCGGGTACGACGGCCCGGCCCCCTCGGTGCGCCGGCCCGAGGGGCTCTTTCCCGCCCTGCGTCTGGCCCGGCAGATCCTGCCGGTCAACCAGGCCGCGCACCTGCCCGTCGCCATGCCCTCGGCCTGGCTGGGCGCGGGCAGCCGGGCGACCGGGGAGGCGGGCCAGGAACGGGGGCAGGAGGTGGGCCGGGAATCGGGGCAGGAGGTGGGCCGGGGACCGGGGCAGGAGGTGGGCCGGGGACCGGGGCAGGAGGTGGGCCGGGGACCGGGGCAGGAGGTGGGCCGGGGACCGGGGCAGGAGGTGGGCCGGCCCCAGGTGCAGGCCGATGTCCGGGCCGATGTCCGGGCCGATGTCCGGGCCGATGATCGGGCCGGGGTGAGCCGGTCGTGACCGTCGATGCCGGAAAGGTTTTCGAGCGTATGCGCGCCCACCTGCCGCCCCGGCTCGCGCTCACCGGTTCCTTCGCCGGGCAGGGCGCGGTGGAGGCCTCGGCACAGGGCAGCCGGGTGACGCTCTCGGACGGGCGCCGGGCGCTGGACTTCGGTTCCTACGCGGTCGCCCTGCTGGGGCACCGGCACCCGGACGTGGTGGCCGCGGTGCGGGCCCAGCTCGACGTGATGCCCACCTCCACCCGCACGCTGGCCAACCCGGCCGCGGCCGAGGCCGCGGCGGCCCTGTCCGGCTACTTCGGCGACGTCCTGCCCCGGGTGTACCTCGGGCTCAACGGCTCCGACACGGTCGAGGTCGCGACGAAACTGGCCCGGCTGGTGACCGGCCGCCGCCGGGTGCTCGCGGTGGAGGGCGCCTTCCACGGAAAGACGCTGGGCGCACTGGCTCTCACCCATCGCCCGGAGTTCCGGCGCGGCCTGGAGGGAAGCCTCGCCGAGTGCGTCCACGTGGCCGCCGACGACCCGGACGCCGTCGAGCGGTACGTGCGCAACGGCGACGTGGCCGCGCTGGTGGTCGAGCCGGTGCAGGGGGAGAACGGCGTGCGCGCGCTGGACCGCCGGGTGCTCGCCGCCTGGTGCGCGAGTGCCGGGCGCCACGGCACCCCGGTCATCGCCGACGAGATCCAGTGCGGCCTGCGCCGCTGCGGGGAGCGCTCGCTGGCGCTGACCTGGGGGCTGCCGGTGGACGCCGTTCTGGTCGGCAAGCCGCTCGGCGGCGGGGTGGTGCCGTTGTCCGGCGCGGTCTTCTCGGAACGCCTGTACCGGCCGCTGACCGCTGATCCCTTCCTGCACTCGGCCACTTTCGGCGGGCACCCGCTGAGCTGCGCGGCGCTGCCGGCGGCCCTGCGGGCGATCGAGGAGCTGGCGCCGCGCGGCCGGCAGATCGAGACGGCCATGCGCACCGGCCTGCGGCGGATCGCCGCCGTGCACCCGCACGCGATCGCCGGGGTGCGCGGCCGGGGGCTGCTGTGGGGCCTGGACCTGACCGGGCCCGCCCTGGCCGGGGAGCTGATGGTCGGGCTCGCCGCGGCCGGCCTGCTGGTCTCGCCCTGCCTGAGCCGCCCGACCACGTTGCGGCTGATGCCGCCGCTGGTCGCCAGCGACGCCGACCTGGCCGAGGCGCTGGCCGTGCTGGACGCACAGCTGACCTCGGCGGCCCGGGCCACCGTCGCCTCGGGAACCCAGCGATGAGCGCGGCACCGGGCGAGTTCGGCGGGCGGGGTTCCCGGGGTGCGGGGATGAGTGCTGCGCCGGGCGAGTTCGGCGAGTCGGCCTGGGGTGCAACGGCTTCCGGACTCTGGCCGGACACCGCCGACCTGCTGCCCGGCCCGGTGCTGGACACGGTGCGGTCCGGGGCCGTGGAGGCCGACCGGAGCGGGCGGATCTCCGCGGCGGGGCTGGCGGCCCTGCGTGGGGCGTCCTGGCCGGGCCTGGCGATCCCCACCGAGTTCGGCGGTGCCGGTGCGGGCGTGCTGCGCTGCTGTGCCGCGCAGCGCCGCCTGGCCGCGGCCGACCCGGCGCTGGCCGTCGCGGTGAACATGCATCTGTTCTCCACCGGCCTGATGGTCGAGCAGTGGCGCCGCCGGGCCGACGTGTCGTGGATGCTGCTGGAGGCCGTCGCCACCCAGAACCGTTTGGTGGCATCGGCTTTCGCGGAACCTAGCCTGGGCGGTTCGGTGGTCCGCTCCACCCTGCGCGCCCGCCGCGGGCCGCGGGGCTGGGTGCTGTCCGGGCGCAAGAGCCCGTGCTCGCTGGCCGCCGACGCCGATCTGGCCTGCCTCCAGGCGCAGTCCCACCCCGACGACGGGCCGGAGCGCCTGCTGGTGATCCTGCTGCCCACCACGGCCGACGGGGTGTCGGTGGACCGCACCTGGAACACCCTGGGCATGCGTGGCTCGGGTTCCGACACCCTGCGGTTGCAGGACTGCGAGGTGCCGGACGACCTGGTGTTCTACACCGGCCCGGTGGGACAGGACGACGACGTGGTGGCCGCCGGGGTGATCTGGTTCGTCCTGACCAGCACGGCCTGCTACCTGGGGGTGCTGGACGCCGCCCTGGCCCTGGTGCGGACGCTGACGGCCCGGGGCCGGATCGCGCACCTGGACGCCTCACGGGCCGAGCTGCCCAGCGTGCAGGCCGTGGCCGGGGAACACCTCGCGCGCGTGCTCACCCTGGAGTCGGCCTGCGCGGCAACGGCTTCCGCGATGGATGCCGGTGCCGACCCGGAACGCCTTCTGCCGGCTGTGCTGGGTCTGAAGCAGCACGCGGCGGAGGTGCTGCCCGCCGCGATCGGCGCGCTCGCCGAGGTCTGCGGCGGGGTCTCGCTCAGCCGGGCCGCCGGCCTCGAACGGCTCTGGCGCGACATGCAGGCGATCCGGTTCCACCCGCCCACCGGCCTGGCCACCCGGCAGTTCCTCGGCCGCCGTGGGCTGGGCCTGCCCGCTGGGCTCGACCTGGACGAGACCGCGCCCGGGCTGCGCGCTCTCACCGCCGCGTCGTCCATCGATTCACCCACCCAGTCACCCACCGAGCCGACCACCGAACCGTCACCGACCACCCTGTCCCGCTCGTCCTGAGGGGAGTTTCCCGGATGCGTGTCCTCGTCACCGGAGCCGCGGGCGTCGTCGGCCGTGAGGTCGTCCGCCAGTTCACCGCCCGCACCGCACCCACGCGAGAGGCCGACGTCGTGGCCACCACCCGCACCGGCTCCGTGCCCGGAACCGTGCCGTGGGACCTGGTGGCCGAACCCCCGCCCGAGAACCTGCGCGGGCCCTGGGACGTGGTGGTGCACCTCGCGGCGTCCACCCGCTGGACGATGACGGCCCGCGAGGCGACGACGGCCAACATCGAGCCGACCCGGGCCCTGACCGGTCTGCTCGGCCCGGGCACCCACCTGGTGCACGTCTCCACCGCCTACGTCGGCGGTGCGCGGGTCGCCGGTGACCCACTGACCACCGGATTCGGCGGCTACCGCAACGGTTACGAGTGGTCCAAGGCGGAGTGCGAGAACATCGTCCGGTCCGCGTGCCCGGACGCCCTGACCGTCGTGCGTCCACCACTGGTGCTGGGACGGCGGCAGGACGGGGCGATCTCCCGGTTCAGCGGGCCCTACGGGCTGCTGCGCGCGATCGTCTCCGGGATGGCCGCGGTGGTGGTCGGGAGCCCGGAGGGCTTCGTCGAGATCGCGCCGGTCGACCTGGTGGCCGCCACCGTCGTGGACGCGGCGCTGGGGTCCCCGCCGGCCGGTACCCGGCTGGAGATCGTCAGCGCCGGGGAGCGGTGCCTGCGGCTGGCCGATCTGACCCGCCTGACCTGCGAGACGATCAACGAGTGGCGGGACGCCCGCGGCATCGCCCCGATCGCGGTGCCGCCGTGCGTGCCGTCGGACAGCTGGCACCGGTTCTTCCTGTCCTTCGCCGAGAAGCACCTGTCCCCGGTGCAACTCGAGGCGGTGCGTCTGCTCGGGATGTTCGAGGGGTACACCAGCCTGGCCGCGCCCTTCGAACCGACGCGCGTGGTCGAGGATCCCGCCGGGGTGGTGCGGAAGTCGGTGCGGTGGTGGGCGGATCAGAGGCCGCGGTCGGCCGGGCGCGATCCCGCGCCGTGGACCGCGAGGAAGCCGGCGGTGAGCCGGTGACGGCGCCCCGTCCGGCCACCGTCCGCGAGGACGAGCTGCGCCGCCTGAGCCGCAGTCCCCGGAAGGTCGCGAGCTACCTGGGCGACCCGTACGTGCGGGCGGGGTTGCGGGAGCTGCCGCCCGAGCTGGTCCTGCCGGTCACGGTGGCCGTGCTGAAGCCGGAGGCGGTGGCCGGGCGGCGGCTGGAACGGGCCCTGCGGGCGCTGGACGTGCGCGGGTTCGACGTGGTGGGCGCATGGCGCTTCCGGTTCGGGGTCATGCTGATCCGGGAGCTGTGGCGGTACCAGTTCACCAATGCCACCGAGGACAAGGTCGACCTGGTCGACCGCATCCTGACCAGCGGCGACAGCCTGCTGCTGGTGCTGCGCGACCGCACCTGGACACCGGCCGGTCCTCCCGCGGCGGCCCGGCTGTCCGGGGTGAAGGGCTCCGCCGACCCGCGCAAGCGGTCCGGCTCCGAGATCCGCGCCGAGCTGGCCGGGCCGAGCGTACTGCTGAACTTCGTCCACAGCGCCGACGAACCCGCCGACGTGGTGCGGGAACTCGCGATGCTGGAGAGCGCGACCGGCCTGCCGGTGCTCGGCGCGGTGCGCCGGCCCGGGCGGGTGCCGGGCGCGCGGCTGCGGGCCCTGGCCGGTGAGCTCTACGAGCAGTGCCCGCCGCACGACCTCGACGAGGACGCCAGCTGGGCCCGGCTCGCCGGTTGCCCGCACGAGCCTCTGGCCGCGGCGGCCATGGTCCGGCAGGCGGCCCGGCAGGCAGCCCGGCAGTCGGCCCGGCAGGCAGCCCGGCAGGCAGCCCGGCAGTCGGCGTCACAGGCGGCGTCACAGGTGGCCCGGCGGTCGGACAGGCAGGCGGCCTCGCCGGTGTCGGGGTGGCCCGGTCAGCAGGAGGCCTGGACCCGGATCAGGCACCTGCTGCGCGCTCCCGGGCCACCCGGTGACGTGCTGTGGGACGTCCTGACGGTCGCCGCCGCCACCATCGAGCTGTCCGTGCCCGGCCTGTCCGTGGCGCTCGACACCGTGGGCGCGGCGCCGTGGCAGGTGTCGGCCGTAATCCGTTGACCGGCAGCTCTGTCCGGGCAGCTCTGTCCGGGCAGCTCTGTCCGGGCAGCTCTAACCGGGCAGCCGGCAGTCGACCGTGGTCGGCAGCGCGGCGATCGCCTGGCGCACGGACTCCCGCACCGGCCGGTCCACCGCGGTGACCACGTAGCCGAGATCGCCCGCGGTGGCCAGGGACTGGGCGGTGATGTTCAGCCCGGCGTCTTGCAGCACCTGGTTCAGGTCGACCATCACCCCCGGCACGTTGCGGTGCAGCAGGGTGAGAACGTTAGCGCTGGGCGCGGTCTGGACGTTGGGCAGGTTCACGGCCAGCCCGGTGGAGCCGTCCCGCACGTAGCGCAGCAGCTTCCCGGCGACGAACCAGCCGATCTCCTCCTGGGCCTCCTGCGTGGAGGCCGCCACGTGCGGGGTGAGGATGACGTTGTCGAGCCCCCGCAACCCGGACTCGAAGGGATCGCCCTGCGCCTTGGGCTCGACCGGGAACACGTCCAGCGCGGCCCCGGCCAGATGCCCGCCCGCGATGCTCTCCCGCAGGGCCGCGTCGTCCACCACCATTCCGCGGGAGGCGTTGACCAGCAGCGAACCAGGCTTCATCCGGGCGAACTCGGCCCTGCCGAAAAGGCCCGCATTGCCCGGTCTCCCGTCGACGTGGAGGCTGACGACGTCGGCCCGGGCCAGTAGCGTGGGCAGGTCACGCATGCGCTGCGCGTTGCCGTGGGCGGGCCGGTCGGCAATGTCGTGGAACACGACGCGCATGCCGATGGCCTCGGCCAGGTTGGCCAGCTGCGTGCCGATGTTGCCGTAGCCGACGATACCCAGTGTGCGCCCGCGCACCTCGTGGCTGCCGCGCGCGGACTTGTCCCAGATGCCCGCGTGCAGCAGCCGGTTCTTGTCGGTCAGCCGCCGCGACAGCGCGATGATCTCGCCGATCACCAGCTCCACCACGCTGCGGGAATTGGAGTACGGCGCGTTGAACACCGGAAGGGCCCGGGCCGTAGCCGTTTCCAGGTCGACCTGGTTGGTGCCGATGCAGAAGCAGCCCAGTGCCTTCAGGTCCGGCGACCGCGACAGCGTGCGCTCGCCGATCGTCGTGTTCGAGCGGATGCCCAGCAGTTCGACACCCGGCAGGGCCTCGGCCAGCTCGGCCTCCGACAGGGCGACCGGGCGGGTGTCGACCTGATAGCCGTCCTGCTCGAGCACCTCCACCGCGCTGGGGTGGATACCCTCGAGCAGGAGTGCGCGTGGCTTGTGCGTCATGGTTGCCCCCTCCGGTGAACGCGGTGCCGGCGACTCGAGCATCCGTCGGCGACCGGCCGGCGTCCACCCCCGGGTGCCCGCTCCAGCTCCGGCCGCCCGGGCAGGCGGAATTCTCTCCGGATCGGCGATGAGATCCTGGCGGCGGGTGAGTCTTTGAGGTGGGAACGTCCACCACCATTGAAGGAGCCGCATGTCGCGGGTCAGGGTCCACAACTTCTCGATCTCGCTCGACGGGTTCGCCACCGGCGAGGGTCAGTCCGCCGACGCGCCGTTCGGCCACGCCGGCCACCGCCTGGTCGGCTGGATGAAGGCGACCCGGTTCTGGCACGAGCTGGGCGTGGTCGAACCGGGAGAAGAGACGGGCAGCGCGGGCGTCGACAACGCCTTCGCCGAGCGGTTCGGGCCCGGCATCGGCGCGGAGATCATGGGCGCCAACAAGTTCGGCCCGCCCGGCTGGCAGGACGACCCGCAGTGGCGCGGGTGGTGGGGTGAGAACCCGCCGTTCCACACCCCCACCTACGTGCT
Source organism: Kineosporia corallincola (assembly GCF_018499875.1). Lineage (GTDB taxonomy): Bacteria > Actinomycetota > Actinomycetes > Actinomycetales > Kineosporiaceae > Kineosporia > Kineosporia corallincola. The sequence continues at coordinate 247,818 of NZ_JAHBAY010000005.1, read as the reverse complement.
CACCCACCGCCCGCGTCCCGCGCTGGCGATGGACGGCGGCACCACCTTCCACTTTCTCGACGCCACCCCGCAAGACGCGCTCGCCGTCGCCCGGGAGGGGGCGCGGGGGCAGGACGTGCGGATCGGGGGCGGGCCGGGCACGGTGCGGCAGTTCCTGGCCGCGGGCCTGGTCGACCACCTGCACGCCGTGCAGGTCCCGATCCTGCTCGGGCGGGGCGTGCGGCTGTGGGACGGGCTGGAGGGGCTGGAGCAGCACTACCGGGTGGAGGCGGTGTCGTCGCCCGGCGGCGTGGTGCATCTGACCTTCAGCCGCTGAGGGGTCGGATCAGGGGACGCTGCGCAGCAGTTCGGCGATCCGGGTCGCCGGGGCGGGGTGGCCGGGAACGGCGAACATCCCTTCGGGATCGAGATAGGCCTGGTTGGCCGGTGTGCCGAAGGTGGCGAAGCGGCGGCTCTCGGCCAGCGGCCCGGCGTCGAGGGTGTCGTAGCCGAGCGAGTCCAGCAGCGCGCTCACCGCGGCCTTGGCGTCCGGGTCGTCGCCGGCGATCGGCAGGGTGCTGCGGTCGGGGGCGCCGGCCGGGCGGGCCAGGTCGGGCAGGTGCCGGAAGAACATGTTGGCGAGGGCCTTCACCACGAACGATCCGGGCAGGTGGTGCTGCATCAGCTCGTGCGGTGTGGTGACGCCGCTGTCGGCGTCCGGCAGGCGTCCCGGGTGCTCGGCGGGCTTGTAGTTGGCGGTGTCGATCACCACCTTGCCGCGTAGTGGTCCGGCGGGGATCTGCCGGTAGGCCTCCAGCGGCACGGCCAGTACGACGATCTCGCCGGCCCGGGCGGCCTGCTCCGGCGTGGCCGCGACGGCCCGGGGGCCGAGGTCGCCGGCCAGCTCGTGCAGGGACTGCGGGCCGCGGCGGTTACTGAGGACGACGTCGTGCCCGGCGGTCACGGCCATCCGGGCGACGGTCGCGCCGATCTTGCCGGTGCCGATGAATCCGATGGTGGTCATGGGTGTTCCTCGTGGCTGGCTGGACGGGCTGCCCGGCGCGGAAGGGCCCCGCGCTAGGTTGAGGGGTGCCTCCGGCTAACCGAAGGCACTCCTTGACTTTAACGAAGGGGGCCCTGCGGTTGTCAACGCCGCCGATCGAGCCCGACGCCCGGCGCGCCACCGTGCGCCGGCCCCAGAGGGCCGACGCACGCCGTAACTTCGACGCCCTGCTCGACGCCGCCCGCGAGGTGTTCGCCCGGGAAGGGGCGGCGGCGTCGCTGGAGGAGATCGCCCGCCGGGCCGGCGTCAACATCGCCACCCTCTACCGCAACTTCCCCACCCGGCAGCACCTGTTCGAGGCCGTCTATCTCGACGAGGTCGAGGCACTGGCCCGGGTGGCGCGGGAACTGCGTGACGAGGACCCGTGGGACGCGCTGGACACCTGGCTGCGGCAGTTCGTGGCCTACGCGACCACGAAGAAGGCGATCTTCGACGCGCTCAACCACCAGGACCCGATGTTCGTCGCCGCCCGCGAACTGATCCACGCCGCCGGGGAGCCTCTGCTGCGGCGCGCGCAGGAAGCCGGGAAGGCCCGGTCCGACGTGGTTTTCGACGACGTGCTGTTCCTGGTGCGGGGGATCAGCGGTGCGGACCAGGTCGGGGAGGGGCAGCGGGAGCGGGTGCTGACGATGGCCCTGGACGGTGTGCGGGCGCGGGTCTGAGGCCACGCGACAGCCGGTCGGTGGACGCCCGGGTGACGGACCGCGGTCCGGTGGACAGCGTGGACGGCGGGGTGGTGGACGCCCGCACCCGCAGTGTCGGCAGCAGCCGGATGCGCTGGGCCGGGAAATCCGGTGTGGTGGGCCCGTGGTGGGCGATGGCCCGCAGGCAGGCGTCGACAGCGGCGAACCCGATCTCCTGCTTGGGCGGCGCGATCGCGGTCAGGGGATGCTCGCCCAGACCGGCGGTCTCGTCGTCGTAGGCGACGATCGACAGGTCGCCCGGCACCCGCACCCCGGCCTCCAGCGCCACCTGGCTCATCCGCAGGGCCAGCTCGTCGGGGTGCACCAGCAGGGCGGTGACGCCCGCGGCCAGCGCCTCCTGGAGGTAGCGGCGCACGTTGCGGGTCAGGTCGGTGGTGTTCCAGTCCCGGTGTCCCTCGCCGAAAACCGGCCGGTGCAGCTCGAACCCGGCCCGCCGCGCCTCCGTCTCGAACCCGGAACGGATCTCCCCGACGTGCGGGTTGCCGAACGTCCACAGCCCGGCCCGGCGGTGCCCGAGCCCGGCCAGGTGCCGCACCGCCAGCTCGGCGCCGACCCGGTGGTCCGAGCGCACCGAGTCGACCACCCGCGAGCGCGCCGGGAAGTCCCAGACCCGCTCCAGCACGGTGACCGGCACCGGCGACGACTCGACCAGGTCGCGCACCGGGGAGTGCTCCAGGCCGGAGCGGCTCGGCGTGATCAGGACGCCGTCCGTGCCCAGCCGCAGCATGCGCCGGAACAGGCGGATCTCCTCGGTCTCGTCGTAGTCCGAGACGGCCAGCACCAGGCGCACTCCGGCCAGGCGGGCCGCGGTCTGGGCGCCCTCGATGGTGCCCGCGTAGTAGTAGTGCCGGGTGGGTACGATCATGCCGATGGTCGCGACCACGGAGGGTGTGGCGCCGGCCGGCGCCAGACCGAAGGCGGCGGCCAGCTGCTGCCGGCTTCGTCGTCCATACGTGTTCTGCGGCAGGGGCTCACCGGTGGCGGGACGCCGCACCGGCACGGCACCCCCGTGCACCCGGGTGAGTTCACCGGCGTCCTGGAGGATCTGGAGGTCGCGGCGCAGCGTGATCGGTGAGACCCCGAGCCGGCCGGCGAACTCCGACACCGCCAGCGTGCCCCGCAGCCGCAGTTCACGCAGTACGGCCTCATGCCTCTCGGCGGCGATCACCGGCGCTCCCTCGCGGTCGTGTGTGCTGCCCGGGGATCGTAACCCGGCCACGGCAAAGGGCTTACCCGGCGGTTGTGCTCTACTCCCCGACCGCCCGGGGCGACCGGGCACGTCTACGGGGGACGGACGTCCATGCTTGTGCGCGTTTCACTTTCACGACTCACCCGCGTCACCGCGACGGGTGGCATGCTGGTTCGCTCCGCCCGCACCGCTCACCTACCCGCTCAGGCGAATGCCCAGGTCCTGAAGTCTGCCAGGCCCAGCTGCTCGCGCTTGGCGTCCAGCCGGTCCCAGCAGAACCGGCGCAGCCGGGCGGCCTCCTCATCGGTGAGTTCGCGTGGTGAGACCGGCTCGTCCGGGCACAGGCCGGCGCGTTGCTCGACGACGTCGGCCAGCGAGCCGACCAGGTCGATCCCGCTCACCACGGCGACGTCCAGCACGTCACCGAAGGCATTGAGCTCGATCACCACCGGTCCCCGGGAGGTCCGCATGATGTCGACCGTGCCGAAGTCCAGCCCGACCGCGCTCATCGCCCGGCGCGCCAGACGTTCCTCGGCGGGGGTTGCACGCGCGGCCACGGGCCGGGCCAGCAGGCTCAGGTTCGAGCGCCACTCGCCGGGGCGGGGCAGCCGGTCCATGGTGGCCATCACCTGCCCGCCCGCCACGAAGATCCGCCGGTCGCCGGGGACCAGCGCCTCCACAACCTCCTGGAGGACCAGTGAATTCCGGACGTCCGCGGCCAGTCCCAGCGTCGCACGGATCTCGGTCAGGGCGGGGACGACGTCGTGCTCCCCTCGCAACATCGTGACCTGCGTGCCCTCGCTGCCGTCGGCGCTCTTGAGCACGACCGGCCAGCCCAGGCGCTCGCCGTGGTGGACGACGGCCTGCGCGGTGCACACGTTCACCGTGCGGGGAACCGGCAGCCCCGCGGCGGCCAGCACCCGCGCCGTGGCGAACTTGTCCGCGGCCAGAAGCACCGCCCGGGGCGGGTTCAGCACCGGTATTCCGTCGTCCATCAGGGTTCTGACGGCCAGCGTCGCGCTGATCTGGTCGGTGGAGACCGCGAGCACCACCAGGTCGGGCCGGCCGCCCGGGAGACCGACCGCCGACTCCACCCCGTCGTCGAGCTCGGTGCCCAGCATGGCGGGATCGATCACGTCCACGTGATGCCCGCGGCCTTTCAGCTCGGCCGTGAGACGAGTGACCATCGCATGCGTGGCGTAACCGACGATCCACACGCATCCTCGGCGAACGGGGTTCTGATCAGCGGGGATCGGCTCCATGGACGAGCACCGTAGTACGGCCGTACGGATGCGCACGGTGACCGGGCAGTGTTTCTGTCCCATGATCAGGCGGTCGTTCCGCCGTCCACCGCGCCCCTGCGCTCGCGGAAGGCGATCATGTTCATCCGGTTGCCGCAGCGCACGCTGCAAAAGCGCTTGGAACCGTTGCGGGACAGGTCGAGCAGGAGCCCGGCGCAGTCGTTGGCCTCGCACATGCGCAGCCGGCCCATCGCGTCGGTGCGGATCACGTCGACGAAGGCCAGCGCGGCCTCCACCTGGAGACGCTGAGCCAGTGGGGCGTCGGGGGACGCGCCGTGCAGGTGCCAGTCGGAGGCGTCGTGCCGGACCAGCTGGGGCAGGGCCCCGGCGTCGCGCAGCATCCGGTTGACCAGGGCCACCGCGTCGTCCCGGTTCGTCGCCCACAGATCCCGCAGCCGGGAACGGGTTTCGCGCACCTGGTCGAGCTCGGCCCGGTCGTGGTCGATGCGCCCGGAGAACGCGTAGCGGGCCAGCAGCCCGGCCAGGGCCCCGACGGTGGCGAGCTCGTCCTCACCGGTGCGGGTGGCGGCCGGATCGGTGTTGCCCAGCGCGACGACGAAGTCCAGCGCCTCCTCCGTGTCAGGGGCAAAATGCAAGTTGACTCCTTACCTGGTGAGGCCTAGCGTCATGGGTGCTAGGCCTTTGAGTCCTGACGGTAGCGCGAAATGCTCCATCCGAGGAGAAGCATGAAGCTCTCAGGCACGTCCACCGGTCTGCTCGCCGCCCTGCTCGCGTCCGCCTCCTTCGGCACCTCGGGGGTGCTGGCGAAACCCCTGATGGAGTCGGGGTGGTCGCCGGTCGCCACCGTCACCCTGCGCGCCCTCGGTGGTGGTCTGCTGCTCCTGCCGGTCGCCCTGGTGTCCATGCGGGGACGCTGGTCGTCCCTCTGGCGCGCCCGGTCACGAGTGCTCGTGATGGGGGTGGTGGGGGTGGCCTTCACCCAGCTCGCCTACTTCGCGGCCATCCGCACCGTCCCGGTCTCCACGGCGCTGCTCGTCGAGTTCCTGGCGCCCCTGCTCCTGGTCGGTCTCACCTGGGCCCGTACCCGCCGCACGCCGCAGCGCACTGTGCTGGCCGGCTCGGTCCTGGCGCTCGCGGGTCTGCTGCTGGTGATCGGGCCGGGGGCGATCCGGTCCGTCGACCTGGTCGGGCTGCTCTTCGCCTTCGGTGCCGCGGCCGGCTGCGCCACCTACTTCGCCGTCGCTGCCCGAAGCGGAGACGGGCTGCCGCCGGTGGCTCTGGCCGCGTCGGGGCTGCTGGTGGGCGGTGTGCTGCTCGGTGCGGTGGGCGCCGGCGGTCTGCTGGCCTTCACCGTGCGGGGTGGTGATCTGCCGATGTTCGGCTCGCCGGTGGTCTGGTGGGTGCCGCTGCTCCTGCTCGCCCTGGTCAGCACGGCTTTCGCCTATGCGATGGGCATCACCGGGTCTGAGCTGCTCGGGTCGCGGCTGGCCTCGTTCGTCGGCCTGCTGGAGGTGGCGTTCGCCGCGCTCTTCGCCTGGCTGCTGCTGGGGGAGCGGCTCACGGTGCTCCAGCTGCTCGGTGGCGTGCTGATTCTGGCCGGCATCACGGCGGTGAGGGCCGAGCGGGTGACAGAGCCCGAGGGGCAGGTGGCGGAGCTCGCGGAGCCGGCGGCGGTGGAGCCGGTGAAGGTGCCGGTGGCGCTGGACCACTTGCACAGCAAGGCCAGGTAAATCTACAGTTTGACTGTATAAAGCAACCACGTTGTCGACAGGGGCACTGCCATGAAGCTGACCAAATACGCGCACGCCTGCGTCCTGCTGGAAGACGCCGCCGGTTCGGTCCTGATCGACCCGGGCGTCTTCACGCCGAACGCCGCCGAGCTGGTGCGGGGCAGCACGGCCGTGCTGATCACCCATGAGCACTTCGACCACGCCGACGAGGCCGTGCTGACGGCGGCGCTGGACGAGCGCGACGACCTGCACGTGTGGGGTCCGGCCTCGGTCACCGCCACCTGGCAGGAGCGGCACCCGGACCAGGTGCACACCGTGGGGCACGGGGACCGGTTCACCGCGGGCGGGCTGAGTGTCTCGGCCCACGGGCCCGACCACGCCGTCATCCACGCCGACGTGCCGAAAATCGCCAACCTCGGCTACCTGGTGCAAGACAATGTGTTTCACCCGGGCGACTCCTACAGGGTGCCCGAGGCCGAGGTGCGCACCCTGCTGCTGCCGACCAGCGGCCCGTGGACCAAGGTGGGTGAGGGCGTCGACTTCGTCCGGGCCGTGAAACCGGCGGCGCTGGTGCAGATCCATGAGGCCATGCTCAGCGAGATCGGGCAGCGGTCGATGGCGAACTTCTTCAGCCCGGCCATGCTCAGCGAGGTGCCGCTGACGGTCCTGGCGGCCGGGGAGTCCCTGGAGGTCTGAGCGGGAGGTCTGAGCGGGGGTCAGGCAACCGTCAGGCAGCCGTCAGGCGCCGGTACGCCCACGCACAGTTTGCGACGGTCGGATGTGCCGGTGAAACTTCGCCACCACTCGGCACTCCTGCGCAGAACCGGCATCGGCCTCGGGGCTCTGACGGCCCTGGCCGGCGTCGCCGGCGCGGTCTTCGTGCACCGGATGAACAGCTACGAAGACCCTTGGAAAGAAAGGGTTTCCGCAGCTGATTACGTGCTGAGGACCGCCCCGGTCAACGGCGTCGAACTCAGCTACGCCGAGGGGCCGGACAACGGGCCGCCCCTGGTGCTGCTGCACGCCCAGCACATGGACTGGTTCTCCTACAGCCGGGTGCTGCCCGCGCTGGCCCAGCGGTTCCACGTGTACGACATCGACTACCCCGGGCACGGGGCCACCGTCACGCCCACCGGCTATCCCATGACGGCCACCCGGATCGGCACCGACCTCGCCGACTTCATCGAGACCCGGATCGGCGAGCCGGCCTATGTCACCGGCAACTCCTCCGGCGGGCTGCTGGCCACCTGGCTGGCCGCGAACCGCCCCCGCACGGTGAGGGCGGTGCTGCTGGAAGACCCTCCGCTGTTCTCCTCCGAGGCCGGGCGGATCGGCGGCACGATCGCCGACCGCTCGTTCGCCACCAGCGCCGACGCCGTGCGCGACGGCACCGACGACTTCCTGTTGTACTGGATCGACCACAGCGGAAAGTTCTTCGACAACAACGTGTTCCGTGGCGCGGGCGACCTGCTCACCCAGGGCGTGCGGCTGTTCCGGTGGGGAAACCCGGGTGAGCCGGTGGAGCTGGGCTTTCTGAAGAACGACACGGTGCGCCTGCTCGTGCGGGGCCTGGATGAGTACGACCCACGCTTCGGCACCGCCTTCCACGACGGCACCTGGAACCAGGGCTTCGACCACGCCACCGCCCTGGCCGACATCGACTGCCCGGTCCTGCTGCTCCAGGCCGACTACACGGTCCTGCCCGACGGCACCCTCAACGGCGCGATGACCCGGCCAGACGCCGAACGGGCCGCGTCGCTGCTGAAACACGGCACCTACCGGCGTATCGACGCCACCCACGTCGTGCACCTGGACCGGCCGGAGCAGTTCACCCGCATCCTGGAAGATTTCTTCCTGGGCTGAGGCGCGACGGCCCAGACCCGGCAGGGTGCGGCGGGGCGAGGAATGCCCGGCTGTCTACGCTCGGGGGAATGACGGCTCAGGCTCCCTATGACCCGAAGACCGGCACGCGCCGCCGGGGCCGTCCGCCGGAGCTGGAGCGTTCGGCGATCGCGGCGGCGGCACTGGCCGAGATCGGGAACTTCTCGCTGGCCAGGGTCGCCCGCCGCTCGGGTCCACGCCCAGCGCGCTCTGCCACCACGTGTCCGGCCGGGCCAAGCTGATCACCCTGGCCGCCCAGGCCGCCCTGGAGTCTGTGCGCCTGCCCGACCCGCACAGCCTGCCCGGCCCGGTGGAGCGGTCCGGCCTTCCTGAGTCGCGCGGCAAGGGCTGGGTGACGGCCGGGGTGGGGGGAGTGGCGCGAGCCGGGGCGCGGAGGGCCCGGGCTGGCGGCCGTACCTGCACGACGTGGCACAGACGCTGCCGGCTGCTCTGCTCGCGCACCGTGGTGGCCGAGCACCGGGCCGCCACCAAGACCGTCCTGCACCCGCACGCCGGTGAGATCGCCCTGGAGATCCGCGTTCTCACCACGCAGGGCTCGGACCTGCGGATCGTCGTCTGCACCTCGCGGCCCGGCACCGACGCCCGCGGCAAGCTCGACCTGCTCGCGGCCATCGGCACCCAGACGATGACGACCCGCTGGCAACCCGCTGACGCGCCGGGACCCGGCCACGTGGGCAGACGTGGCCGGGCCGGTCGGAAGGTGATCAGCAGGTGATCAGGAGGCCAGCGTGGCCGTGTCGATGACGAACCGGTAGCGCACGTCGGACGACAGCACCCGCTCGTAGGCCTCGTTGATGTACGACGCCTCGATCAGCTCGGTCTCCGGCACGATGCCGTGCTCGGCGCAGAAGTCCAGCATCTCCTGGGTCTCGGCGATGCTGCCGATCCCCGACCCGGCGAACGAGCGCCGGTTGCCGAACAGCGTGAACACGGTCACCGGCAGCGGCTGCGCCGGGGCCCCGACGTTGACCAGGGTGCCGTCCAGGCGCAGCAGGCCCAGGTAGGCGTCCAGGTCGATGACCGCCGAGACGGTGTTGACGATCAGGTCGAAGGTGCTCGCCAGGTCCTCGAAGGTCTTCGGGTCCGCCGTGGCGTAGTAGTGGTCCGCGCCCAGCTTGAGCCCGTCGTCCTGCTTGGACAGCGTGCGCGACAGCACGGTGACCTCGGCGCCCATCGCGTGGGCGATCTTCACGGCCATGTGGCCCAGACCGCCCATGCCGACCACGGCCACCTTCTTGCCGGGGCCCGCGTTCCAGTGGTTCAGCGGCGAGTAGGTGGTGATGCCCGCACACAGCAGCGGTGCCACCTTGGAGAAGTCCAGGTTCTCCGGCACCCGCAGCACGAAGTCCTCGTCCACCACCACGTGGGTGGAGTACCCGCCCTGGGTGATGGTGCCGTCGCGGTCGGTGCTGGCGTAGGTGCCGGTGTTGCCCTTCAGGCAGTACTGCTCCATGCCGGCCCGGCAGTTCTCGCACTCGCGGCAGGAGTTGACCATGCAGCCGACCCCGACCCGGTCGCCCACGGCGTGTTTCGTCACCTCGGGGCCGATTTCTGCCACGACACCGACGATCTCGTGACCGACGACCTGCGGGTAGGTGATCGGGCCCCAGTCACCGCGCACGGTGTGGATGTCGGAGTGGCAGATGCCGGCGTAACGGATCTCGATCAGGACGTCCCGGGCGCCCACGTCACGACGCTCGATCGTGGTCGGAACCAGCGGCTCGGTCGCGGACGGGGCGGCGTAGGCGTTGACAGTGCGCACAGGTGAACGACTTTCCATGAGGGGGAGGAGGATGTTCCGGAAGGGTCCAACGGCGGATCCTCCCGGGCGCATCCCTGGCAGGGAGGCCCTGCCAGAACCTCCCACCGGCCCGCCGGAACGTGATTGGCTGGGGTGCCCCTCGCGGCCACCTGCCACGCACCGCAAACCGCCGGAGCGAGGGACGACGGGCGTCCCTCGCTCCGGTTCTGCTCCTGCCCGAGGTCTTTCGGGTCAGAGGATCAGACCTTGCTCCACTGCTGAAGGGCCGAGTTGCGGTTGCACGTCTTCAGCAGCGGCGCGTAGATCGTGCTCTTCGGGTTGTCGCTCAGGCACAGGTGCAGGCCCTGCTTCGTCCAGGCGCCCCAGCTCTTGAAGGTGCGGGTGCCGTTGCTGTTGTAGAAGACCTCCCACAGCTGGTAGTCACCCGTGTTGCAGCTGACGTTGTAGAAGACGCTGTCGTCCTTGCCCGCCTTGCTGTCCATGCAGCGGTTGTACTTGACGTTGCGCAGCTTCACCACGTCGTTCTTGGTGCCCTTCTGCGGCCGGCTCTCGACCTCCCAGTCCTGGGCCGAGTTGCCGTCGCACGTGTAGGCGGACACCGACCAGGTGTCGCGTGCCTGTCCCTCCAGGCACTGCCCGGTCTTCTTGTTCTTGTAGCTCGGGTACGAGGCGGCCTGCGCCGGGGCGCTGACCGCCAGCAGCATCAGCGCGATGAAACCCGTCACCACGGTGGACCGCAGAAAAGTACGCACGTCATTCCCTCCCAGATGAACGCGGATCCCGGGGTCCGTTCATCGGCCGCTCCCGGGACCGGACATCCTTCGGAAGAGCGCACCGCCACGTCAATTTCCGCCCCGGGACGGGTGGCGATCTTCGCCCGGTCGGCGTAGCCCGGTCGGCCGGGAGTGATCGAGGATCACGGCGAGCGCCGCGGGGTGCGGGGGTGGACCTCGCGCAAGGCAATCATGGCCGTCGGTGGGCGGTCAATGGCCGCTCACCGGGAGGCCGGCCTGGCCGGTGTCCGCGTGGCCGTCCGCCTGGTGGATAGGCCGTGAACGGTTCTGCGGGAGTGTGTCTGCGAGAGCCTGGTGCAGGGCGCTGGTGACGTGGTCTGCCAGACCGAGGAACGTGACGGTCACGGCGTCCGGGTCGATGCGGTAGCGAATGACCCCCTGGTACAGCAGTTCGGTACCTTCAGGCGCCGGTGTCCCCATGGCCGGTCCGTAGGCGCGGGTCACCACGACGGCGCAGGAGGGTGCCCGCCGCAGCGCCCGGCGCGCGACCTTGTTGTGGTAGCGCAGGAGCGCGAACTCCGGTGTTGCGCCGCCCTCGTCGTCATCGACGCTCACCGGGGCCGTCGCGGTGAAGGCCCCGACCCGCACGGACTCGTTCTCCGGGGACAGCAGGACCTCCTCGTCGACGACATCGCCGAGCAGCGGCGTCATCCCGGACGAACGCCAGCCGGCGCGTATCGAGCTGCGGACGGCATCGTCGGTCAGCGCTCGATCGCACCGCAGGACCGAGACGGCGCCCCGCTCAAAGGCCGACGCGTCGTTCGTCCGGGAACGGTCACACAGCTGCTTCCAGTGGCTGAGGCGGGCGGTGGTGACGTTCTCGCCCGCACGGTCGATCGCTTCCAGCGCCGGTCCGAGCGGGAGCAGCGGTGGGACGGCGTCGCGGCCGGAGAGGAAGACCGCGAGGCGCTCGGCCAGCCGGTGCACGGACGCGCGGTCGGCGACCGCCGCATGGACGGCGAGGAAGGTGACCGTTCGCTCGGGAGTGCGGGTGAATGCCAGGCCGGCCGGTCGCCCCGCCGAGACGTCGACCAGATCGACAGCGGCCGAACGGATTGCGTCGGCGTTGATTTCACCGGCGGCGGGAAGCTCGTGCGTTCGGGGCCGCACCGCTTCGGGAGGCAGGAGGCGGGTCAGCCAGAGCCGTCGACTCGATGTGTCGACGGACAGGCGAAGCGCTTCGGTGCCGGCGACGAGCGATGCGAAGGCCGATGCGATGGATGCACTCGTCACGTGCGGGGGGAGGACAAATCCTTCCGTGAAGACCGGCGCGGGGATGTCACCGCCCGCGTCGCGCAACCGTTCGATCACCGTGGAATTCGGAAGGAGCAGCCCTTCGGCGGGAGGGGCGGGTGACGTCGGCGTGAGGGTCGCGGCCAGGGCGTCGATGGTCCTGCGCTCGAACACGTCCCGCATGGTGAAGTGAAGATTCTCCTGACGTGTCAGGGTGACGAACTCGGCCGCGGAGATGCTGTCTCCGCCGAGGCGGAAGAAGTCGTCATCGACGCTGAGCCGGGTGCCGGCGTCCAGATGCAGGACGGTGCGGAAGACAGCGGCGAGGGCGGCCTCGGTGGATGTCTCGGGGGTGCGGCCGGATGTGGTTCCCGACGTGAGGTCTGGTTCGGGTAGTGCGCCCTGGTCGAGTTTTCCGTTCGGCGTCAGGGGGAAGGCGTCGAGGCGGATGATCGCGGTGGGCAGCATGTATCCGGGCAGGTGCTGGGCGAGGTGCGCGCGGAGGGTGTCGTCGATGACGGGTGTGCCGGCGGGTGTGCCGGTGGTGGTGACGTAGGCGACGAGGTACTGACCGCCGGTGGGATGCTCGCGTGCGGTGACGGTCGCGCCGGAGACGCCAGGGTGACGCTCGAGGGCAGCGCGGATCTCGCTGAGCTCGATCCGGAATCCGCGGATCTGCACCTGGTCGTCGGTGCGGCCGAGATATTCGAGATGTCCCTGGGCGTTCCATCGGGCCAGATCGCCGGTGCGGTACAGCCGTTCCCCCTCGGCGTGGAACGGATTCGCGACGAACCGGTCCGCGGTGAGACCGGCGCGAGCGATGTACCCGTCGGCCAGTTGCGTTCCGCCGACGTAGATCTCGCCGGCGACGCCGACCGGTGCCCGGCGCAGCCAGGCGTCCAGCACGTGCACCGAGGTGTTGGCCACGGGGCCGCCCAGATGAGGATGCCCGGTGACGGCGAGCGCGGTGGTGTCGCCGGTGACCTCGGAGGAACCGTAGAAGTTGAGCAGCACCGCCTGCGGTGCCGCTGCGCGCGCCGCCTGTGCGGTTCCGGCGTCGAGCACCTCGCCCGAGGAGAGCCAGTACCGCAGCGTGTTCAGCGACCGGGGTGCATCGTCGTGGCGGACGAGCACGTCGGTGAAACTGGGCACGGTCAGCAGATGCGTGACCCGGTGACGCCGGACCAGGCCGAGCAGGGCGGTGGGGTCGCGGGCGTCGTCGTCGCGAGCCAGCACGACGGTGGCTCCCGCGGTCAGGGGCCCGAACAGTTCGGTGACGGCGTCCACGAAGCCGACGCCGCTCTTGGAGACAGCCACACTGTCCGGGCTGTACTCCAGTGTGCGGGTGCCCCAGGCGAGGCGGTTGGCCAGGGCGCGGTGCGACAGCACGACGCCCTTGGGAACGCCCGTCGTGCCGGAGGTGAAGATCACCACCGCCGGGTCCGCCCCGGTCAGCGGCCGCACCCGTTCAGGTGCCGTCGCGCCGACGGTGAGGCGCTGCTGTAGGTCGGGGTGATCGATGAGGAGCACCCGCCGCGCGGATTGGCCCAGGACCTGATCCAGCACGTCTGCGGTGGGCCGGTCGGTGATCACCTCACGCGGCCCGGCGTCCCGCAGCATGTGCTGGAGACGTTCGGCGGGATAGCCCGGATCGACCGGCACGTAGGCCGCGCCGGCGCGGATCACCCCGGTGAGCGCGACCACGAGATCCATCGACCGGGGTAGCACCACCGCGACCCGGTCACCGACGCTGACACCCCGGTCGGCCAGGAGCCGCGCCAGCGCGTTCGCCCGCGAATCCAGCTCCCCGTAGGACATCTCGACGTCGCCGGTGATCACCGCGATCTGGTCCGGGCGGGTTTCTGCTCGCGCACGAAGCATCGCGTCCAGCGTGGTGGGTGCGACGTCGACGGTTTCGCCCCGCGAGCGCGTGCCTGTCCGCCGGTGCTCGGCGGCAGTGCGCAGATCCAGGTCACCGAGCCGTTGTCCGGTGCTGTCGGTGAGGGCCGCCAGTGCCCTCTGCCAGGTGTGCGAGAACTGTTCGGCGGTAGCGCGATCCAGGATCTCCGTGGCGTAGACCAGGTGCCCGCTGATCTGGTCCGGGGTGTCCGTGACGTACAGGTCGATGTCGGTCTTCACCGACGTGGTGGGGGGAGGGACGAAGTCGGCTTCCAGGCCGTCGAACGTTACTGACAGCCGGTTCTCGGAGCGGTGACGATGGACGAGCATGATCTGGAAGAGCGGGTTGCGGTCGGCGGAGCGCTCGGTCCCCAGCGCGCGGGTGACCTCCTCGAAGGGCGCGGCCTGGTGCTCGAACGCCTCGAGCACCGTTTGTTTCGTCCGGTTCAGCATCTGGCTGACGGAGTCGGCGGCGTGGAACCGGTGGCGGATCGCCAGCGTGTTCACGAAGTAGCCGACGAGGTTCTCCAGCCCGGCTTCGGTGCGCCCGCCGACCGGTGAGCCGATCACCACGTCCGGGCCCGCGCCCAGAGCCGAGACCGTCAGCGCCGTGGCCGCCTGGACGATCATGAACATGCTCACGCCGTGCTGCTCGGCGATCTGCCGCAGCTTCGCCGTCACCGGTGGATCGACGGTGAAACGCAGTTCCTCGCCCCGAAAGGTCGGTGCCGCCGGGCGGACCCGGTCCGGGGTGATAGTGGACTCCTCGGGTGCGTGCGCCAGATGCGCGCGCCAGTAGGCCAGATGACGCGACATCAGGGAATCCGGGTCGTCCGCCTCACCCAGGACATCACGTTGCCAGAGCGCGTAGTCCGCGTACTGGACGGGCAGGGGAGGCCACGCCGGTTGCCCGCCGGCGACCCTGGCCCGGTAGGCGGTGGACAGGTCACCGAGCAACGAAGGCAGCGACCACTCGTCCACCGCGTGGTGATGCACCGCGATCACGAGGACCCACCCGTCGCCGCCGGTCTTCAGCAGCGCTACGCGGATCGGGAGGTCGGAGGCGAGATCGAAGTCGGAGTGCGCCATCTCGGTGATGCGTGCCTCCACACCGGCCGAGTTCCCGTCGCCGGGCTGCGCGGTCGTGAAGTCCTCGCCGGACAGGATGATCCGGTCGGCTGCCTCGTCCGCCGGGACGACCACCTGGGCGAGCCGTCCTGCTGTCTGGACCAGCAGCGTGCGCAGCGCCTCGTGACGGACGACCACATCACGCACCGCCGAGCCCAGGGCCTGGACGTTCAGTTCTCCGCGCAGGCGCAGCACCACCGGCACCACGTACCGGCCGCTCGGGCCGCCCATCTGGTCGATCAGCCACAGCGCCTGCTGCCCGAAGGAGACAGGCAGTTCGTCGGGGCGCGGCCGGTGACCGATCCGGACGGCCGGACCCCGTGGGGGAGAGACGCTCTGGTCGATGATCCGGGCGAGGGACTCGATGGTGGGATGGTCGAAGATCTGCCGCAGCGTCAGGTCTGATCCCAGGTGCGAGTTCGCCTGCGCCACGGCCCTGGTCGCCAGCAGCGAGTGCCCGCCGAGGTGGAAGAAGTCGTCGCTGACGGTGAGCTGGGCGTGCTCGTCCAGCTGGAGGACGGCGTGGAAGATCTCGGCGAGGGCGGTCTCGGTGGGGGTGCGCGGTGGGCGTCCGCCGGTGCCGGAGGTGAGATCCGTTGCGGGGAGCGCGCGGTGGTCGAGTTTTCCGTTGGGGGTGAGGGGGAACGCCTCCAGGCGGGTGAAGGTGGTGGGGACCATGTAGTCGGGGACGCGGTCGGCGAGGTGCCGCCGCAGAGCCTCGGACAGGGTGCTGTCATCGGCGAAAGTCGTGGAGGGGTCGACGGTGACATAGGCGGCGAGGTAGTGGCCGCCGGCGGGGTGCTCGGGGGCGGTGACGGCGGCGCCGGTGACCGCGGGGTGGTCTTCGAGCACGGCGCGGATCTCGTGGGGTTCGATGCGGAAGCCGCGGATCTTGACCTGGTTGTCGCCGCGGCCGAGGTATTCGAGGTGCCCGGAGGTGGTCCACCGCGCCAGGTCACCGGTGCGGTAGAGCCGCCGGCCCTCCGAGCTGGAGGGGTCGGCGACGAACCGGCCGGCGGTCAGGGCGGCGCCGGCGATGTATCCGTCGGCCAGCTGGCTTCCCCCGATGTAGATTTCACCGGCCACGCCGACAGGTACGGGACACAGCCAGGGGTCCAGCACGTGCACCGACGTGTTGGCCACCGGGCCGGCGATATGGGGATGGTCCGTGACGACGGCCGCGGTGGCGTCGCCGGTGACCTCGGAGGAGCCGTAGAAGTTGAGCAGCACGGCCTGCGCAGCGGCACTGCGGGCCGCTTGCGCCGTCCCCGGGCCGAGCCTCTCACCGGATGACACCCAGGACCGCACCGACCCCAGCGAACCGGGCGCATCAGCGTGACGAGCCAGCACGTCGGCGAAGCTCGGCACCGTCAGCAGATGCGTCACACCCCGCCGGGCGACCACCTCGAGCAGGCCACCCGGATCCCGGGCCACCTCCTCCCCGACGAGCACCACCGCGGCCCCCGCCGTCAACGGCCCGAACAGCTCCGTCACCGCGTCGACGAAACCCACGCCACTCTTTGACAACGCCACGCTGCCCGCGCCCAGCCCCAGGACCCGCGCACCCCACATCAGACGGCCCGCCAGCGCACCGTGCGAGATCAGCACACCCTTCGGGCGTCCCGTCGTCCCTGACGTGAAAACCACCACCGCGCCGTCGGCCGGCAGCAACGGGCGGGCCGGCACCGGCGCCTCGGCGCCGGCATCCAGCCGCCGGCGGATCGCGGGATCGTCGATCCGCAGCACCCGGGCCGGATCGCCGTCCAGCACGGTGCCGTGCGCCTGCGCCGTCCGCTGATCCACCACGACCGCCACGGGAGCCGCATCCTCGAGCAGGTGCCGGACCCGCTCACCCGGATACCGTGGATCGATCGGCACATACGCCGCTCCGGCCCGGATCGCTCCGGCGACCGCGACCACGAGATCCGGCGACCGGGGCAGCACGACCGCGACCCGGTCCCCGACCCGGACCCCCTGCTCCACCAGCAAGGTCGCGAACGCGTTCACCTGGGAGCCCAGGTCCCTGAAGGTCCACTCGCCACCGGCGTCCTCAGGAATCACCGCGACCGCATCCGGGCAGGCGATCTCACGTTCACGCAGGAGCGAATCCACGGTCGCCGAGCCGATGTCCGCGCTGCGCCCTCGCGTCCATCGCGGGTCCGGCCGGCCCGCCTCGGGCGTGAGCCCCTCGCGCAGGTCGTACAGGCGCCGGGCGGAAGACCCGCTGAGGAGATCCTCCAGGAAGCGACCGAACCGCCGGGCGTGGGAGAGCTCGTCGACCGAGGCGGTGCCCGCGGAGATCTCCAGGCGGATCCCCGCCGCCGGGTCGCGGTGCACCGCGAGGTCCAGAGACCCGATCGGGCCCGGGCTGATCGCCTCCACCGTCGCGTCCGTCCCGCCGAACCGCCCCGGCGATTCGAACAGGCGGATGTTGATCGTCGGAAGCCTCAGGTAGGAGGCCTGGCCACCAGGCCAGAGCCGGGAGAGCTGGTTGTCCTCCACCGCGGCATGACGCCGGGCGGCCCTGACCTGATGTGAGACACCCGCCAGCACGTCCGCGAACGTGTCGTACGGCGCGACGGCGGCCACTACCGGAGTCGCCCGCGAGACCGCCCCCGGCGTCCTCAGGGCCACCCCGCCCTCCCGCAGCATCATCGGGGCACGGACGGCCAGATGGTCGCGACCGTCCACGAAAGCCGTGTACACGCCCCAGGCCGCGATCAGCACGTCGGTCCACGAGACCCGCGCCTGCCGCGCCCATTGCTGCACCTGTGCGTACAGCCCGTCGCCCCCCGGAACGGCACCGGGCCGGTACCAGAACTCGAAGACCTCAGAAACGCTCCCCGCAGAGCTTTCCGGCTCGGCGGACCCGACGCTCAGCACCTCACCCCAGTACGCCGAGCCGGCCGCGACCGCAGGCTGCGCGGACGCGGTGCCCACGACATCCTCCAGGGCCCCGAACCAGCGCGCCGGCACCGGCTCGCCCACGCGCGCGGCGGAGTAGACCTCGGCGACACGACCGATGAAGAGCGAGACGCTGTAGCCGTCGACCAGGAGCACATTCGTCGTGAACAACCAGGCCCAGGCCCCACCCGGACGACGGACCAGTGTCGAGACGGACGACGGCTCAGGGGAATCGAGGGGCATCTCGACGAGCTGACGCCGGGCCCTCGCCCGCAACTGATCATCGTCGTGGATCGAGTCCACGACCTCGGTCCGCAGGGTCTTCGACGGATCGACGTACTGAAAGGGGACGCCTTCCTCGGCCCCGAAACGGACACGCAATGCGTCCGTTTCGGCAAAAACCGTGCCCACTGCGGAGATGAACGCCGGCACGTCGACCGAACCGTCGAGCCAGATCACCTGCCCGGCACCGAAAGCCGCTGATGTCGGGGCCAGACCGCGCGCCACCCACAGGCCGCGCTGGCTGGTGGTCAGCCCCATCCGATCGACACCCGTCACGCAGACTCAACTCCAGACATTCGTGAAAAGCTTCAGACCGTGACCGGCTGACCGGCTGATCGGGACATGCGACGCGTGCGCTCCGGCCCGCCGGCGGGTCAGGGCCGCCCGGCCAGGAAGTCGAGCATCAGCCGGTTGACCGTCTCCGGCTGCTCGAGATAGCCGAAGTGCCCGGCGTCCGGCACCTCGACGTACCGCGCACCCGGCACGGCATCGGCGACCTCCCGGCACAACCAGGCCGGGATCATCCGGTCGTCGGCGAAACCGACGACCAGCAGCGGCTTCCTGATCGCACGGTAGGCAGCCAGGCGGTTCCCGAGCTGGGCGGAGACCTCGAGCTGAGCCCGCTCGCCGGCATCCATCGGCCCGGCCGACAGCGACAGGATGTCGAGCCAGTCACCGGCCTTGGCGGCGTCGCGCAACGTCGCGGGGGAGAGGTTCAGGATCGCGTCGACGGCAGCCTGGTACTGAGCCGGCAACGTCACGGACGTGTCGAACAGCTGCCGCTCCCCGGCCACCAGCACCTGGTTCGTCTCGTCCAGACGCCCGTGCGCGGCCATCGCCACGGCCCGCCGCACCAGCTCCGGCCGGCCGAGGGCGAGTTCCTGCACGACGCGTGCCCCCAGAGACGTCCCGACCACGTGCGCGGGCCCACCGAGGTGCTCGATCAGTCTGGCGACGTCGTCCACCAGGTCGTCGATGGTCATCCGCGCGAAAGCGGCGCCCGCAGGCCGTCGGGTCGGGCTGATCCCGCGGGCATCGAAAGTCGCCACCCGGTAACCGGCCTCTAGCAGCGCCGGCACCTGGTGCACACTCCACACCTCCCCGCCGGCGCCGGTACCCATCACGAGCACGACGAGGTCTCCCTCGCCCAGCACCGAATAGGCCAGATCCACGCCGTTCCCGGCCAGCACGGGCATCAGACAGCACTCCCCACTCGAATCACGCGACTGACTCGAATCACTCGACAGCAACTCCACCCGGCCGGGCACCTCGGCCGGACTCCCAGGCCGCCCACAGCGACGAGTAGGTGCTCCGCGCCGCCAGAAGCTCGTCGTGCGTGCCCTCCTCGATGATCCGGCCCTGCTCCATCACCACGATCCGGTCGCAGACGGCGGCCTGGGACAGCCGGTGGGCGATCACCAGCCCGGTGCGACCGGCCAGGACGGCATCGGCGGCGCGGTCGAGCTGCCCGGCGTGGCTGGAACCGGCTTCAGCGGTCGCCTCGTCGAGAATCGCCAGCTCCGGAGCGGCCAGCAGCAGGCGGGCGAGAGCGAGCTGCTGGGCCTGGGCGTCGGTGAGCAGATGCCCGCCGGCACCCACGAGCGTGTCCAGCCCGTCCGGGACCAGACCCAGCAGCGCCGAGGCACCCGTGGCCTCCAGAGCCGTGCGAAGGTCGTGATCGGTGGCGTCAGGGGCGGTGAGGGTGAGATTGTCACGCAGCGTCCCGGCGAACACATGAACTTCCTGGGTGATCACCACCGTGCGGCCCGGGCGGGTCACACGTCCCGCCGAGGGCGGATGGATACCGGCGATCACCGCGGCCAGCGTGCTCTTGCCGGCCCCGGAGGCGCCGACCACGGCGACGTGCTGACCGGCGGCGATGCCGAGCGTGACGGTGTCGAGCACGAGAGGGCCCGTGCCGTAACGGAACCCGACGTCGCTGACCTGAACGGCGGCCGGCGCCGGGACAACCTCGCCCACCCCGTCGGCCGGGACAGGCCCGGGCGTGCGGCCCGGCATGAGCGTGACACCGACCATGCGGTTCAGCGAGGCCAGGACGGACTGGAGGTCGTCGATCACGAACATCAGCTGATTGACCGGCTCCAGCAGACGCAGGACCAGCAGCATGGCGGTGGTGGCGGCGCCGACGGTGGAGTCCCCACGGTCGATCAGGAAGAAGCCGACCACCAGAACACAGGCCAGGGTCAGGCATTCGCCGAGGTTCAGGCGGGCGTTGAACATGCTCTGCACGGTGCGGGTGCGCAGCGTCTGCACCGCGACCCGCCACGAGGCCCTCATCACGGCCTGATGCCGCTGCTGCGCGAGCCCGAACCCCAGCACGGTGGCGTAACCGCGCTGGGACTCGACGATCTGCTGCGCACGCTCACTCATGGCCATGCGCTCGGCCCGGTACACCACCGGCCCGGTCCGCAGGTACCAGCGCATCGTCAGGCCGTAGACGGGCAGCACGACCGCGAACGCGGCGGCGTAAGGCCATTCCAGGGCCGCCAGCCCGCCCAGCGACACGACCACCGTGAGCACGGCGACCGTCAGAGCCGGGATCACCGTCGGCGCGGCATCCGCCACCGCGGTCACGTCGTCACTGGTCCGGGAGATCAGGTCCCCGGTTCCGGCCCGTTCGACCACGTGCTGCGGCAGCAGCAGACCGCGCTCCACCAGCCGCTCCCGCAACGCGGCCAGGACCTGGTGAAAGACGCGCGTGGCCAGAACGATCGCCACGGCGGCCGCCGCGGCCCCGACGACCGCCGAGACCAGCATGACCGCGCTCAGCGTCAGCACGGTGCCCAGATCGGCGGTCCCGGCCCGCACCCGGTCGACGAGGTGACCGATCGCCACGGGGACGATCAGGTTGACGAGAGTGCCGGTGACCCCCACCACCACGACCGCCGCGAGTGCTGACCGGTGCCCGCGGGTGAGCCGCCACACCTCCCGGGCGGTCTGCGAGCCGGAGGCCACGAAAAGGGCTTCACCGGAATCTGTCTCAGTCACCTGGTCTCCGTCCGTCCACGGGCAGGTCGACCACCCGGTCGCAACAGCTCAGCAGGGCGGGCGAGGAGGCGATCAGCAACGTCGAGCGACGCCCCCGGAAAGCGCGTAACCGCTGCGCGATCGTCTGCTCGGTCACCGAGTCGACCGCGGTGGTCGGCTCGTGCAGCACCAGCACCGGAGCATCGGTGGCCAGCGCCCGCGCCAGGGCGATGCGCTGCCGCTGGCCGCCGGAGAGCCGGTTGCCGTTCTCACCGACCGGGCTGTCGAGATCGGCGACGAAGTCCTCACAGGCCGCGGCGCGCAGCGCGGCACGCAGCCGTTCGGGGGTGTTCGTGGTGCTCGCCGGCCCGGTCAGGTTGTCGTGGACCGTCCCGGTGAACAGGGTCACCCGGTGCGGCGCGACGGTGACCTGCGAGCGGTACCCGCCCGCGCTCACCGCTGCGGCCGGCCGGCCGCCGAGCCGCACCTCGACGCCGGCCGGCTGAGCCGGGCTCAGCAGGGCCCCGGTGATGCGAGCGGCGGTCGGGTCGTCGGCACGCACCCCGACGAGCTCGCCGGGCTCGACCCGGACCTGGACGCCCGCACCGGTCACCTCCAGAACGCCCGCCGGCCAGGCGGATTCCGGTGACGGTTCCCCCGGCACGGCCACGCCGGGGCGCACCTCCGACAGCACGTCGAGGATGCGTGCGCAGGCCGCGCGGGCATTGACCAGGTTGGGGACGGAGGCGCTCGCGATCCACTGCATCTGCGGCAGCAGGGCCTGGGCGAGGCCGACCGCGGCGATCAGCTCACCCACGCTGAGCCGGCCCTGCACGGCGAACCAGCCCGCCGACCCGGCCACGGCCACGGCGAACACACCGTTGACGACGCCCGAGCCCACCAGGAAACGCCCGAGCAGACCCGCGTTGCGCTGCGCGCCGTCCAGGGCCTGCCGGCTGGCCCGCCGGTACCGTCGGGTGGCCTCGGCCTCGGCACCCACACCCTTGAGCACCCGGTAACCGGCCACCAGATCAGTCGCCTGCCCGACCGTGGAGGCCAGCAGGGCCTGGTACTCACCGGTGTCCCGGGAGAGCCGCTCGCTGAGCACACCCATCGACCACACCGCGAGCGGTGCACCCAGCAGCACCAGGAGCCCGAGCAGCCAGTGCGTCGCCAGTAACGACGCCGCGATGAATCCGATGGCCGCGACCCGGGAGACCGGGATGATGACCAGGATGACCGCGTTGGCCAGGCGGGTGACGTCGTTCGTCATCACCGAGACGAGGCGGCCGTCCGGCGCGGCGGCGGTGCCGCCGGCGACCGGATGCAGAACGCCGGCCGAGAGGGTGCCGCGCAGCCGGTGCTGGAGCAGTTGCACCGCACGGGCGGTCAGCCGCAGCGAGACCCCGGCCGCCGCCGTCAGGGCGAGGTACACGGCGACCAGCACCCCGAGCCACAGCCCCAGTTGCCCGGCGTCCCCGGTGGCCAGGGCCCGGTCGATCGCCAGGCCCATCACCACCGGGACAGCCGACTCGCCGACCTGCCACACGACCGCCAGCAGCATGGCGGGGACGGTGATCCGGGGGAGCGAGAGGACGACGCGGGCCAGGAACCGGCCCGGCCGCTCACCGGCCCGGACCGGGAACGGCCGCAGATCGGGAGGTTCGGGGTGGGCCTGCCCCAGCACCGGCAGCCACCGGGTCAGGGGCCCGCGGCCCAGCCCTTGCGGGTCGGCGCGGTTCACCGGATCTCCTGGGCGGGTGCGCCACCGCGGTTGCGGCCCAACGGCACCACGTGCGGGGTGCCGGTCACCGGATCGGCGACGACCAGGCAGGGCAGCCCGAAGACCTCCTCGACCAGCTCGGCCGTGACGATCTGGCCGGGGGGTCCCTCGGCGACCACCCGGCCGTCCTTCATGGCGATCAGGTGGGTGGCGAAGCGCGCGGCGTGGTTGAGGTCGTGCAGGACCGAGACCAGCGTGTGGCCGGCCTGATTCAGGTCGGTGAACAGCTCCAGCAGCTCGATCTGGTGGGTGATGTCGAGGAAGGTCGTGGGCTCGTCCAGCAGCAGGATGTCGGTCTCCTGCGCGAGCGCCATCGCCACCCACACCCGCTGCCGTTGCCCGCCGGAGAGCTCGTCGACGAGCCGGCCCGAGAGCGGGGTGACGCTGGCGGCATCCATCGCCCGCAGCACGGCCCGCTCGTCGTTCTCGGTCCACTGCCGCATGAACCCCTGGTGCGGGAACCGGCCCCGGGCCACCAGGTCGGCCACGGTGATGCCGTCGGGGGCGATCGAGGCCTGCGGCAGCAGCCCGACCCGCCGCGCCACCTCCTTGGTCTTGAAGGAGCTGATGTCGGCACCGTCCAGGATCACCTGCCCGGCCGAGGGTTTCAGCAGGCGTGCCATGCCGCGCAGCAGCGTGGACTTACCGCACGCGTTCGGCCCGACGACGACGGTGAACGACTGGTCGGGGATCGCCACGGACAGGTCGCGGGAGATGGTGCGCTGGTCGTAGCCGAGCGTTGCCGATTCCACGTGCAGCCGCGGGCTGCCGGAGGGCGCAGCCGGTGCGGCAGTGGTTTCTTCCGCCGGGCCGGTGCTGGTACGAGTGTTCACAGGCGTCTCCTGGCCTCGGTGAACAGCAGCCAGCCGAGATAGCCGCCGCCGAGCATGACAGTGATGACCCCCACCGGCAGCGGGGCCGGGGCAACGTGCTGGGCGACGTAGTCCGCGGCCAGGCACAGGAGCGCACCGACCCAGGCCGCTGGTGCGAGGGTGATTCCGGCGGTCCGGGTGAGCCGGCGGGCGATCTGCGGCGCGACCAGGGAGACGAACAGGATCGGCCCCGAGGCCGCGGTGACCGTCGCCGTCAGGGCCACACCCACCACCACCAGGCCCAGGCGGGTGGCCGGTACCCGCACGCCCTGGGCGGCGGCCGTGTCGTCACCCAGCTCCAGGTGCCGCATGGGACGGCTCAGCGTTGCGGCCAGCAGCAGAAGCACGAGAACGCCGGCTCCGCCGAGGATCACCTGATCCCAGGACACGCCGTTGAGCGACCCCGCCCCCCACGTCGCCGCGGACATCGCCTCCTCGAGCTGGGCCCTGAGGATCAGCCACGCGTTCAGCGAACCCAGCATGGCCGAGACGCCGATGCCGACGACGATCAGGCGAAACCCCTGGACGCCGCGCCGGTAGGCCAGCGCGTACACCACGACGGCGGTGGCCGTCCCGCCCAGCAGCGCCCCGAGACCCAGTTCCAGATAGGTGCCGTTGACGAGGAGGATCACGATCAGCGCGCCGGTGTAGGAGCCCTGGGAGAACCCGATGATGCCGGGGTCCGCGAGCGGATTGCGCAGCAGCGACTGGAAAATCGCCCCGCTGCCGCCGAGCGCGGCACCGAACACCAGCGCCGCGCACACCCGGGGCAGGCGCCACTGGACCACGATGGTGTGCACCAGCCCGGTCTCCCCGCCGGCGAGCGCGGAGATCACCTTCCCGGCCCCGAGCCGGTAGGAGCCGGTCATCAGCGCGAGCAGGGCCAGGCCGGCGACGGCGACGGCGAGCACCGCGCAGACGACGATCGAGCGCCACTCGAGCCGCACGGCAACCCTCCGGCGTCGCAGGATCAGGACCTGCCGCCCGAAGTCCACCCGCCCGGCGTCCACCCGCCCGGCGTCCACCCGCCCGGCGTCCGCCGGGCCGCGGTCCGGTTCCTGGCGGGGACGTCCGCCGACCCCACTGGCCCGGCCCCGCCACGACCGGGACGACCGGGACGACACGCCTGCGCTCACAGTTCGCTCGCCCTTCCGCGCCGCACCAGCGCGATGAGAACGGGTGCGCCGACGAAGGCCGTGACGATGCCCACGGGAATCTCACCGGGTCGCATCGTGACCCGCCCGAGAATGTCGGAGGCCAGCAGCAGGACCGGGGCGAGAACGATGCTGTAGGCGAAGATCCATCGCTGGTGCGGGCCGACGATCCAGCGGGCCACGTGCGGAACCATGAGGCCGACCAGCACGATCGGCCCGGCGATGGCGGTGGAACCCCCGCCCAGGAGGGTGAGCGCGATGATCGCCAGGACGCGGGTGCGCGCCAGCCGGACGCCCTGGGCGACCGCCAGGTCGTCCCCCAGGGCCATCGCGTTGAGCGGGCCGGCCACCACGAAGGCCAGGACGACGGCCACCGCGAAGAACGGCAGGATCGGCCACACCACCTCCAGCGGGCGTCCCGCGATCGAGCCGGCGCTCCAGGAGCGCATCGCGTCGAAGGCATCGGGGTTGGTCAGCTGGAGCGCCTCCCGGGCTCCCCCGAGCACCGAGCTGACGCAGACTCCGGCGAGCACCATGACCACCGGCGAGGAGCCCTGCCGTGTCGACCCGAGAGCCAGCACCAGGACGGTGACGCCCAGCGCCCCGGCGAACGCGAACCACATGTAGCCCTGGATGTCACGGACGCCCAGCAGTCCCACCGCCACCGTCACGGCGAAGGACGCACCGGCATGGACACCGAGAATGCCCGGATCGGCCAGGGGGTTTCGGGTGAGCGCCTGGATCAGGGCACCCGACAGGCCCAGAGCGACGCCGACGGCCAGTCCGGTGATCGTGCGCGGCAGCCGGTAGTCACGGACGGCGAACCGGTCCATGTCGGCCGTGGAGTGAAACAGCGCGTCCCATACCGCCGAAGGCCGGATGGCCGTTGCCCCGACCATCAGGCTCAGCACCAGCAGAGCCATCAGGACGACGAGGGCGACGACCAGACCGAGGAGACGGCGGCGCGGTCCGGGCACCGTCACGGTGCCCGGACCGTCGTGCCGGAGGGCGAGAGCTGTCACTGCTGGGGGAGCGTGGCCAGCGCCTGGTCGAGCGAGTCCAGGTACCGGTTGACCTGCTTGTAGGAGTTGTTACCGGGGCACAGGAGGCCGAGCGCCCGGCCGGACTTCACCGCGGGCAGGGCTTTCCAGGTGTTGGTCTCGGTCACCGGCTGGAACGCCTCCAGCGGCTTGCCCTCGACGTCCACGGGATAGGTGATCACGTCGTACTCGGACAGCTCACTGATCTTCTCGAACGGCAGGGAGGTGTAGGCCAGGGGATCGGCTCCGTCGGCGGCCTGAGGGAGCTTCAGGTGGACGTCGTCGCGGCCGACCTCGGAGCAGCCGATGTCCGCGATGTAGAACGTTCCGGGATCGTTCCACTGCCCGCGGGAGACGTCGACGAACGAGGTGTCGGCGAGGATCGTGCTGTAGTTCTCCTGGATCTTCTTGACCTTGTCCTCGAACTCGGTCTTCTGCTGGGTGAGCGTGGCCGTGGTGTTGCCGGCCTCGGCGATCGCGTCGGCGAAGCCCTTCCACTCGGTGTCCAGCCCCCAGAAGACCGTCGGGGCGATCTCCTGGAGCTCCTTCTCGATCTTCTTGAAGCCGGCGTCGTCGATCTGGACCAGGATGAGGTCCGGTGTCAGGGCGGCGAGCTTCTCCAGATCGACGTCACCGTCACCGAGGTTCGTGGCTGCCCCGTAGGTCGCCTGCTCGTCGTCCGGCAGTAGCTCGAGCGTCGAGTCCGACACGGCCGTGACGGAGATCGGCTTACCGCCGAGGTCGATGAACGGCAGGGTCGTGTTGCCGATCGTGACCACACGCTGGGGGTTGCTGGGGACCTGAACACTGCCGTTGTCGGCCGTGACCGTGCGGGTCGTCGGGGCCGCCGGGGTTGTTGAGGCGGTGCTGTCGTCGTCTCCGCAGGCGGTGAGCAGAAGTGCCGCGCTCAGGAAGGCAGCGGCCACGGCGCCTGCGCGCCGTCCCGGGTGTGTCATGGACATGGCGGTGTTCTTTTCTCTTTCTCTGAGGGACCTGGGTGAAACATCTCGGGGCGTCAGTGCTGTTGTCCGGGAACGAGTTCCAGGACGCGGGTACCCCAGCCGACGGTGTGGGTGAGGCTGCGTCGCAGTCCGGCCCGGGAGATGACGTCGTCGAGCTCGGCGGCGGTGCGCAGACCGGAGCCGTGCACGGTGAGGGCGAGCAGGTCGGCCTCACCGTCGTGCTCGTCGAGGTCGTCGGTGTCGAAGACGTCCTCGACCAGCAGCACCCGGCCGCCGGGGAGCAGGTTCTCGGCGGCCCGCCGCAGGGCGTGAGCGGCATCGGCATCGGGAAGGATCTTCAGGGCGCGGATGATGAACACGATCTCGGCCGGTGGGCTGGGCTCGAAGACGGACTGCTCGACCACGCCGATGCGGGCCCGCTGCTGCTCGTCGGGCACGGTGTCGAGCAGGTCACGGCGTAGCCAGTCCGCCTGCGCGGGCAGCGCGGCGATCGTCACCGTGAGGTTCTCGTGCGCCGTGACGAACTCGCGGGCCTGGGTGCCCGCGCCGCCGGAGTGCAGCACCAGGTGCCGGACCCCCTCGAGAATGCCGGAGGTGGCGATCGGCTCGGCCAGGGCGGCCTGGAACTTCGCGAGTCGTTCCAGGTAACGATCCTCGTAGTCTTGTTCGGCGCGAGCCTCGGCGAAGGTCTGCCCGGTGATCGAGGCGTAGGACGCCCGTCCGGTGCGGATGGACTCGGTGAGCCCGTGGATGCCCCGGAACTCGCGTCCGGCCGCCCCGGCCGGGTGCAGGAAGTCGGCCATGAAGTCGACGGTCAGGACCTCACCCACCGCGGTCAGGGCGTAGTGACCGGGTTCGGTCGCGGTCACGACGTCCAGGGTGTGCAGGTAGCGCAGCAACTTGCCCAGGGCCCGCTCATCGGCGTCCACCCTGACCGCCAGGTCCTTCACGGCGGTCACCCCGCGGGAGATCAGTTCGGGGACGCCCAGCTCGACGGCGGTGCGGATGGCCACCGGGGGGATCAGCTCGGTCAGGTCGTGGAGTTTCTCGAAGGGGGTCTTGGTCTTCTGGGGGTCGGGCACGGCCGCGTCGGTCTCCAGGGCGACGACCTCACCGCGACGCCAGTAACCGGCGAATTCGACGTCCTGCTTGGACATTCCGCGGTCCTCGACCAGATGACGCCGGATGTCGCGCACCACCGATTGTTCCCCGGCGACCCAGGCGAACGGCTTGCCGTCCCACCAGGCGCAGTTCCGGACCGCGTCCAGCAAGTGAGAGGTCAGGCCAGTGTCGGTGGCTGCGTCGGCGTCGGCGTCGGCGCTGTCGCGCACGAGCCAGGTCACCTCGACGCCGGCGCGCTCAGGCACCTCCTGACGGTCCTCCTGGTGGCCGACCTCGATGAACACCTGGGCCCTGGACCCCTCGGGCAGTTCCTCCAGCAGGCGGGCGATCGCGGGCAGCGCGGTCTCGTCCCCGGCCACCAGCAGCCAGTCCGCGTCCTGCGGCAGCGCCCGCGACGAGCCCGGGCCGAAGAAGTGGATGCGATCACCGACCTGGGCACGGTAGGCCCAGGTGGTGCCGACGCCGATGCCGTGCCGGGCGAAATCGATGTCCAGCTCGCCGGTCTCGGGATCCCAGCGGCGCACGGTGTAGACCCGCGACAGCGGGCGGGGGTCCCGGGGCAGGTGCAGGCCCTTCTCCTCCTGCGTCGGCAGCACCGGCCGGTCCTGGCCGGGATAGCGGAACACCAGCCGGATGTCGTCGTCGAAACCCGTGGAGCCGAACGCGGGCTGAGCGAAGCCGTTCGCCGAGGTGAACTCGCGAAACTCGGCACCGGCCAGGGTGATCCGCCGCATTCCCGGGGTCAGGTCCTGGACCCGCACGACCTCCACCTCGCGCAGGGTCAACGGGTGCACGGCGATCCGGCGCGAGCTCTTTGGCATGTTGGGAAACAGCCCCTTCCGATCCCTGTGAAGATGCGACGCCGTGCGCCACCATGGGCGAAAGGCCGGTGTTAACGTTAGGCAAGCCTTACCTCGCATGGTCTGCGTAGGTCGCCACATAGTTAGGACGGGGTGTACGTGGATCCAGCTTCTCGGGGCCTGAACCTGGGCCTGAGCCGACCGCCGTCGATCCCTGAGGTGCACTCCAGCGGCGTCTGGGACCAACCCGAGCATCTCCTGCTCTGGGTGCGTACGGGCTCGGCCTGCGTCTGGATCGAGGGCAGCCCCGAGTTCCGGCTCACCGGGGGTGAAGGGGTCTGGATCCCGGTGCGCAGGGGCAGCCGGTGGAGAGTCGTCACCGCGCCGGGCACGGTGGTCTTTCCCCTGCTCACCCACCCGGGCATCGCCACCGTGGCACCGCCGGACCCGGTGCCGTTCGCGATTCCCGACGGCTGGCAGGACTGGCTGATCCAGAGCTTCAATCTCGGGGTCACACCCCTGACCGGTCTCGGCTACTCCCAGGACGCGCTCGTCGAGCTTCTCCGGGGCCCTGGCCGGCACCCGCACGTGCCCGGTGACGGGGCCCCGACGGTCACCGTCGATCCACCCGTCCTGCCCACGTCCGCCGGGGCCCGCGCGGTGGCCGACGAGCTGCTGCGCAATCCCGCGCTCGACCTGACCGTCGCCGAATGGGCGGCCCGGGTGCTGTCCAGCCCGCGCACCCTGCTGCGTGACTTCCGTGCGGACACCGGGCTGACCTTCGAGCAGTGGCGGTTGCGCTGCCGGCTGAGTGCGGCGGTGGAGTACATCGCGGCCGGCTACGGCGTCGATCAGGTAGCGGCGAGAGTCGGTTTCGCGACCTACAGCGGACTGACCCGAGCGTTCAAGCAGCAGTTCGGGCTGACCCCGCACGAGTTCGGCCGGGCTCTGTCCGTCCGCTCCGCCGGGAAAGGGCTGTCACAGCACGGGGCAGCCGCACGCCAGGCAGACAACGTGATGCGCATGATGCGGGCGAAGGACGAACCCGCGGCTCCCGACCTGCTGCCCGCGGTCCGCACGCCGTTGCACTCCAACAACGTCCACGTGCTCATCTGGACCTACCGGGGCAGCGGTTACCTGGACGTCGGTGGCCACCGCCACGAACAGGAAAAAGGCGTCGCCACCTGGATTCCCGCGGGCGCGGAGCACACCACGGGGGTACGCGAGAACTCGATCTCCCTGCCGCTCGGGAACGCCGGCACCGAAGACCTCTCCCTCACCGAGCCGCTCCAGGTCCAGTTCTCGCCGGCCTGGGACGACTACCTGATGTTCTGCTCCGTCAGCGCCCGCACACCCGTGAGACCGGACAACTACCACCCCGGCCACGTGCTCGAGCTGTTCGCCGACCAGGTCGCCGCCCAGAGAGCGCTGTCGCTGCCGATGCCCACCGACGCGCGCGCACGCGTGGCGGCCATGGACTACCTGCGTCGTATCGGTACCTCCGGCGGGGTGGCGCTGGACGTTTCTCCCGACATCCATCGTGCCTTCCGCGAACAGACCGGCATGAGCTTCGTGCGGTGGTGCTACGCCGCCCGCATGCGCAGCGCGCGGGACATGCTGGCCGGGGGAGCCAAGCCCAGCTCGGTCTCACGTCGCGTCGGTTATGCTCACCTTCCGACCTTCAGCGCCGCCTTCACCCGATTCCACGGACTCTCGCCGCGCGACTATCAGGAGCGCGAAACCAGGAGAGCCTGAACGGTGTTCCGCGCTCTCCGGTCGGCCTGCGTGCAGCCACGACAGCGATGTGACGTCGTGCTCCCGCATGCAGGACTTCCCGAAACGGCCACCCACACGGGTTGCCGCAGACGCGACGTCCATGGTGTCGCCGGTCCGCGACGAAACGGCCGCGGGCATGAGAGCACCAGACGTGGCCCAATGGCAGTGAGGTGGAGATGCACAACCACAACACGGACGTGGTGGTGGTGGGCGGAGGAAACGCCGGCTACTGCGCGGCTCATGCCGCGGCCGAGCGGGGCAGACGCGTGGTACTGCTGGAAGCGGCCCCGCGGGACCAGGCCGGCGGGAACAGTTACTACACCATCGGTTCCACCCGGATGGTGCACGCCGGCCTCGACGACCTCCTCGGGATCCTCGAACCCGACGAGCGTCACGCACGCACGCAGGTCCCGCCGTACCCGGCGGCCGAGTACCTGGCCGATCTGGAACGCGTCACCGCGGGCCGCCTCGACCGGGAACTCGCCGAGGCCGTCGTGAACGACTCGCGCGACACGGTCGGCTGGCTCCACGCACTGGGGATGCGGTTCCGGCTGATGTACGAGCGGCAGGCGCACCAGGGCGCCGACGGAAAGTACCTGTTCTGGGGACAGTCACACGTGTGCACCGTCGACGGCGGCCCCGGGCTGATGGCAGACCACGAGCGCATCGCCTCCCGGCTCGGCGTCGAGGTGCACCACGGCTGCCCGGTGACGAAACTGATCACCGACGGGGACGCCGTGGTCGGCGTCCGGTCGGGAGACCGGGAGTTCCGGGCGGAGTCGGTGGTGATCGCCGGCGGTGGCTTCGAGGCCAATACCGAATGGCGCCGGCGGTATCTGGGCGAGGGGTGGCAGCACGCCAAGGTGCGGGGCACGCCCTACAACACGGGCGAGGCGATCCACGCGGCCCTGGAAGCGGGCGCGGATCGCGGAGGTGACTGGTCGACGTGCCACAGCGTTCCGTGGGACGCCTCCTATCCCGAGAACGAGAGCAACCGCACCCTGACCAACCGGCTCAGCCGGTACGGCTACCCTCTCGGCATCCTGGTCAACCGCCAGGGGCGGCGGTTCCTCGACGAGGGCGCGGACTTTCGCAACTACACCTACGCGAAGTACGGCAAGGTGATCCTCGAACAGCCCGGGGCCGTGGCGTTCCAGGTCTTCGACGCCACGACACGAGCCATGCTGGCGGCCTACGAGTACGACATGCCCGGCATCAGGCCGATCGTGGCCGACAGCCTCGGGGAGCTCGCCGCGGCCATGGACATCGATGTCGACGGATTCGTGCGCACGGTCGCCGCGTTCAACGCGTCCGTCGACACCAGCCGGCCACTCGACCCCACGGTCAAGGACGGCCGCAGCGCCTCGGCGCACCCGGTCAAGAGCAACTGGGCATCCGCGGTCGAGATGCCGCCGTACTACGCGTATCCGGTGACCTGCGGGATCAGTTTCACCTTCGGCGGTCTGCGGGGCAACACCGCCGGCCAGGTCCTGGATCCCTCGGGTGCGCCGATCCCCGGGCTCTTCGCCTGCGGCGAGGCGCTCGGCGGGCTGTTCAGCGGAAACTACCCTACGGGTGCGGGTTTGGCCGCGGGCATGGTCATGGGCCGGCGTGCCGGCTCGCTCGCCTGAACGCCGCCCGGGCAGGAGCGGAGCGACCGCCCGGGCTGACGGCGACAACAGCGGATCGGCGACCGGAAAACTTTCGCCGGAAAAAGTTAGGCTTACCTAACTTGGGCCTGCTAGCGTAAGCCGATGTGGGGCCTGGCCGGCCGATCCGCTGTTCACCGTGACCGGAGCCCGAAAACCCAGGCCCAGGCCACGCTACCGGCTTCACCGAGGGGACAGGCCCCGCCGCCAGGCATCTGCGTACGCCCACCGGAGAGCGGTCCGGATCCCGTCCTGATCGCGGCGGGACCGGACGGCGCGTGCGCACCGCGATCCGGACCGAGCGCCGACAGGAACCACGCCGACAGGAACGACAAGGAGGGCAACGCATGGCCCAGAACCCGTTCGACGACGACAGCGGATCCTTCTACGCGCTGATCAACCACGAGGAACAGCACTCGCTGTGGCCGACTTTCAAGCCTGTCCCGGGCGGCTGGAGCATCGTCTACGGCCAGCCTGAGGGTAAGCCGCGCCAGGACGTGCTGGACTGGATCGACGAGCACTGGACCGACATCCGCCCCAAGTCGCTGCGCGACCACATGGCCAGGCACGAGACGCCGGGCGCCGTGGAAGCCGGCGCCACCTCCACCGCCGATCAGGCGTAGCGGGGAAGTCCGGGCATCTCCGGCTGATTCAGCAGGACCCGTCTCACAACTCATGGAGGAGCAGGACATGTTCCGCGAAGTTCTGGGTGGAAAGATCCACCGTGCCACCGTCACTCAGGCCGACCTGCACTATGTGGGCTCACTGACGCTGGATGAGGACCTCGCACACGCCGCGGGTCTGGCCGAGGGCGAGAAGGTGCAGGTCGTCGACATCACCAACGGCGCCCGCCTCGAGACGTACATCATCCTCGGGCCCGCGGGAGAAGGAGGCATCTGCATCAACGGGGCGGCGGCCCACCTGATCCACCCGGGTGACCTGGTGATCATCATGTCCTTCGTGATGCTCCAGGACTCCGAATTGCCAGGCCACCGGGCCAAAGTCGTGCATGTCGACTCCGCCAACCGCATCGTCGCCCTGGGCGCCGATCTCGCGGAGCCGGTGCCGGGTGCGCCCGACCAGGTCTCCGCCCGGTCGGTCTGAACCGCCGTGCCGAGGTGTGACCCGGTGTGGCGCGGACCGTTCAACGCCTCATAACCACGTGACGGTTTGCGCACACCACGTAAGGTAAGGCTCGCCTAATCTCATCGGTGGGCCTCGTTCAGCACCAGGGACGCGGCCCGGTCACTGAGCCGATGGAAAGGGCCGTTGCTGGCATGCCGATGACTGCGCGCCGGCTCGCCGTGGGGCGTGGGTCCGCCGCGGTGTTCCCCGGTCGTTGCCGAGGGTCTCCCGGTTCTCGGGGGTCATTCAAGAAAT
Source organism: Kineosporia corallincola (assembly GCF_018499875.1). Taxonomy (GTDB): domain Bacteria; phylum Actinomycetota; class Actinomycetes; order Actinomycetales; family Kineosporiaceae; genus Kineosporia; species Kineosporia corallincola. Next base: position 214,461 of record NZ_JAHBAY010000005.1, on the reverse strand, counting down.
CCCGTACCTTGCGGTCGGCCTGCACGTGGTGCGGGCCGGACCGGCGGTGGGCCGCGCGCCACCGGCGAATTCGCCAGACCGAATCCGCCGGTCCGGCAGGGTCATTCGGCATTCACGATCCCCGACACGTATTTGCACGGAATCAATGAGCGGTGCCGGATCGAGGCACTTTCCCAGGATGGGTTCTGACATGAATCAGATTGCGGTACTGGGCGCCCGAGGGCGCATGGGCGTAGCGTCGGTGCGTGCCATTGAGGCGAGCCCTGACCTGAACGTGGCTGCCGAGATCGACCTTCATGATGATCTGCACGACATCATCGACCGGAAAGCCGATATCGCGCTCGTGTTCACTCCGCCGGACGTGGCCCACGATCACGTCCAGTGGTGCATCAAGCAGGGCATTCACGTCGTGGTGGGGACCTCCGGTTTCGACGAGGCCTCGGTGGAGCGGATCCGGGCCGCTCTCGTCGACCACAGCGACGTCAACGTCTTCGTCGTACCGAACTTCTCGGTGGGGGCGGTGCTCATGACGAAGTTCGCCACCCAGGCCGCGCCCTTCTTCGAGTCCGTCGAGATCATTGAATTCCATCATCCGGGTAAAGTTGACGCACCGTCGGGCACAGCACTCCGCACGGCCGAGGTGGTAGCCCGCGCCCGCAACGAGGCAGGATGCGCTCCCTCGCCCGACGCCACCGTTCTTGACCCCTACGGAGCGCGCGGCGGGCAGATCGAAGGCATCGGTGTCCACTCGATCAGAGTCAGCGGGTTCATGTCGTCACAAGAGGTGCTGCTCGGCAACGAGGGCGAAACCATGACGCTGCGCTACGATTCCATCTCCCGTGAGTCCCTCATGCCAGGAGTCCTCAGCTCGCTGCGCGCCGTACCGAATCTCCCGGGCGTGACGGTCGGCCTCGAGGTCGTGCTGGGCCTGGACTAGAGGCCGCTCCGCCGGCCCGGTTCTCATCCGGACTGCTGCCGGGCCAGAACGGCTCGTCCACCGGCGCCACGGCCGGTGGGCACCTGTGCCCGTGGCCGGAGTGCCCGGGTGATCACGGAGGACAAGAGGCCGGTCGCAGCCGCGCCGGTGCCCCAGCCACGTGCGACCGGTTCCTGGCCGTGACGACCGCAGCCGCAGCCGCAGTCCTGCCCGGATCCGGAACGAAGCGGCTCCCCGAGAATGCCTGTCCTGGAATGAGGAACATCAATGAAACTGAGTACCGAGAAACTGATCGCCGACGTCGCCGACGTGCTGTATCTCGATCCAGCGGAGGTTGACTACGACCTCAACCTGCGGGACCAGGGGATGGACTCGGTCCGTCTCATGGAGCTGGTCGAGCGCTGGCGCAGCGCGGGAGTGGAACGGATCGACTTCATCACGCTGGCCGAGGACTCGCGGCTGGGGCACTGGATCGAGCTGGTGGAAGGGCTCCAGGGCAGCGGCGACGCGGCTCCCTGATCCCGGTTCGGCCCGGTCCGCCGGTCTTCCCGTAGCTGCTCAGGTCCTCCTGCCCGGACCGAGTCGGCGCTCGACCTGATCTCAAGAGAAATGGATGTGGCCCGGTTGGCGACTTTTGATCGCGTGGAGTTGACGGCGAGCCAGCGAGGCAACTGGGTGGCACGGGAACTCGCCCCCGAGGCATCGGTTTTCCGGGCAGGCCAGGTGTTCTGGCTGAACGGTCCGGCCGACCCGGACCTGTTCGCGTCCTCGATCAGCGTCGTCTTCTCCGAGACCGAAGCCATGCAAGTGCGTTTCGCGGAAGACCGTGGTGTTCCCGTTCAGTACGTCGACACGGCCAGGACACTCGAGACCCCGATCGTGAACGCCGGTCACGACGACGACCAGATCCGGGCGCTGGCTCGCGAGCAGCTGGCGGGCGGACCGGCCGGCGCCGCGGAGCCCTCGACCTCCTCCACCCTGGTCCGTCGCCGGAACGGGAGCTGGGCATGGATTCTGGTGACGAACATCCTGCTCGTCGACGGTTACAGCATCTCGCTCTTCGCGCGTCGCGTCGCCGAGGTCTACCAGGCAGCGCAAGCAGGAGCCTCGGTGCCGGAGCGCTGGTTCGGCAGCCTGAAGGATCTCGTGAAGGCCACCGAGCTCAGCGGCCCTCGCGCCGAGGAGGGCGTGGCGTACTGGAGCGGCGTACTCAGCACTGGAGAAGACGACCACGAGAACCTGTTCCAGGTCCCTGCCGAGAACGTCTCCGACGCCTTCATGTCCTCGCACCAGACGCTCGCAGTCCCGACACCTGAGGGCGCCTACGGAAAGATCCAGCAGCTGGCACGCGATGCGCGCGTGTCCTGGAGCGATCTCCTGATCGCTCTGTGGGGTGTCTACACGGCACTCCTGAACGGTCGTGACCACGTAGCGGTCCGTGTCCCCCTGATGATGCGCGAGAGCCGCGCGCTGCTGACGACACCGAGCGCGATCTCGAGAGCGACCCCCGTTGTCGTCCCGATCGGTCCAGGTCACACCTGGGCCCGTGTGCTGGGGGCGGTCTCGGCCCAGGTGCGGATGTCACGGACGCACGCCTGGATCGACGATCACCAGATCGCTCGCCGGTGGCCGGGCGGTCAGGCGTCGTACCTCAGCCTTCCGACGATCAACATCAGGCTCTTCGACGCGGTGTGGCACGCGGGTGAGACGACCCTGGTACCCGAAACCATCAGCACCGGGCCGACCGGGGCACTCGACCTCGCCGTCTATCGCGATCCGGCGTCCGGAATCCGGCTGGAGCTCTCCGCGGGTTCCGACACGGGCGTGGCGCTCTCGCACGTCCGGCAGTTCGGCCGCTTTCTCGACGACGTCATCGACGGGCCTCCCGGCCGGACCCTGTACGAGCTGGCTGCCACGCTCACCCCGCCGGCGGACCACCCGGATCCGCGGTGGGGGCGAGGTGAGGTGCTCGGTGATCTGCCGGGGACGGTGGACGCCCTGGTGCGCCGCCGGGTGGCAGCAGATCCCCACGCGGTCGCGATCGTCGATGACCAGGGAACCGAACTCACCTACGGCGAGTTCGACGCGCGCGTCAACGCTCTGGCCCGGCTCCTGATCGATCGGGGGGTCCGGGTCGGCGACCGGGTCGCGGTCGCGCTCGGGCGCTCGGTGGGCCTGGTGGTGTCGCTCGGTGCGGTGCTGCGGGCGGGGGCGGCCTACGTTCCGGTCGATCCGGGTCTTCCGGCGGCCCGGGTCGGGCACATGCTCCAGGACGCGGCGCCCACTGCCGTGATCACCGATCAGCAGACCGCACAGGCGCACGATCACGCGCTGGGCAGATGTCCCGCCCTGGTCATCCGGCTGGACGACCCTGCGGTGCAACACGCTCTGGCCGCCGGTGAGCAGACCGCACCGGTCCTGGCCCGACCGGTGAACGAGTCGGACGTGGCAGTGGTGATCTTCACCTCCGGGACGACGGGACGGCCCAAGGGCGTGGCTGTTTCGCATCGTGCCCTGGTGAATCGCCTGGCCTGGGGTGAGCGGGTCCTGGGGTTCGCGTCGGACAGCGTGGCCCTGTGGAAGAGCGGCGTGGGCTTCGTCGACGCCGTCACGGAGCTGTTCGGGCCGATGATCGCCGGATCCCGGATCGTCGTGCTGTCCGAGGCGACCGCACAGGATCCGGCCAGAATCATGGAAGAGACGGCCCGGCACGGAGTTACGCATGTCCTGAGCGTGCCCGCTCTGACGGACGTCCTTCTTCGCCACGATGACGCGCCCGCGGCACTGGCCTCGGTGCGCCATTGGATCAGCTCCGGTGAGGCCCTCGGCCGGGGCACCGCGAGCGCGTTGCGCACCGCATTGCCGCAGGCGGTGCTGCACAACTTCTACGGTTCGACCGAGATCACGGGCGACGGGACGGCGTCGGTCATCACCGACCCGGATCACACTCCTGTCGGTGGTCCGGTGGCGAACACGACGGTGCACGTCCTGGATCCGTGGATGCGCCCGGTGCCGGTCGGCGTCGCGGGCGAATTGTATGTGGGGGGAGCACAACTCGCCGTCGGGTACACGGCTCGCGCCGGCCTGACCGCCGACCGGTTCGTGGCCGACCCGTTCGGCGCCGGGGGATCACGGTTGTTCCGCACCGGTGACGTGGTGCGGTGGGATGCGCGGGGGCAGCTGGAGTACCTCGGCCGCAGCGACGACCAGGTGAAGATCCGCGGGTTCCGGATCGAGCTCGACGAGATCCGCACGCTCGCGCAGGAACATCCCTGGATCTCGGGCGCGGCCGTCCTGGCCCGGGAACACCCGGCCGGTGGCCGGCATCTCGTGGCCTACGTGACCACGACTGACGCGGCGCCGGCCGAGGACACCCTGCTGTTCGCGACGCTGCACGAGCACCTCGCCCGGTCGCTGCCGGAGTACATGGTGCCGGCTGCGATGGTGCGGCTGAACAGTTTTCCGGTCACCGTCAACGGGAAGCTGGATCGCACCGCCCTGCCCGACCCGGTCCCGACCGCGGGAACGCTGGGCGGCCGGGCCCCGGAATCTGATACCGAGGTCGCGCTCGCCCGCGTGTTCCGCGACGTGCTGCGCCTCGACGATGACAGCGACCTCGGTGTGGACGACGACTTCTTCCGCCTGGGCGGGCATTCGCTGCTGGCCACGCGGGTGGTGGCCCTGGCGAACGCGCTGTTCGGCTCGGCCCTGACGCTGAAGGACATGTTCGAGCATCCCCGTATCGGCGAGCTCGCCCAGCTCGCGGAACGCTCGCTCGCCGCCGGGCCGAGCCGGGTACGCGTGGGTGAGCTGCCGCGCCCGGCGGTGGTGCCGGTCTCGTACGGGCAGCAGGCGCTGTGGTTCTCGGAGCAGATCGCCGGGCGTTCGGTCTACCGCACCGAGATCGTGCTCCAGGCCTGTGAACGGCTGAGCCCGCAGGCCCTGGCGACAGCGGTGCGCCGCACGATCGCCCGGCACGAGATACTCCGCACCCTCCTGATCCCCGACGACGAGACCTCGTCGCTGCGCCAGGTCGTCTGTGCCGAACCCGGCGACGACACCCGGGTTCTGGAGGTCGAGGATCTCGGCCCCGGGTCACCGGGCGGCAGAATCGCCCAGATCGTCACGGCACCGATGGATTTCACCTCCGGGTTCGGGCTGAGGTTCCACCTGCTGCGTCAGGCCGACCGCGATCTGCTCGTCGTTCACGGGCACCACATGATCACCGACGCGGACTCCTTCGGGATCTTGATCCGTGAGCTGAACCAGTTCTACGCCGAGGCCGTGACGGGCGCTTCGACGGCGGACGTGCCCCTGCCGGTCCAGTACGCGGACTTCGCCATCTGGCAGCGACACGTGCTGGGGGAGCGGAGTGACCCGGATTCCCGCTACCGGCTGGATCTGCGCTACTGGAAGGACCTCCTGGCAGACATCCCACCGCAGACCGCTCTGCCGATCGACCACCCCCGTGACCGTTCCGAGGAGCGAACCGTGCGGACGGCGACCACGTCGCTGTCCGAGGCGGACGCGGCCGAACTCGACCAGCTCCTCGCCGAGCACCGGGCAACACCCCTGCAAGCCCTGGTCGCGGCGCTGTCGCTGACGTTGTGGGACGAGGGGGCCGGCACCGTGGTGCCCATCGGCACCCCGGCCGGTCTGCGCGACCAGCCGGAGCTGAACGACCTGGTCGGCTACTTCGTGAACACGGTCGTGCTGCGCACCGACATCGACGCGAGCACCGGCTTCGCGCAGACGCTGCTGCACTGCCGGGATCGCCTGCTGGAGGCCGCGAGCCACAAGCTCGTTCCGTTCGAGCAGGTCGTCGAGGCGGTGAACCCACCCCGGCGGGCCGGTATCAGCCCTCTGTTCCAGGTGATGGCCGCATACCTGGATCGCCGTGACACGGGCGAAGACTCGCTCCTGGCCCCCTACACCCCGAATCCGGCGGACAGCCCGCCCGGGCCTCAGCCGGCGCTGTTCGATCTCGTGTCGAGTATCGAAAGACGTGGCGACGGAACACTCGGACTGAATCTGAACGCCGCCCAGGAACTGTTCTCCCCGGACACCACGTCCCGCCTGGTGCGCAGCACGGCGCGTTTCCTGGTGCTCGGTGCTCGGTACCCGGATCTCCCCGTCCGGCAACTCGCCCAGATCGTCCACGCCGCCGACCAGAAGCCGTCCGGTGACGCTGGTGAAAGCCGCCTCTTCCGGCTGCCTCTCGACGATTTCGAGATCGGCTCGGCTCAGTTCTGGCGGGCCGCGACCGATCATGTCGCCCACATCCTGCCGGGCGGGAACCCGGGGTTGCGGCTGGTGGTCGGCGACGGCGGGACCGGTGAGCTGGTGGCCGAGACCGGCAACCCCGAGCTGCTGGACGCGGTGCGGGAAAAGCTCACGGAACTGGTCGCCGCCTATCAGGCCGGTACTGCGACGACCGTCGTGGCCTCGGTTCCGGCCACGGCCGCCCACCGCGACGACGAACTGACGGCGCTGCTGGACGACCCGTTCTGGGAGGACTGGGTGGACCAGCTCGCCGATGCGGACGTCGCGGTACTGCCGGAGCGAGGCGACGCGGCAGCCGGGCAGGCCCGGGCCGAAGCGACGGTACGGGCGGCCGGCGAGGCCCCGGTCGGGACCGTCGTGCTGACGGCGGTGGGACAAGCCCTGGCCGGCGTCGTCGAGGGCGATCTGCTCGTGGAGTTCCACGAGGCCGAAGGTCCCTTCGCCACACGTCGTTTCCCGGTGCTGCTGGTCCCGGGGCAACCGTCCGGGGCAGTCATCGGCCTGGACGCGCGGCGTGCGGCCGAATATGCGCTGCTGGCCGGGCACCCGCGCCTGAGCCGCTTCTTCGACGACCTGCCGGTTCCGCGGATCCGCGTGGGGGTGTTCCGCAGCCGGGCGGAGCTGATCACCGACCCGGCCGAGGGCTCCGGGGTTCCTGAGACCGGCCTGGACATCGAGGTGCTCCTCGCGGACGGTGAGGCCGGCGACTGCGTGATCCGGGTCAGGGCGCAGTCGGCGAGCACCGTTGATGTCGACACGCAGGCTCTGGCTGTCGCCGTGGCCCAGGAGCTGGCCCGGGCACCGATCCCGGCCCCCGGACGCGAGCGCCGGGACGCCTTCACCGTCCGCCGCGCGGACCGGGTCTCGGTGACGGCCGCCGAAGAGGCCTCGATCCGGGCCCGTTACGGGCACGACGCCCAGATCCTTCCGCTGGCTCCCCTGCAACGCGGCCTGTTCTACCACCTCCTGCGGTCCCGGGAAGCTGACGACCACAACACCTACGTCTCGCAGGTGACCCGGCAGATCCTCGGTGACCTGGACCCCGGGAGGATGACGACGTCCATCGCCGTGGCGATGGAGAGGTTTCCCAACCTGCGGGCCGTGTTCGTCCCTCCGGGCGACGTCCAGGTGATCCCCGCGAGCACCCAGGTCCCGGTGCGGGTCGTGCGATCGTCGGAGTGGAACGAGCACGGGACGTCCGTGGAGCAGTTCCTGGCGGCCGAGCGGGGCGAGCCCTTCGACTTCGAGACCCCGCCGCTGATCCGGTTCACCCTGCTCGAGACGGCCCACGAGACATGGATACTGGTGATGAGTTTCGAGCACATCCTGCTCGACGGCTGGTCCACCAGCGCCCTCCTCACCGAGATCATCAGCATCTACGCCGATCCCGGATACGCCGATCGGGTGAAACCGCCGTCGTTCCAGTCCTATCTGGACTGGGTCGACGATCAGGACCCGGACGCCGCCGAGCGGGCCTGGAGCGCATACCTCGCGGACCTGAGCGGCCCGACGTTGCTGTGCCCGGACACCGGCGACCTGGGTGACGGGCGGAGCGAGACGGGTGAACTGCACGTGGACCTCGATCCCGGGCAGGCCGCGGCGGTGTTCGGTGCCGCCCGGGACGCTCAGGTCACCGTGGGGACGCTGCTCCAGAGCGCCTGGGCGATCGTGCTCGGCCGGCTGACCGCCAGCGACGACGTCGTCTTCGGCAACACCGTCTCGGGCCGCCCGCCGTCCCTGCCGGACGCCGAGCGCATCATCGGGCTGCTGTTCAACACCGTCCCGATGCGGGTACGGCCCACGCCGTTCGAGAGCAGCCGGGAGCTGCTCGCCCGGGTCCAGTCCGAACAGCTGCTCGTCATCGACCATCCGCACGCCTCACTGACCCAGATCCAGTCCAGCACCGGGATCGCCAACCTGTTCGACACGCTGTTCGTGGTGCAGAACATCCCGTACCGCAGGCCCGCGGGGCAGGAGGCGGCAGGACTGCGCATCGTGCGCGGCGAGGTCGACGACGCGACGCACTACCCGGTGACCTTCGCGGTCAACCCGTGGGAACACGACGGGCAGGCCACCGTGCACGTGCGTCTGTCCTATCGACGGGACACGTTCGACGCGCACGCCGCCCAGCTGATGCTGGATCGCTATGTGCAGGTGCTCCTGTCCCTGGCGGACCGCCTGGACGACCCCGTCGGTGCCCTCACCGCGCTGCTGCCGGCCGAGAGCGACCCGCACACAGGCGTCCCCGCCGACCTCGTGCGCACGATCGAGCCGGTGACGGTGGCCGACCTGCTGGACCGGCAGGTGCGGCTGTCCGGACCGGAAACCGCCCTGGTGGCCGGGGAGCGCCGGTTCACCTTCTCGGCGTTCTCCGCCGAGGTGAACCGCTACGCCCGGCTCCTGCTGGAGTCGGGGGTGCGCCCGGAGCACCGGGTCGCGCTGCTGCTGCCGCGCGACGAGCGCATGGTCGTCGCGATGTTCGCGGTGTTCGCCGTCGGGGCCGCGTACGTCCCGGTGGACGGCGAGCTGCCGGACGAGCGGATCCGGTACATGCTCGACGTCGCGCAGCCGACGCTCACCCTGGTCACCCACCGCGACAGGAGCCGGATCGACGGCACCCCGGGGCAGGTGGCCGACCTCGATTCCGCGCCGACGCTGGAACGCCTGGCACGCACGAGCGCGGATCCGATCACGACCGGGGAACGCGGCGGCCCGATCTCGCCGGACCACCTGGCCTACATCATCTTCACCTCGGGAACGACCGGCCGGCCCAAGGGCGTCGCCGTCGGCTACCGCGGGCTGACGAACATGTACGTCAACCACGTCGAGAAGATCTTCGACCGGGTGGTGGAGCATCAGCGCGGACGCCGGCTGCGGATCGCGCACACCACGTCCTTCTCCTTCGACGCCTCCTGGGAGCAGCTGTTCTGGCTGCTGAACGGGCACGAGGTGCACGTCATCGACGAGGACATGCGGCGTGACCCCAAGCGCCTGCTGGACCACTACGACCAGACCCGCATCGACGGATTCGACGTCACCCCGTCCTACGGGCAGCTGCTGGTCGAGGAAGGGCTGCTCGAGCGGGACCGCCCGGCCGGGCGGACCGTGTCCTCCGACGCCGCCGGCGTCGTCTTCGTCTCCCTGGGCGGCGAGGCCGTTCCGGACCGGTTGTGGCGACAGCTGCGCGAAGCCCCTGGCGTCGAGTCCTACAACCTGTACGGGCCCACCGAGTACACGATCAACGCCCTCGGGGCTGACCTGGCCGACAGCGTCACCTCGAGCGTCGGGACGCCGATCTTCAACACCCGGGCCTACATCCTGGACCAGAACCTCCAGCCCACCCTCCCGGGCGTGGCCGGGGAGCTGTACCTCGCCGGTGAGGGAACCGCTCGCGGGTACTGGAGCCGGCCGGCGCAGACCGCCGAACGGTTCGTCGCCTGCCCGTGGGAACCCGCGCAACGGATGTACCGCACCGGGGACCTGGCCCGGTGGAACGACGAGGGAACGATCGACTACCTCGGCCGCGCCGACGAGCAGGTCAAGATTCGTGGGTACCGCATCGAACCGGACGAGATCCGGGACGTCGTACAGTCTTTCCCCGGGATCACGCGCGCCGAGGTGGTCGCGGTCGAGCACGCCACCGGGCCGCAGCTGGTGGCCTACTACAGCACCACGACCGACCGCGACATCACCCGGCCGTTGCGTGACCATCTGGCCAGATACCTACCCGACTACATGGTTCCGGCCGTCCTCATGACGGTGGAGTCGTTCCCCCTGACCCCGACCGGAAAGCTGGACCGCCGCGCACTGCCCCCGGCCGACCTGGCCGAACCCGGAGCGGGAACCGGCCGGCCCCTGGAGCCCGGGACGGAGTCGGAGCTGGCCACGGTGTTCCGTGGCGTGCTGGACCTGCCCGAAAACCTGGCCCTGGGAGCCGGGGACGACTTCTTCCGGCTGGGAGGGCACTCACTCGCGGCCATGCGGCTGGCGTCCCAGATCAACCGCACGTTCTCGGTGACGATAGCCATGCGAGACGTCATCACGACCTCGACGATCGGTGAACTCAGCGCGATCATCGAGACGAAAGCCCGGCCGGTGGCGCAGACCGAGGCCGACATCACCGCGATCGCCACCGTGCTGAAGCCTTCCCGCAACGGCGGGTTCCTGTTCTGCGCGCACGCGAAGTTCGGCTATTCGTCGCTGTACTCGGCGCTGTCGGACCACGTGCCGCCCGGCCTGGGGATCGTCGGACTGGACGACCCGGCCCAGGCCGGCCTCGACCTCTCGTTCGCCGACCTCGGCGAACTCGCCGCGACGTACGCCACGGTGATCCAGAGCCTCCAGTCGGAGGGCCCTCACCACCTGCTGGGCTGGTCCTTCGGCGGCCACATCATGTTCGCGGTCGCTCGCGAACTGACCGCGCGCGGCGCGACCGTTGCCACCCTGACCATCGTGGACACCCCACCGATCGACGACCGGGGCGGCGCGGGCCGTCGTACCGGCCGGCCACAGTCGGCCGGCTCGGCGCGTGAGGCGGGCTCGGCCCGGGAGGAACTCGTCAGCGTCCTCGGCGCGGACGCCGCGGACGCGATCCTGTCGGACGACCAGCAGCTGGCCGCCATCACGACAGCCGGAAACCGTTGCGTGGCGATGATGTCCGAGCCGACCGAGGGTCGTCTCGACATCCCGTCCCTGGTGATCGCGTGCCGGGTAGCGGGGGAGGAGTTCAACGGCCGGGACCGCTGGCGCGCTCATCTGCCGAACGCCTCTCTCCTCGCCGTCGACGACGAGAACCACTACTCCGTGATGGGGCGCGACGCGGGCCTGCCGAAGTGGGGCCCACAGCTGGGACAACTACTGACACAGAACCTGGGAAAGGGCTGACACATGACCGGAAACGTCGTCACCACACCGGACAACACGGCGGTGAGAACCGCCCTGTGGCGCGCTCTGCACACGCAGGTCGACGAAGCGCCGCACGTCCTGGAAGACGCCATCGGGGCGCGGCTGGCGCAGGACGGCGACGGATGGCGCGAGCGCGCGGACATGGTTCCCGCCCACACGGGCGGGAAGCGGGCCACGATCGTCGGAAGGGCCCGGCTGGCCGAGGATCTGGTGGCGCAGGCGGCCGGCCGTGGGGTGGATCAGTACGTGATTCTGGGTGCGGGCCTGGACACGTACGCGCAACGCCATCCCGAGGCCGGGCCCACGATGACCGTTTTCGAGATTGACCAGCCGCAGACCCAGACCTGGAAGCGCAACCGGCTGAGCGAGATCGGTTACGAGACACCGCAGTGGCTGCGCTTCGTCCCGGTCGACTTCGAGGCCGATGACGACTGGTGGGACCGGCTGAAAGCAGCGGGATTCGACAGCTCGCGCCCCGCGGTGGTGTCCTGGCTGGGCGTCACCATGTACCTGACCGAACAGGCCACGGCAGCGACACTCCGGCGGCTGGCGTCCCTGCCCGCAGGATCGACCCTGATCCTCACCTTCTTCCCTCCGATCGAAGACCTCGATCCCGAGGACGTGCCGATCCGGCGCGCCTCACGAGAGGGTTCCCGCCGGGCCGGAACGCCTTTCATCGGCTTCTACACCCCCGCCCAGATCATCGGGCTGGCCCGTCAGGCCGGGTTCACCGCCGCCGAGCACGTCTCGGCGGCCGGTCTGACCGAGCGCTACTTCACCGGCAGGACCGACGGACTGCGGCCCTACAGCGGCGAGGAAGTCCTGATCGCGACGGTCTGAACCGCCCCGAAAGCTGATCACCGAAAGGAAACACATGAGCATCGAGCCGCTGCCCCTGGACGGCGTGGTCCAGTACCCGCCGGAAACGGTGGCCGAGTACCTGGACAAGGGGTACTGGCGCGACCAGACCCTGTCCGAGCTGCTGTTCGCGACCGCGCGCCAGCATCCGGACAAGACAGCGGTGATCGACCGCGACCGTCAGCTGACCTACGCCCAGCTGACCGACGAGATCCTGCGGCTGGCCGCGGGTCTTCAGCAGCTGGGACTGCGTCGTGGGGACCGGGTCGTCGTGCACCTGCCCAACACCTACGAGTACATCGTGTTCGTCTTCGCCTTCTGGGAACTCGGGGTCGTCCCCGTCGTCGCCCCGATCGCGCACCGCCGCACCGAGATCGAGCACTTCGTCCGCATCGCGCAGGCCCGCGTCTACATCACCGTCGCCTCGGACAGCGGCACCGATCTCGCCGCGATGGCCGCCGACCTGAAGCAGCGCTGGTCCCACCTGGAACACACCGTGATCCTCGATCAGGGTGGTGGCGGCGCCGAGTACCAGGCGCTGCTGTCCCGGGGGACGCTCGAGCACGCCCGGCGGTGCAGCCCCCAGGACGTCGCGCTGTTGCAGATCTCCGGCGGCACGACAGGCGTGCCGAAACTGATGCCACACACCCACCAGACGTACGGCTACGCGCTGCGCCGGAGCGTCGGCGAACGAGGAATCGTCTTTCGCACGATCCACCTGCTGGTCATACCGATCTGCCACAGCATGTCGACCCGTTCCCCCGGCTTCCTGGGCGCGTTCAGCGTCGGCGCCACGATCGTGATCGCCCCGAACGGCAGCCCCGACACCGCATTTCCGCTGATCGAGAAGCACCGGGTGAACCGGGTGTCGCTGGTACCACCGATCCTGCTCGCCTGGCTGAACTCCTCGCTGCGCAAGTCTTCTGATCTGTCCAGCCTGGAAGTGATCATGTGCGGCGGCGCGAAGCTGACCGAAACCGTGGCCGCGCGCGTCGAGCCAGAATTCGGTGTGCAGCTGTCGCAGAGCTTCGGGATGGGGGAGGGCCTGGTCGTCAGCAACCCGGCCGACGTCGACCGGGCCACCAGCGTGCGCTACCAGGGCCGGCCGGCCTCGGAGGCCGACGAGATCCGCGTCGTCGACGACGAGGGGAACGACGTGCCCCCCGGCGTCGCCGGGCACCTGCTGACGCGAGGACCATCGGTGATTCTCGGCTACTACCGCAACCCCGAGCAGAACGCCCTGGCCTTCACCCCCGACGGTTTCTACCGCACCGGTGACATCGTCGAGCGGGACCACCGTGGATTCATCCGGGTCGTGGGCCGTTCGAAAGACCAGATCAACCGTGGCGGTGAGAAGATCGCGCCCGAGGAACTGGAGAACGCGATCCTCGCCCACGCCGGCGTCCACAACGCTTCGGCGATCGGCGTCGACGACGAGATCCTCGGCGAACGCGTCAAGGTGTACCTGATTCCCCGCTCGCCGCAGAGCGCATCCGACCTCACCCTGGGCAAGGTGCGTCAGTTCCTGCGGGAAAGTGGCCTCGCCACGTTCAAGCTCCCCGATGTCGTGGAGGTGGTCGACGAGTTCCCCTACACCGCCGTCGGCAAGGTCAGCAAACGTCTCCAGCGCGAGCAGAACTAGGCGCCCGCCGTGACGTCGCCACAGAGCATCAGCCCCCGTGTCGTCGTGGTGGGAGCGGGCCCCGTCGGGATGGTGTGCGCCCTGGCGCTCAACCGGCTGGGTGTCCCGGTCACCGTCCTGGAGTCGGAGCCGGCACCGGTGAAGGACCAGCGGGCCGCGACCCTCCATCCGAGCACCCTGGAGATGCTGGACGAACTGGGCATCGTCGAGAAGATCCGGGAGCACTGCCTGGTCTCGAGCACCTATCGCTTCCACGACCGGCCGAGCGGGGAGCTGGTGGCCGAGTTCGATCTCGGCCGGCTCGGGAACGAGATCCGGTTCCCCTATGTCTTGCAGTACGAGCAGTACAAACTCACCGCTTCGATCGCCGAGGAGTACGCCGACGCCTCCGATTTCGACGTGCGGTTCTCGCACACGCTGACCGGGCTGACCGAGACCGCCGGCGGCATCGAGGTGGAGTACGACTCACCCGGCGGCCCGGAACGACTGAGGGCCTCCTACGTGATCGGCTGCGACGGTGGCCGGTCGACGGTGCGCCGGCTCGCGGGCCTCCAGTTCGACGGCTTCACCTATCCCGAACGGTTCATCAAGATCGCGACCGGCTTCGACTTCAAGGCCGTCAAGCCGAATCTGTCCCTGCGCAACTACTTCTCCGACCCCCTGGAGTGGGCCAACCTGTTCAAGGTGCGGGGGGAGACACCCGAGGGCCTGTGGCGGGTCATTCTGCCGATCAGCCGCGGTGAGGACGACGCCACCGCCCTGTCGGCGGCACGCGTCGAGGAGCGACTCCAGCGATTCTTCCCGAAGACCGACCCGTACTACGTCGAGTACGTCAACGTCTACCAAGTGAATCAGCGTGTGGCCGAGGCCTTCCGGAAGGGCCGGGTCCTGCTCGCCGGCGACAGCGCCCACGTCAACAACCCGATCGGGGGCATGGGCATGAACGGCGGCATCCACGACGCCGTCAACCTGGCCGAGAAACTCTCACGGGTCATCCATGGCCAGGCCGGCGACGACCTGCTCGACGTCTACAGCCGTCAGCGCCGCCACGCCGCGCTCAACTACATCCAGGCACAGACCATCGCCAACAAGAAGCTCCTGGAGGAACGCGACCCTGCGGTCCGACGACGCAACCTCGACGCATTACGGCGCACCGCAGAGCATTTCGACACGGCTCGCGCCTACATGCGTCGCGCGGCCCTGTACGACAGCCTGCACGACGCCGCGGCGGTCAGCTGAACACATCTCCCGCCACATCCGGGCCAGGCGCCCCCGGACCCCCATGACCTAATGCCCGAAAAAACCGAATGACGGCACTTAAGGCGATCTGTCCCACGGTGGAACGCTGACCACGATGGAATCACCGCTCCACCGTGGGAGTCGTTCACCGTGTATCAGCAAGACTTCGATCCGGCCGGTTCACTGGGCCTTTCGGCACTCGTCGCGTTCCTGCCCCTGCTCACCCTGCTGATCCTGCTCGGCGGGTTCAGGATGAAGGCACACTGGGCCGGGCTGGTATCGCTGCTCGTCGCCCTGGCCGGGGCCGTGTTCGTCTACGACATGCCGGTTCCGCAGGCACTCGACGCCGGGCTGCTGGGTTCGGGCGTCAGCGTCCTGATCATCCTGTGGCTGACGTTCAACGCCATCTGGATCTACAACATGACCGTTCACACCGGCCACTTCGAAGTGCTCAGAAGATCTTTCGCCAGCGTCAGCGAAGACCGGCGGATCCAGGCCA
Organism: Kineosporia corallincola; assembly: GCF_018499875.1. Classification (GTDB taxonomy): domain Bacteria; phylum Actinomycetota; class Actinomycetes; order Actinomycetales; family Kineosporiaceae; genus Kineosporia; species Kineosporia corallincola. The sequence goes on along the minus strand of NZ_JAHBAY010000005.1, from coordinate 199,098 downwards.
TCATCATCGCGTTCTGCTTCGGCGCCCTGCTGGAGGCGCTCGCGGGCGGGGGCTCGCCGATCGCGATCTGCGCGGTGATGCTCGGCGTGATCGGTTTCGACCCGCTCAAGGCCGCCGCCATGGCCCTGGTCGCGAACACCGCGCCGGTCGCGTTCGGCGGCCTGGGCAACCCGATCACCGTGCTGGCGACCACCACCGGCCTGCCGGCCGAGGACCTCGGCGCGATGGCCGGGCGGCAGACCCCGCTGCTGGCCATGCTCGTGCCGTTCATCCTGGTGTTCATGGCCGACGGCCGACGTGGCCTGCGGGAGGCCTGGGCCGGTGCGCTCATCGGTGGCGTCTCGTTCGGCGTGGCCCAGTTCGTGTTCGCCAACTACGTGGACTACAAGCTGTGCGACATCTTCGCGGCCCTCGTCGCCGCGGCCGCGCTGATTCTCTACAGCCGGTTCTTCCTCAACAGCAAAAGCGTGGGGACGACGAAAGCCCCGGCAGGACAAGCCCATCCGGACGGTGAGTCCAGCGAGGGCGGAGCCGCCGGTGGGGTGACCGCGGACGGCGGCGCCGCCGTGGCCGTCACCGCGACGGCCGAGGTCGTCGACACCCGCCGTCAGCAGTTCCTGGCCTTCGCCCCGTACGCGGTGATCATCGCCGTGTTCACCCTCGCCCAGATCCCGGCGATCAAGGATCTGCTGGCCGAGGGCACCGTGGTGTTCGCCTGGCCCGGCCTCGACATCGTCTCGCCCTCGGGTGAGGCGGTGGCCACCAACTACACGCTGAACTGGGCCTCGGCCACCGGCACGCTGCTGATGCTGTCGGGCCTGATCACCGCCGCCGTCCTCAGGATCGGCCCGGCGCAGGCCGCGCGGATCTACGTGAACACCATGCGCCAGTTCGGCTGGGCCATCTTCACCATCCTGTGCGTGTTCGCGTTGTCGTACGTGATGAACCTGTCCGGCCAGATCTCGACCCTCGGCGTGTGGCTGGCCGGGGCGGGCGGGTTCTTCGCCTTCCTGTCGCCGATCGTCGGCTGGTTCGGCGTGACCATCACCGGCACCGACGCCGGCTCGAACGCCCTGTTCGGCGGTCTCCAGGCCGAGGTGGCCCAGCAGCTCGGCGCGCACCCGGTGCTGTTCGGCGCCGCCAACACCTCCGGCGGCGTGATGGCCAAGATGATCTCGCCGCAGAGCCTGGCCGTCGGCACCGCCGCGGTCGGCCTGGTCGGTGCCGAAGGCACGCTGTTCCGGCGGGTCTTCGGCTGGAGCGTGCTGTTGCTCCTGCTGTTGTGCGGGATCGTCTACCTCCAGTCGACGCCGGTGCTGGACTGGATGGTCGTGTCGTAACACGAACCACGCCCGGGTCACGATCCTGCTGGAGGATCGTGACCCGGGCGTGAGGGGGTTCCGGCGGAACGTCTCAGTCCTCGTCGTCCTCGTCGTCGAGGCTGACGATCAGCTCCACCACGTCGTCGATGAAGCGTTCGAGGGCCTCCTCGGTGATGCCCATGTCCTGCACCGTGGCGGCGGTGATCAGGTTCTGGGCGGCGACCGTCTGCTCCAGGGAAACGTCGTCCAGCCCCTCCACCTCGTCGTACACGCTCAGGATCATCTGCTCGGCCAGTCGCGGGTCCAGCGCCCCGGGTTTGAGGTAGATGTCGCCCAGGTGCGTGACGAACTCACGGGCCTGCTCGGCAGTGGCCTGCTCACCGAACCGCAGCTCGACCGCCACGGCGAAGGCGGCCGCGCTGATCTCGGCGAGCGCCTCCGGCTCGCGGTCGGCGGGCCTGGGCTCAGGGGCGCCCTCGACGCCGAGAATCCAGCGGAGTGGGGCTCGCAGTTCGTTTGACACCAGATTCCTCGTTCCGTGCGGAGCCATTGCGGCCGCCCAGTCTTCCAGCTCCTGCGGGCGGCCTGCGCCACGCGGCTCCGGAACGATCGACTCCCTGGCGAAAAGCCTCACCCGAAGACGGCTGTGAGCTCAGGCGGGGTGGCTGAGGTGGTCGAACTCGCCGTCGCGGGCGCCGGTGAGCCAGGTGGTCAGGCCGGCAGGGGAGAGCTGGAGGACGGCGCCGGTGGGGTTCTTGGAGTCGCGCAGTTCGGGGGTGCCGTGGTGGCGGCGCATCTCGACGCAGGCACCTCCGGTGTCGGATGCGGAGGCCTTGAACCAGGAAATGTCGGCGGTCATGTCAGGTACTCCTCGATCGGTGTGGCCGATGCTCGCACTAGATGGTACTTCGCCCTCTGTGCGCTGACCGTGGCCGAAGCTTCCTCGTAGCGACCGCCCAGCACGCCTTCCACATAGACGACATCCGGAACATCGCTGTCGTCGAAGCCGAGGATGTGCAGCGATCCACGCATCAGGGCATGTGCCCCCGCCCTCCAGGTGAGGACAGAGATGTCGACGCTCGGCCGCTGCCCGATGCGGAGTAGGTGCTGTCGTTGTCGGTCCAGGACCGTGGGACCCCCGATCTCCCGCAGCAGAGTACCCTCACCGAGAACGAACGACAGCCGGATCGGCCGGGCGCGGTCCAGCACCGTTCGCTGCCGCTCCTGTCGGAATTCGACCTGCCGCCGGCGGTCCTCTGCGGAGCGGGTGGGAAAGGGATTCGCGTCGAACACCGCCGCCGTGTACTCGGGCGTCTGCAACAGCCCGTGCACCAGCTCGCCCTCCCAGGCCAGCAGCTCGTCGGCCGCCGACTCCAGCTCGACGTAGGTACCGAAGTGCGGGCTGACGAGGAGGTCGGAAAAACCTTCCCACCAGCCGTTCTGGGCGGTGTTCAGGGCCATTGACGACAAGCGGCTCTTCGCCTCGGCCGAGGCCCGGTACAGGTCGCAGAGCGCCCACACGGTCTCCAGTCGTACCGACACCTCGCCGTGTTCCAGCCGATGCAGTTTGCTGGTGCTGGCGATCTTGGTGCCGGCCACCTGCGACGGGGTGACGCCCGCAGCCTGGCGCAGGGCCGCGAGCTGTCTTCCGAGTGACTTCCTCACCACGACGGACATCCCAAAAGTGTGCCAGATCACCGGCTCCCGCGACTGCGATCCCGCTGCGGGCGCCTCGTAGCGGGATTCCCGACACGAGGGTGTGCACAACGAAGGCCCTGTGGAACAGGATGTGGCTCACGGAAGTGGACGGCGGATCGCGAAGGGGACGCGGATGCGCGAGGTGCGGCACGGCGAGGACCACGTCTGGGCGAGGTCGTCGGTGGTGGAGGAGGAGGCCGTGGATCACGAGCGGGTGATCGGGGTCGTCCGGGTGACGGGCGACGAGGTGGTGGTGCGGGTGGCTCAGCGGGTGGATCACGATCTGCTCGCCGACCCGGTCGTCATCACCATGAGCCGCCCGCGGATCACCGTGGGGGAAACGTTCGAGACGGATGCGGCGCAGGCCCGGGAGATCGCCGAGTGTCTGTGGAGAGCAGCGGATTTCATGGATGCTCTGGGGTCGCCGGAGCGCAGGCCGCGACTGGTGACGCGCGGCTGAGGATCCGTCGCCGTGGGGCGACGGTGGCAGCGGCGCCGGAGACCTCCCTCCGCCCCGGCGTCCGGTGCCGGGTGCGCGCCCCCTCGGGACGGGGGAATCGGGGCGCGCACCCATGAACGCGGTTCGTGGGGCGGGTGTTTCGTCGTCCCCACACAAGAGCCGTGGTCGTGCACGAGGGGCATCTCGTGCACGACCACGGTGGTTCAGCGGCGCAGGGCCCTGCGGGCGAGGTAGTTGCCCAGGAACTGCCCGGCCTGCACGATGATGATCATCGCGGCCACGCTGATGTACACCACCGGCCAGTTGTAGCGTTGCGAGCCGTAGGTGATGGCGAAGTCGCCGATCCCGCCACCACCGAAAAGGCCTGCCTGGGCGGACATGTCGACGATCGCGACGAACATGAACGTGTAGCCCAGGATCAGTGGGCCGAGCGCCTCGGGCACCAGCACGGTGAGCAGGATGCCTACCGGCCCGGCCCCGGCGGCGCGGGCCGCCTCGATCACGCCCGGGCTGACCGTGAGCAGGTTCTGCTCGACGATCCGGCTGACCGCGAACGCCGCCGACAGCGACAGCGCGAACGTCACCGCGTTGGTGCCGATCGTGGTGCCGATGGACGCCAGCATCAGCGGCTGGATGGCCACCAGGAAGATCACGAACGGGATCGGCCGGACGATGTTCACCGCCACGTTCAGCAGGATGAACACCGGCCGGTTCGCCAGCAGGTTGCCCGGCCGGGTGGCGTACAGCACGACGCCCAGGGCCAGCCCGAGCAGACCGCCGACGACCACCGAGATCGACACGATGAAGAAGGTCTGGCCGATCGCCTCCTGGAACACCGGCCAGTCGAAATCGCTCATCGCACATGCTCCTCGACGTCGAACTCGTCCGCACGCAGGGCCGACAGCGCGTTGTCGACGGCCCCGTCGTCACCGGTCAGCGCGAAGGTCAGGCTGCCCACCGGGCGCTCCTGGAGCTCGCTGATCCCGCCGAACACGATCTCGGCCTCCACGTCCCGCTTGATGAAGGCCGACGACAGCGTGGTCTGGAACCCGGGCCGGTCCTGCACCCGCACCGACACCAGCCGGCCCGGGTGCACCTGCCGCAGCCGGGCCAGGGTGTCGGCGGAGGGCCGGTCGCGCAGCGTGCTGCTGACGAACCGGGTCGCCTCCGGTGTCTTCGGCGTCGCGAAAACGTCGTAGACACTGCCGGTCTCGATCACCTGACCGGAATCGATCACGGCCACCCGGTCGGCGATCCGGCGGATCACGTCCATCTCGTGGGTGATGATCACGATGGTGATCCCCAGCTCGCGGTTGACCTGCCGGAGCAGGTTCAGCACGTCCTGAGTGGTCTCCGGGTCCAGCGCGCTGGTGGCCTCGTCGGCCAGCAGCAGCGACGGATCGGTGGCCAGGGCCCGGGCGATGCCGACCCGCTGCTGCTGCCCGCCGGACAACTGCTCGGGGTGGTCGTTGGCCCGCTGGAGCAGGCCGACGAAGTCGAGCAGCCGCGCCACCTTCTTGTCGCGGGCCGGCTGCTTCACCCCGGCCACCTTCAGCGGGTAGGCCACGTTGCCGGCCACCGTGCGCGAGCGGAACAGGTTGAACTGCTGGAAGATCATCCCGATGTCGCGGCGCACGGAGCGCAGCTCCCGCTCGGGCAGGCCCGCGATGTCACGGTCACCGACCCGGAGCCGGCCGGTGGTGACCGGCTCCAGGCCGTTGATCAGCCGCACCAGGGTGCTCTTGCCCGCCCCGGACTGGCCGATGATGCCGAAGATCTCTCCCCGGCGGATCTCCAGGTCGATCCCGCGCAGCACCTCGTGCGGGGGATCCTTGCGGGTGCGCCCCGGGAAGGTCTTGGTCACGCCCTCGAAACGGACGTGCACCGCGGGCTCACTTGGCGGCACGCGCCTGTTCCTCCACCTTCGCCAGCTCGGCCTGGAGATCGGCGGCCGAGGTGTCACGGAACACCGCGGTGTTGTCGTTGGCCTCCTGCACGCCGGCCTCGACCGACGGGTCGTGGTAGAGCGCGGCGAGCTTCTGGTACGTCTCGTTGTCCTTGTCCTCGGCGCGTGCGGCGAAGATGTTGACGTACGGGGCGGCCGAGTCGCTGGCCGGGTCGTCCTGGTAGAGCACCTGGTCGTTGGTGAGACCGGCGTCGGCGGCGTAGTTCTTGTTGACGATCGAGGCGTCGGTGGAACCGCTCTTCACCGCGCCGGCCGTCTGTGAGGCGTCCAGCGGCACGACCTCGATCTTGGCGGTCTCGATGTCGTCGGTGCTGGAGAACGCGCCCCCGCCGTCCTTGAGGGTCAGCAGCCCGGCCGCCTGGAGCACGAGCAGGCCGCGGGCCTCGTTGATCGTGTCGTTCGGGATGGCGACCTTGGCCTTGGCCGGCAGTTCCTCCGGCTTCTCGTAGTCGGTGGAGTACAGCGGCAGCGGGTACACCGCCGTGGCGCCGATCGGCTGGAGGGTGTCGTTGCTGGTGACGTTGTAGTCGGCCAGGTACTGGATGTGCTGGAACTGGTTCAGGTCGGTCTCGCCCTGCTTCAGCGCCGGGTTCGGCTGGCTGTAGTCACCGAAGTTGACCAGCTTGACGTTGACGTTCAGTTCCTTCTTGGCCAGGTCGGTGTAGGTCTTCCAGTACGCCTGCGAGGCGTCGGTGACGCCGATGCTCACGGTCTGCGCGGCGCCGGCACCGTCCTCGTCGTCGTCACCGCTCGCGGACACCGCGTAGGCCACGCCGGCGATCGCCACGACGATCACGGCCGCCCCGGCGATCAGGGCGTTGCGGCGGGTGTTGCGCGGCTTGCTGGGCAGCTGGGGCTCGTTCGCGTCGCTGGGCTCGGTGGGCAGGTTGGGCTCGGACATCGGTCATCCTCGGGTTCGGATGTGGGCAGGGGGAATCGCCCGGTCCCGATCGGGACGGGTGCGACGGTGAAACTCCGATTACGGAAGAACGCGGAGGCGTAACAAAACGGTGAGCCCGACGGCCTCTTCGCGCGAGGGCGGAAGTGACGGTGCGCTGTGGTTACGCGAAATCAGTTCCGACAGAGCGAACTAGCGACCCAGGCATAGTCCACCTCGCGGCGACTGGTGAGCAGGGTGCTGGACACCCGAGTGAGGTTAACAGAAGATTTCCGGCGCCCAGGTCACGCCTTGGTGACGGTCCGTCGGCCTCGTGCATGTGCTCGCCTCCCCTCCGTGAGCTTTCTCTATCAATCTAGTATAAAATACCTGTGAATGTGCGGGAACGAGACGAGCGACACCATCGTCGCCGACGGCGGCCGAAATAGGGTGCTGACATGAGCATTCCGCGCATGCGCCTGAACGGCCTGCGGCAGAACACGGTTGGGCACACGGCGATGGGCCTGTGGCGTCACCCGGACTCCCGCGCCCACGAGTACCGCACCCTCCGGCACTGGGTCGAGACCGCCCAGATCCTCGAACGTGGCGGTTTCGACGCCCTGTTCATCGCCGACGCCCTGGGCCCGCTGGAGGTGTACCAGGGCCGGGTCGACGCCGCGCTGCGCGACGGCATCCAGACACCGACCGACGACCCGCTGCTGGTGATCCCGGCGATGGCCGCCGCCACCGACCGGCTGGGCTTCGCCGTCACCGTGTCCACCACCTACGAGCAGCCCTATGCGCTGGCCCGCAAGATGACCACGCTCGACCACCTGACCGACGGCCGGATCGGCTGGAACGTGGTCACCTCGGCACTCGACTCCGCGGCCCGCAACCTCGGGCTGGACCGGCAGATCCCGCACGACGAGCGCTATCTCATCGCCGACGAGTTCATGGACGTCGTCTACAAGCTCTGGGAGGGCAGCTGGGAGGACGGCGCGGTGGTGCGCGACGTGAGCACCGGCGTGTTCGCCGACCCGGCCAGGGTGCATCCGGTCGAGCACCGCGGCAGGTACTTCAGCGTGCCCGGCATCGCCCTGTCCGAGCCCTCCGCGCAGCGCACGCCGGTCATCTTCCAGGCCGGGAGCTCGCCGTCCGGAAGCGCTTTCGCGGGCAAGCACGCCGAGGGCGTGTTCGTCAGCACCTACAAGGCGCAGATGGCGCGCGATCTGTCGCGGCGTTTCCGGGCGCAGGCCGCGGCGGCCGGGCGCGACCCGCGGGAGCTGAAGATCTTCGCGATCGCCACCGTGGTCACCGGGGCCACCGACGAGGCCGCCCAGGAGCGGCTGGCCGGCCTCCAACGGTACACCTCGCTGGAGGGCAGCCTGGCCCGCTGGAGCGCGCTGCTGCACATCGACCTGTCCGGCCTCGACCCGGACACCCCGCTGGAGCACGCCGAGACCGAGGGGATCCGGGGCCTGGTGGACGTTTTCACCACCATGGACCCGGACCGGGTGTGGACGCCGCGGGCGCTGGCCGAGTTCGTCGGCGTCGGTGGCGGCGGCCCGCTGTTCGTCGGCTCACCCGGCTCGGTGGCCGACCAGATGGAGGAGTGGATGGAGGCCGCCGAGATCGACGGCTTCAACCTGGCCGACCCGATCCCGCCGGCCGGGCACCGCGAGTTCGTCGACCTGGTGGTGCCGGAACTGCGCCGCCGGGGCCGGGTCTGGGACGAGTACGAGGGCGACACCCTGCGCGAGTACTTCCGGGGCAAGGGCCTGGCCCGGGTGGCCGACAGCCACCCGGCCGCCGCCTACCGGCGGTAGGCCGGCCGGGGCGCCCCGCGCACGGGGCGCCCCGCGCACGGGGCGCCCCGCGCACGGGGCGCCCCGCGCACGGGGCGCCCCGCGCACGGGGCGCCCCTCACCCGGTCTGCATCGGCAGGTCGGGCCGGGCCGACCACTCGGCCAGCGACCCGTCGTACAGGCGCACGTCGTCCCGGCCGTTCAGGTACCAGCCGAAAACGTCCACGGTGGCCGAGATCCCGCCGCCGCAGTAGGCGACCACCGGCCGCTCCCCGTGCGGGGCCAGCGCGGCCGCCCGGGTGCCGGGATCGCGCCACACCATCGTCTGCGGGTCGACCAGCTCGGTCCAGGGCAGGTTCACGCTGTTCGGGATGCGGCCCGGACGGCTGTAGGAGGTGACGCCCTCGCCCCGGAACACCTGCGGCGCCAGGGCGTTCACCAGAAGCCCACCGCTCTGCGACAATTCGTTCACCTCGTCGAGCCCGGCCAGCAACTCGGCGCGCGGGCGCGGCGTCAGTGTCGCCGCGGGCAGCGTCACCTCACCGTCGTGCACCGGCAGCCCCGCCGCGATCCAGCCTGGCAGACCGCCGTCCAGCACGCTCACCTCGTCGTGCCCCAGATAGTGCAGCAGCCACCACAGCCGGGTGGCCCACATCGGCGAGTTGCGCGCGTAGATCACCACGTGCGTCCCGTCGCCCAGCCCGGCGGCCCCGAGGGCGTCCGCGAGCACCTGCGGTTGCGGGAGCGTGAACGGGCGGGGCGCCCCCGGAACCGAGAGGGCACCGCCGATGTCGGCGTGCCCGGCGCCGGGCAGGTGCTGTTCCGTGTATCCCGGCCGCCCCGAGCGCACCGTGTAGGGCCCGCCGCCCGGTGGCCGGTCCAGGTAACCGGTGGCGTCGACCACCCGCAGCCGGGGGTGCTCGAGGACGGCGAAAACCTCGGCCGGCGTGGCCAGCGGCGGAAGCAGCGGGTCAGTCATCACTGTCGGGCCTTTCAGGACTGAACGAGGGAGCGATCAGGGGTCGGGAGCAGGTTCAGGCGGGGCAGCAGCAGCTCGGTCAGCGCGCGGGCCTGCGCGGGCACGTCGAGGCTCAGCGGCTCGATCGCCAGGTGCGTGGCCCCGGCCTCGGCCAGCCGCCCGGCCAGGTCGGCGGCCTGCTCCGGGGAACCGATGGCGGCGATGCCGTCCAGGTCGTCGAGGGTGACGCCGCGCGGTGCGGTCTGGAACCAGCGCTGCGTGGCGTCGGCGCGCACCGCGGCCTGGTCGAGGCCGACGTTGGTGTTCAGGAAGACGCAGATCTCCAGCCGCCCGGAGGCTTCCGGACGCAGCTTCGCCCGCAGCTCGTACAGCCGCTCCACCCGCTCACGCAGCAGCTGCGGGGTGACGTTGAAGGTCAGCCAGCCGTCGCCGAGCCGGGCCACCCGGCCCAGCAGCCGGTCCACCGTGGCCGGCCCGGCCGTGGGGGAGGGGTTCGCGGTGATCCAGATCGGCAACGGGCGCTGCACGAAACCCGGCCCCAGATCCAGGTTCTCCACCTGGGTGAAGGGGCCGCTGTACGACGTGGCCCCGGAGCTGACCGCGTGCAGCAGCTCGACGGCCTCCTCGAACCGGGCCACCTTCTCCCGGTAGTCCATGCCGAACGTGCGCAGCTCGTTCTCCACGGCCGTGCCGGTGCCGTTGCCCGGGCAGGCGGCCAGCAGCATCCGCCCCCGCGAGAGGGCGTCCAGGTCGGCCCACTGCCGGGCCACCGTGACCGGGTGCCGGAACCCCAGCGACGCCATGCAGCCCACCCCCAGCCGGATCCGCCGGGTGCGGGCGGCGAGCGCGGCCAGCAGCACACCGGAGTCGAGGAACGGCAGTGCCATCAGCGAGTCCGGCACCCACAGGGTGCTCCAGCCCGGCTGGGCGTCGGCGAACTCGCCCAGCCGGATGACGCTCTCGTGGTCGTAGCCGGTGGGCCGGTGCCGGACCGGCAGGACCAGGCCGGCGGTGTGCGCGGTGCTCAAGCTGTTTCACTTCCGAAGCGGTGCAGGCGCACCTCGCGGGCGCGGGTCAGGTGGGCGGTCATGGCGGCGCGGGCCTCGTCGGGACGGCGCTCGCGGATGGCGGTGAGGATGGCCTCGTGCTCGGCGCGGGTCTGCTCCAGGTCCTGCGGGGTCTCCCGGGTGCCGCGGTCGTAGATGCGCAGCTGGGCGGTGAGCCGGTGCAGCAGCGTCTCGATCGTGCGGTTGTGCGAGGCCCTCCAGACGGTGGCGTGCCAGGCCGAGTGGGTGCCGCGCTCGGCCTCTCCTTCCTGCCCGCCGGCCAGGACGGCGGCGTGCAGGTGCGCCAGCCGGGCCAGGTCGAGTTCACCACGGCGCTCGGCCGCGCTCGCCGCGGCCTGGCCCTCCAGCACGATGCGGGCCTCGTACACCTCCAGCACGTCCTCCGCGGTGCCGGAACGCACCCGGTGCCCGCGCCCGGTCTTCTCCACCAGGCCCTCGTGCTCCAGCCGGGCCAGCGCCTCGCGCACCGGTGTGCGCGAGACCCGGTAGCGCTCGGCCATCGGCACCTCCTGGAGCAGGGCCGCGGGGTCGAACGCGCCGCCGAGGATGTCGGAGCGGATCGTGTCGTACAGCGACGCGGGGGAGGGGCTCTCCTCGGGGCCGGGCGCGGCGGCGTCGTTGGTTCTGCCCGGCGCTGTGGCGACGGCCCGGCCGGTGCGTGGCGACATGTAGCTCTCCCGAGGGTACGACCTGTGGTTCGACGCGAGCATACCTGTGTATGCACGTGGGTACAGAGGTGTTGACATTCTGGATCGGATTAATCCAGTATTCACCGCAGCGGCCGGCCCCGAGGCGGGTCGCCGCAGGTCAGAGCTGATACCCGGACGGGGACACCGGGCGTCGGCCCACGTCAGCCAGCAGCATCCGCACCGTCAGGAGAGTCCCGTGCGCACCGACACCGGCCACCATCCCGGCCCGGCCACCGGCCCGGCTCCCGGCCTGGCCGATGTGACGGGCGACGTGACGGCAGAGGCAACGGCCGACGTCAGGGCCACTGCCGGGGGCGACGTGACGGCCGCTGCGGCGGCCGACCTGACGGGTGCCCCGCCCGTGGCTCCCGTCAGCCCTCTGGTCACGGTGCTCGCCGAGCTCGCCCGTACCCGCCCGCCCTCGGCGGGCGGCACCCGGCTGGTGGCGGTCGACGGGCGCTCCGGCTCCGGCAAGACCACCCTGGGCCGCGAGCTGGCCGCCGAACTCGGCGCGCCGCTGCTGGAGCTCGACGACCTCTACGAGGGCTGGGACGGCCTGCCCGGCGTGGGCGCGCTGCTGCGCGAGTGGATCGCCAAACCCCTGGCCGCGGGCCGCCCGGCCCGCTGGCGGCCCTACCTGTGGGCCACCGCGACCCGGGGGGACTGGCAGGAGCTCACGTCGTCCACCATCGTGGTTCTGGAGGGCTGCGGTGCCGGAAGTGCCCTGCTGGACGAGTATCTCGCCCTGCTGGTCTGGGTCGAGGCGGCCGACGCCGTGCGGCTGGAACGCCTGCGCGCCCGCGCCGACTGGCCCGGCTACCAGCACCACCTCAGCGCCTGGGCCGCCGACGAGCAAGCCCTGCTGGCGGCCGACGACATCCCCGCCCGCGCCGACGTCGTGGTGCACAACGATCTCCACCCACCCCGCCTCAACGTTCTGAAAACCCCGCCCCCGAGCCGTAAACGGACTTCGTGATGAACAGATCTGCACAGCTCACCCGTCGTGGCCTGCTGACCGCCGCGCTCTCCGTCACCGCGCTCGCGGCCTCGGCCTGCGCCGGCTCGTCGTCCTCGTCGGGTGGTTCCCCGGACGGCGACCTGACCGAGATCAGCGTGGCGCTGAGCTGGACGGCGAACACCGACTACACCGGCGTCTTCGTGGCCGACCAGCTCGGCTACTACGAGAAGCAGGGCATCAAGCTCAAGGTGATCCCCTACTCCTCCACCTCGCCGGAGACCTTGATCGCCCACGACAAGGCGGATTTCGGCTTCTCCTACCAGGCCGGCGTGGCCTATGCCCGGGCCGCCGGGCAGGACGTGCTGTCGGTGTACGCGCCCAACCGCAAGGGCACCTACGGCATCGCCTACAGCGCCGAGCGCACCGACATCACCAGCCCGAAAGACCTGGACGGCAAGATCTACGCCGGTTTCGGCTCCCCGGACGAGGGCCCGCTGCTGAAGTACGTCATCCAGCACGACGGCGGAAAGGGCGACTTCCGTACGGTCACCCTGGACACCTCGGCCTACCAGGCCGTGTACAGCGGCCAGGCCGACTTCACCATCCCGGTGCTGACCTGGGAGGGCGTGGAGGCCGAGCGGCAGGGCAAGGCGCTGAAGTCGTTCGCCCCCACCGACTACGGCTTCCCCGACCAGTACTCGGTGCTGCTGGCCAGCAGCCAGAAGTACCTGGACGCCAACTCCGACCTGGCGAAGAAGTTCCTGGCCGCCACCGCCGACGGATACGCCTACGCCGCCAGCGATCCGGAGAAGGCGGCGGACCTGCTGGTGAAGGCCAACTCCACGCAGCTCACCGACGCCGAGCTGGTGCGGGCCAGCCAGAAGCTGCTGGCCGACGACGGCTACCTGAACACCGAGAAGGGTTCGGTGGGCGCCCAGGACGAGAAGTTCTGGGACGACTACGGCTCGTTCCTCTACGACAACGGGCTCCTGACCGACGCCGACGGCAAAAAGCTGACGGCGGAACCGGACTGGACCACGTACTACACCAACGACTACCTGCCGAACTGAGGACGACGATGAGCTCGAGACTGCGCGTCGTACTGGAATACCTCCACCCGTGGACGAACTCGGCGGGCTTCTTCGTGGCCAGCCGGCAGGGCTGGTTCACCGAGGCCGGGCTGGACGTCGAGCTGGCCGTGGCCGACCCCTCGCGGGGCGACTCGCTGGCCTATCTGTCCCGGTTCGAGGCCGATTTCGCGGTGTTCCCGACCAACCGGCTGCTGGTGCGCCGGGCCGCGCACCAGCCGCTGAAGGCGGTCGCGGCGATCAACCACCGCGGCATGGAGACCATCCTCACCACCACCGGCACCGGCATCACCCGGCCCCGTGACCTGGAGGGCCGGCGCCTGGCGCTGAACCCGACACCGCGCGGCCTGGCCATGGTGCGGCACCTGATCGCCGCCGACGGAGGGGATTTCGACAAGGTCACCGTGGTCGACAGCGGCCTGCGAGAACTGCTGGCGGACGACGTGGCGGCCGGTGAGGCCGACGCCACCTTCGGCAACTACTGGGCGTGGGACGCGCTGCTGGGTGCCCTGCCCCAGCAGGAACGGGTGATCTGGCCGGTCGACACGATCGGCGCGCCGCCCTACCACAGCTACCTGCTCGGCACCCAGGAGTCCACCCTGGAGCGCAACCCGGTGCTGGTGCGCACGCTGCTGGGCATCGTCGAGCGCGGCTACCTCGCCGCCCGCGACGAACCGGCGCTTGCCCTGGACGCTTTCGAGCGGTACGTGCCGTACTTCTCCCGGGAGATCCTGAGGACGTCGCTGGACCTGCTCACCCCGACCTGGTTCCACGACGGTCGCTGGGGCCAGGTGCGGGCCGACCTCATGCAGCCGTACACGCAGTGGCTGGCCTCGTACGGGATCCTGCCGGACGCGGACGCGTGGCAGCACTCGTTCACGAACGACTACCTGCCGGTGCCGGTGGCATGAGCGCGGGGGGCGAGACCTCGACGGACGAAACCGGCTCCGGCGGAAACGGTCCCGGGTGGTTGCGCCCGGGCACGGTGCTCCCGCCCGTGCTTCTCGTCGTCCTCCTGTTCGGGATCTGGCAGCTGTACGCCGCGACCGCCGGACCCGGACCGGACGTGCTGCCCACCCCCTTGAGGGTGGTGCAGCAGGGCTGGGGCGACCGGGAGAACCTGCTGGCCAACACCTGGCCCACGCTGCGGGCCACGCTGATCGGGCTGGCCCTGTCGGTGGCGGTCGGGTTCGGTTTCGCCGTGCTGGTGGACCTTTCCGGCCTGGCCCGGCGCGCCGTGCTGCCGGTGCTGGTGGTCAGCCAGACGCTGCCGCTGGTGGCGCTGGCCCCGCTGGTGATCGTCTGGTTCGGTTTCGGCCAGTTCCCCAAGATCCTGCTCATCGTGTTCGTCAACTTCTTCTCCACCACCCTGAGTTTCGTGGAGGGGTTCCGCTCGGCCGATCCCGACAGCGTGGCGCTGCTGCGCTCGATGGGCGCCGGGCGGTGGCGGGTGTTCCGCACCGTGCGGCTGCCCTCGGCCCTGCCGTACTTCATGGCCGGGCTGCGGATCGCGATCACCTACTCGGTGGTGTCGGCGATCTTCGCCGAGTACGCCGGGGCTGAGGCCGGCCTGGGCGTGTACATGCAGTTCGCGAAGAACTCGTTCCGCACCGACCTGGTGCTGGCCGCGGTGTTCGTCACCGCGTCGCTGACCCTGACGCTGTTCGCGCTCAGCTACCTGATCGAGCGGATCGCCCTGCCCTGGGCCTTCCTCGTGCGCGCCGGGGAGGCGTCCCGATGACTGTGCCGACCACTCCGGCGGCCACTCCGCCGGCCACCGAGAACGCGCTCAGCATCAGCGGACTCGACGTCACCCTGGGCGGCCTGCCGGTGGTGCGCGGCCTCGATCTGCACGCCCGGCCCGGCGAGTTCGTGTCGATTCTCGGCCCCAGCGGCAGCGGCAAGAGCACCACCTTCGGGGTGCTCACCGGCGACGTCCACCCGGATGCCGGTGACGTGCGGATCGAGGGTGACGGCCTGGGCCGGGGCTCGCGGGTGGCCTACATGCCCCAGCGCGACGCCCTGCTGCCCTGGCGCACGGTGCTGAACAACGTCACGCTGGGTCTGGAGGTGCGTGGCGTCCGGCGTCGGGCGGCCCGGCAGAAGGTCCAGCCACTGCTGGAGCCCTTCGGCCTGTCCGGCTTCGAGAACCGTTATCCGGCGCAGCTTTCTGGAGGTATGCGGCAGCGCGCCGCGCTGCTGCGCACGGTGGCGCAGGAGCAGCCGGTCTTGTTGCTCGACGAGCCGTTCGGGGCCCTGGACGCCCTCACCCGCTCGCAGATGCAGCGCTGGCTGGAGCAGATGTGGGAGCAGTACCGCTGGACGGTGCTGCTGATCACCCACGACGTGCGGGAGGCGCTGTACCTGTCCGACCGGGTCTACGTGTTCAGCCCCCGCCCGGCCCGGGTGGCGGCCGAGGTGGTGGTGGACTTCCCGCGCCCGCGCACCCCGGAGCTGTTCTCCGACCCGCGGTTCGCTGCGCTGGAGGCGGAACTGCTGAAACAGCTGATCGGCTGAGGAGATTTAGCCAGCACAATTATGACCACCAGTAGCGAAACTGGTACTTTCCGATACCTGTCCCAGGGGTCTAAGGAAAGGCATCCGGATGTCCAGCGCTGTCGTCGAGGTCACGTTCACCCAGCTTCCGGAGGACGACGACTTCGTCCTCGACCAGCTGACCGAGGAACTGGCCGAAGACCTTCAGGATACCGGTGACGTCCGTCGCGTGGAGGCGGCGTCGTCGGGTCCCGAGAGCAAGGGCATCGGGGAGCTGCTGCTGGCCACGCTGGTCGTGGCCGCCGATCCCGCCTACGTGCAGGCTCTTGTCGAGCTGGTCACGGGATTCCTGGGGCGTAACCGTGGCCGCACCGCCCACCTGCGCGTGGGTGACGTCGACGTCACCCTCGACGGGCTCAGCCCGGAGCAGACGTCCGAGATCATCGACATCGTTCGTGGCGCCGTGGAGCGGTCGCGCTGATGGGGCGGCACGCGTTGCTTCTCGGTACCTCGGTCCACCGGGAGGACCGTACGCTCACGCCTCTACCCGGCGTCCGGCGCGATGTCGAGGAGCTGAAGGCCGTTCTCGATGCCGACGGGGACTTCGACACCGCCGAATCTCATCTCGACCTGACGGCCGGTGAGATGCGGCACGTCGTGGAGGAGTTCTACGGCGCCCGGGGCCCCGGGGACCTCGCGCTGTTCTACTTCTCGGGCCACGGGCTGAGGCATGTCGACCGGCAGTCCGTGTTTCTCGCGGCGACTGATACCCGGGCGGGCAATTTTCACGCCACCGCGTTCGACGTCGACGGCATCCTCCGGCACATGCTGAACATCACCAAGGCCAGCCAGAAGATCGTGCTGCTTGATTGCTGTTTCTCGGGATCGTTCACCGCGCGGCACCGTTTCACCGGTGCCGTGCGCCAGGAACCACGTCGTGGCAGGTACGAGCGCGGCACCTACATGCTCCAGTCGAGCCCGTACGACAAGGAGTCCAAGGCGCAGGGGTCCGACAAGCCGTCCCTGTTCACCGAGGCCGTGCTCAACGGTCTGCGGGGCGAGGCACAGGCGACCTCCGAGGACGGCTGGATCACGACCAGCGACCTGTCCCGGTACGTGATGGCCGAGATGTCGCGCCGGCAGCAGGCTCCCGTCGAGTCGAGTGAAGGCGTGACCGAGCCTATCCGCCTGGTGGCGTCGTCGCAGACGCCCCGGCAGCGGAGGACCGTGGCCGAACACCGTGCGCCGGACGACACGCCCTTCGATGCCGACCAATGGCGGCGTCTGCTCAGCTATTACGTCGCCTGTCTGCGCAGAAGCGCCGTGCTGGAGTTCTTCGTTGACGCCGGCCGGTACGAGACGTACGCGGCAGCCCCGTCAGGACCGGAGACCGTGCTCTCGTCGGTGGAACCGGTACCGCTCTGGGACTCGGCACGAGCCCTCGTACAGTCCGCTCCGGACAAGGAACAGCAGCTCCAGTACGGCTATCCGGTGGTCGCGCTGCAACGGCGAGGCCAGCGGCAGGTGTGGCTGGCGCCGCTCCTGGTGTGCGATCTGACCGTCGGCGACGACGGGCTGCTCCATCCCCAGCCGCCCCGGCCCAGCCCGGCGCTGATCGACCACTACGACCTGTCTGCCGTGGAGGCGGACGAGTTGCAGCGGACCGTGGGCGAGACGTTCGTCCCCGGGGATCTGGACTCGCTCGGGCAGACCGCCAGTCGTGTCGCCTCGACCTTCGACCTGCGACCCGTGACCGCGCTGGATCCGGCGAACCTGACGGGAACGGTCCGGCGCGGGCCGTTCAACCGGGTGCAGAACGCGGGATTTCTCTTCTCGGCCGGATCCGGCAGCTCACCGGTGGCCCGGCTGACCCAGGACCTCGAGGGGATCGCCAAGCAGCCGGGGCAGATCGCGGGCACGGCGCTCGCGGCGCTGACCGGCGACTTGGACAACTCGCCGGACATCAATGTCGTCGCGGTGTCACCAGAGAAGGTGAGCGAAACCCAGGAAGAGATCATCCGAGCCGCGATGTCCTCGCGACTCACCGTCGCGCAGGGACCGCCGGGAACAGGCAAGAGCCAGCTCGTCGGTGCACTGCTGGCCACGGCGACCGCCATGGGCCAGAGCGTGCTGATCGGCTCGACGAACAACCAGGCGGTCGATCAGGTGGTCGATCGGATATCCGGAACAGTCGGTCCTGGGCTGCTGCTGCGGAGCGGCAACAAGAAAGAACAGGCCAAAGAACCCGAGCTCTTGGCCGAGATCCTCGAAAGAGTCCCCAAAAACGGATCTTCGGTTCCTGACGAGCGCACGCCTCGTGAGGAACTCCGGCTGCTCGCCCAGACCACCGAGCGTATCCGCAAGGACCTCGACACCTGGCGCCTGCTGGAACGGGATCTGGCCGCGCTGGCGGTCGAGCGGGATCGGGTCAGTGGCCTGTCGCTTCCGGACGGCGATGCCGAACTGAAGAAACTTGTCGTGAGAACCGGCCGGGCGCTGGACAGCCGGTGGACCGGATGGTGGCATCGGTGGCAGCTGCGCAGACAAGGTGTCGGTGATCGTGAGGCCATTGCCGAGCTGCGCGACGGGGCGTTCACCGAGTTGTGCTGGCGTGACACCCGCATGTCCCTGGAGATGCTGCCCTCGAGCGTGGAGGCGATGTGGGGGGAGTTGCGCTGGGAGCCGCTCGTCGAGCACAGCCGTCAGTTGCTGAAGGCCCAGATCGTCCAGCGGGTCACCGCCCACCAGGAGTTGCTGCGCAAGCGCGCGGACGAGATGTCGGGCGACCGTCCGCGCAGCTGGAGTCAGCAGCCGGCGATGCTGGCAGCCGTTCCGGGCTGGGCGGTGACCACACAGTCTGCGCGCGTGCTTCCTCTGAAACCGGCGATGTTCGATCTGGTGATCATCGACGAGGCCGCCCAGTGCACCATCCCGGCGATCCTCCCCATGCTCTTCCGGGCCCGGCGGGTTCTCGTCATCGGGGACCCCAGACAGCTGACACCGGTGGTGCAGTTGTCGCCGGAGGACGACCGGGACCAGCGGGCTCGCGCGGGCCTGGGCGAAGGCTGGATGGCGCAACGCCGTCTTCTGTACGAAAAGGATTCCGCCTACGATGCGTTCGCCCTCGCGGCGGGGCAGTCGCATCTTCTGGACCAGCATTACCGGTGCCACCCGAACATCATCGGTGTACCCAACCAGGTGGTCTATCAGGGGCGGCTCACTGTGCTGACCTCCCCGGAGAGTCTGAAGGCGCCGGCCGACGAGGCATTCCGGTGGGTGGACGTCACCGGCCACTTCACCCGCGGTGTCACCGGATCGGGCCAGAACGACACCGAGGCCCGGGCCGTGGTCGCCGAGGTCGAGCAACTGTGCCGGACGTATCCGGCGGCGTCGATCGGCGTCGTGACCCCGCTGTCGGCCCACCAGAAGCTCCTGGTCCGCGAGCTGCGGGCCGCCGGTCTGGACGGTCGGGTGAAATGCGCGACGGTGCACAAGTTTCAAGGCAGTGAGTGTGATGTCATGGTGATCTCGGCGGTGGGCGCCTCGGGTATCACCGAACGCACCCGCGGCTGGCTCGTCGGGCAGACCAACCTGTGGAACGTAGCCATCACCCGGGCCAAGTCCCAGCTGATCGTCGTGGGCGATCGATCGTGGTGGTCCGGGCAGAACGGCCTGCTGAGCAAGCTGGCACAACCACCGGCGACGTCTGCGCCGGTTCAGCTCGACGGTGAGCGCTCCGTGGACCGGCTCATCGGGGGACTGCGCGCGTCAGGGTTCACCGTGCGGTGGGACCCGCATTTCGCGGGACATCCCGTCGATCTGCTGGTCTCGGGTCCCGGCAAGGGGGTCGCGGTCCTGGTGGACGATCCAGGCGGGGACCCGGACGGGCGGGCCCTGCGTCGTGTTCTGGCCAGGCTGGACGTCGTCGACAGTGCCTCTGGGGACGAGGTGGCGGTACTGCGGGTGCCCCTCTGGAAGTGCCTGGCCGAACCTGACCACGTCGTCGAGGAGATTCGTCACCTGGCGGCCGGCTGAAACTGCTCAGCCCACTGGTGGGACCAGGGCGTCGGTGTCGAGGTGAGAGGTGGCCGGGGCCAGACGACCGGCCACCCTCCTTCGGTCCTGGTTTCCCGAGGGCGGATTCGTCTTCTCGCAAGAACGGCTGGAGTGGCTCGCGCCCAGTCCCCGGAACAGATCCTGACCCATTGCCCCGACGGGGGATTCAGGCGTCTTCGGTTCCGGGTTCTCTCAGCAGCGGCAGGAGCTGCTCGCCCAGCCGCCGGATCTCCCGCTGGTACGGGGTGTCGGACAGGATGAACCGGGTGATGCCCAGGCCGCGATAGCGCAGCAGGGCCTGGGCCACGTCGGTGGGCGAGCCGACCAGCCAGGTGCTGCCCGCGCCACCGCCGCCGACCGTGCCCGGCGTGGTGTAGAGGCAGGTGTCGAGCACCTCGCCGCGCTCGGCCAGGTCGTACAGGCGGCGCTGGCCCACGGCGTGCTCGCGGTTGCCCTGCCACCAGGCCTCGGGCTGCTCGCCGCGCATGCGGGCCACCCGGGCCTCGGCCTCCGCCCAGGCCTCCTGCGTGGTGTCGCGCACCAGGGTGGTGATGCGCAGGCCGAACTCCAGTGGTGCGTGCACCCGGTCGGCGCTGAGTTCGCGCAGTCGGGCGATCCTTTCGGCCAGGGCCTCCAGCGGCTCGCCCCAGAACAGCTGCACGTCGGCCTCCGCCGCGGCGACCCGCTCGGCGGCCGGCGAGGCCCCGCCGAAGTACAGCGGAGGCGGCGAAGCGTAAGGACGATGGGCGAGGGTGGCATCGGTGACCCGATAGAACCGCCCCTCGAACGTCACCTCGGGCTCGGTCCACAGCCGTCGTACCAAATGCATGAACTCCTGGGTGCGCGCGTAGCGCTGCGGGGAGTCGGTCACGTCGTCGCCGTAGGCGGCGGGCTGGTCCAGCCCGCTGACGATGTTCACCAGCGCCCGGCCCTGGCTGAGCTGGTCGAGAGTGGCTGCGGCCGCGGCGAACTGGGCCGGGTGCCAGTAGCCGGGCCGCACCGCGACCAGGGGCCGGAAGGTGGTGGTGCGCGCGGCCAGGGCGGTGGCCACGGTGAAGGTGTCGGGCCGGCCCCAGCTGGTGCCGATCAGGGCCCCCGACCACCCGTGCCGCTCCGCCGCCCGGGCCAGCCCGGTGGAGTAGTCCAGAGAGCCCCAGCCCTCGGTGGTGTCGTCGCCGCGGTGCCCGGGTTCGACCGTGTTCGGGATGTACCAGAGAAAATCCAGCGACATCGGGTCAGCCTACATTGTCTACAGAAATGATTGACAATGTAGGTCACCGCCCGGACACTGGATGTCATGAAACGAGGTCCACTGCTCACGAGCGTGCGCTGGCTAGACCTGTCACGGGTCTCCAGCGCCCGGTGTTGACCTCGCCGTTGTCTGAAAGCTTAGGCCGGGCAGGGTGTCACGGGCGCCGATTCTTCGGCGGAGTGCCCCGGAACGCGCTCCCGTCACCCCTTCCCGGCGTTTTCCTCACTTCCCGATCCTGGTTCTTCGCGTGGCCCGCCCCTGGGCGGGCCGGCCTGATCAGAAGGAACCGACGTGCGTAGTCGTACCCGCCCGGAGACCCGGGCATGAACCGCCGGATCCACCTCACCCTGACCCTCCCGCCCCGGGCCGCGCCGCGAGCCACGGGTGCGACCGCCGCCGTGAACCGACCGAGCCGGGTGGCCGGGCCCGGTCGGGTGGCCGAGCCGAGCCGTATCAGCGAGCCGAGCGGCGTGGCCGAGCCGGCGCGTGAAGCCGCACCGGGTGGTGAAGCCGCATCGAGTGGTAGGGCCGCACCCGGCCGTGAAGCCGCACCGGGTGGTGAAGCCGCATCGAGTGGTAGGGCCGCACCCGGCCGTGAAGCCGCACCCGGTCGTCCGGCCGACATCGACCGGTTGCTCGCCGCCGTCCGCCTCGCCGAGGCGGCCGGCCTCGACGCGGTCACCCTCACCGACGACGGTCCCGACCCGGCCGGCCTGCTGGCCCGGCTCGCCGCCGTCACCGAGCGGATCGGCCTGATCGGCACCCTGCCCGCCGCTCACGGCGACCCGCTGGAGCTCGCCCGCCGCCTGGCCGACCTGGACTTCCTCAGCGGCGGCCGGGTGGGCTGGCACGTCGGTTCGGACAACCCTACCGGCGCAGCCCGTTTCGGTGCCCTCGAAGAGCCCGGCCGGCCCGAGCGGGCCCGCCGCCGCACCGAGGCGGTGGGCGCCGTGCTGGCCCGCTGGAACCGCCGCAACGACCTTCTCTCGGCCCAGGGACGCCCGGTGCTGGTCTGGCCGGGCGGCGCGGAGGTCGCGGGGGTGGCCGACGTGGTGATCCACGCACGATCCACCGCCCACGACAACCGCGACCCCGAGCACGGCAGGGGCGAGCGGGCCGGCATCGCGCGCTCCCGCGCCTTCCGCACCGCGGTCCGGGCCACCGCCCACGCCGCGGGCCGCGACCCGGACGCGGTGCTGGTGCTGCCCGCCGTCACCACCCTGCTGAGCAGCACCGAGCACGAGGCCCGCGAGGTCACGCCGTTGCCGGCCCGCCGCGACGGTCACCGGGCCGTGGCCGGCACCCCCGGCCGGGTCGCCGACGAGCTGGAGCGCTGGGTGCGCGCGGGGGCCGCGGACGGCTTCGACGTCGTCCCCGGAGGCGACGGCCCGGACGCGCTGGAGGCGTTCACCGAGCACCTGGTGCCCGAGCTGCGCCGTCGCGGCCTGTTCCGCGACGGCTACGAGAACCGCACCCTGCGAGGTCATCTCGGCCTGCCGGTGGCGCCCGCCGGACGCCGCCGCGCGGCGTCCCTGACCGGGAGCCGGTGAGCGATGCCTCTCGTGGTGATCCTCGACCTGGCCGTCGGTGACGGCCTGACCCTGGAGCAGGCGCACGAGGTGGCCGCCGTGGCGGCCGACGTGGGGGTCAGCGCGATCCGGGTGAGCGACGGCCCACCCGGCGAGCTCGCCCTGCTCGACGCCGGGTCTGTGGCCTCGTACCTGTCCGCCCGCCAGCCCGGGCTGCACTGGATCGTCGACGCCCCCACCACCCACAACGCGCCCTACGACCTGGCCCGGCGGATCGCCTCGCTGGACCGGGCCACGGGCGGCCGGTCCGGGCTCGCGCTGCGGGCCGGCGACGGTGACGCGGTGACCGCGGCCGCCGCCGACGACCTGCCGAAACCCGGCCTTCCGGTGGACGTCTCGGGGGCCGCCCGGCCGAACCGCTGGGCCGAGTACGCCACCGTGCTGAACCAGCTGTGGGGCGGCGGGCAGGTGGCCCACGAGGGACGCTTCTACCGGGTCTCCGGGGCGCTGGAAGAAGTTTCGCCGCAAGGGCTTCCGTTGCTGGTGGCGGACGGGCGCGACGATCTGGACCGGAGCGCGGCCATCGCCCTGGCCGACGTGCTCGTGGTGCCCCGGATCGAGCTGGTCGACGGCGGCGACACCCGGCTGACCGAGGCGGTCGCCCGCTCCGGCCGCCGCCGCGACCAGGTGGCGCTGCTGGCCCGGGCCGGCATCGTGCGCGAGAACGGCCGCACCACCGCCTCGGAGCTGGCCCGGTGGACCACGGCCCACGCCCTGGACGGCCTGGAACTGGCGACGACGGGAGGCCGGGACGAGCTCATCGGCGTCCTCAAATCTGTTGTGCCGCGCCTGGAACCGGCCACCGGATCGACTCTGCGCCAGGTGTTCGGCCTGCCCTCCCCGATCGTCGTCGGATAGGTCATCCCGATCAAATCCATAGACAATGGACAGTGGTCGAACGAGCGGGTTAACCTGACGAATACCGTCAGGCCGGAAGGGAGTTCCGCCGATCCGCGCCAGATCCGCGCGGCCGGCGACACCGTCGCATGAGATTTCTGCTCAGCACCCTGATCGTCCACGCACCCGACCCCGTCACCGGCGTCCAGAAGTCCACCTCGCAGCGGTTCGCCGAGGTGATCGAGAAGGCCCTGCTGGCCGAGCAACTCGGGTTCGACGGGTTCGGCGTGGGGGAGCGGCACGAGCGGCCGTTCATCTCCTCCTCGCCCACCGTGGTGCTCAGCCACCTGGCCGCCCTGACCCGGCGGATCCGGCTGTTCACCACCGTCACCACCCTGAGTCTGCTCGACCCGGTGCGCGCCTACGAAGACTACGCCACGCTCGACCACCTCTCCGGCGGCCGGCTGGAACTGATCATCGGCAAGGGCAACGGCGCCGCCCAGCGCGAGCTGTTCAACGTCACCCCCGACGACCAGTGGGCCCGCAACGCCGAGTCGTACGAGGTGTTCCGGGCCCTGTGGCGCAACCCCAGGGTCACCGCCGAAACCCGTTTCCGGCCGCCGCTGCACGAGGCCGAAGCCTGGCCAAGACCGCTCCAGCAGCCGGTCCGGGTCTGGCACGGCAGCGCCACCAGCCGCGAATCGGTGGATCTGGCAGCACGTTACGGTGACCCGCTGTTCTCCGCCAACGTCACCCACGCGATCGGCCCGTACGCCGAGCTGATCCGCCACTACCGCGAGCGCTGGGCACACTACGGCCACGACCCGGCGCTGGCCACGGTCGGCGCTGCCTCGGCCGGCTACCACGCGCGGCCGCGCTCGCAGGACGCGCTGGCGGCCTACGCGCCGGTGTTCGCCGGGCACCTGGCCATGCAGCGCCGGATGGGCCTGGAGCCGGTGTTCGCCACGCTGGACGACTACGTGGAGCGCAGCTCGGCGCTGATCGGCAGCCCGCAGCAGGTGATCGAGAAGGTGCACCGCTACCACGAGCAGTTCGGCCACAGCGTGCTGAACGTGCAGGCCGACGCCCCCGGGCTGCCGGAGGCCGAGCACCGGGCGAGCCTCGAGCTGTTCCAGTCGCAGATCGCCCCGGTGCTGCGCCGTGACCTGCCCGACCCGCCGTGGCCGTGGGCCCCCGTGCTTCCCGCCCCTCAGACGCCGCAGTCGTCAGAACAGGAGCTCGTCCCGTGACAGCCACTCCGCTGGGCATTCTCGACCTGGTGCCGATCTCCACCGGGTCCGGCGCCGCCGAGGCCATCCGCAACAGCACCGACCTGGCGCGCCAGGCCGAGCGGCTGGGGTACACCCGGTTCTGGTTCGCCGAGCACCACCTCAATCCCGGGGTGGCGGGCAGTTCGCCGGCCGTGCTGCTGGCGCTGACCGCCGCGGCCACCTCCACCATCCGGCTGGGCTCGGGAGCGGTCCAGATGGGGCACCGCACAGCGCTTTCGGTGGTGGAGGAGTTCGGCCTGCTCGACGCCGTCCACCCGGGCCGGTTCGATCTGGGGCTGGGCCGATCGGGCGGGGTGCCGCGGGAGCCGCGGCAGGTGCCGGCGGAGGGTTCCCGGGCCTCCCAGGTGGTCGACGGGCGCACGCCGAACGGCCTGCTGATCCCGCCGAAGTTCGACGTCCGGCCGCTGCTCGGCTCGCCCCGTTTCGCGTTGCAGAAGAAGCTGCTGGCGCAGCCGGGCGCGCAGCCGCAGGACTACGACGAGCTGGTGGGTGACGTGCTGGCGCTGATCGCCGGCACCTACACCTCGGCCGAGGGCGAGGAGGCGCACGTGATCCCCGGCGAGGGGGCCGCTCTCCAGATCTGGGTGCTGGGCAGCAGCGGCGGCGAGAGCGCCGAGGTGGCGGGCGAGCGCGGGCTGCGGTTCGGCGCCAACTACCACGTGGCGCCCGCCAGTGTGCTCCAGGCCGTGGACGCCTACCGGGCGGCGTTCAAGCCGTCGGCCGACCTGGACCGGCCCTACGTGACGGTGTCGGCCGACGTGGTGGTGGCCCCGCACGAGGACGAGGCGCGGGAACTGGCCGCGGGTTACGGTGCGTGGGTGCGCAGCATCCGCACGGCCGAGGGGGCGATCCAGTTCCCGACACCGCGGCAGGCGCACCAGCGGGTGTGGACCGATGCCGACCGGGCGCTGGTGCAGGACCGGGTGGACACCCAGTTCACCGGCACGCCGACCCAGGTGGCCGACCAGCTGGAGCGGCTGCGCGACGCCACCGGCGCCGACGAGCTGCTGATCACCACCATCACGCACGACCACGCCGACCGGGTGCGCAGCTACGAGCTGCTGGCCCAGGAGTGGGCGTCGCGCTAGGCATCCGGACGACGGTCAGGCCGGCCTGATCCCGAACGCGCGCAGGTAGGGCACCGGGATCGGGGGTGCGTCGACGCCCAGGGCCAGGGCGGCGCGCTGCGGGAACCGCGGGTCACGCAGGATCTCCCGGCCGACGAGCACCACGTCGGCCTGCCCGGTCGCGAGAATGTGCTCGGCCTGGGCCGGTTCGGTGATCTCGCCGACGGCGCCGGTCGGGATGCCGGCCCGCTCGCGGATCGCGGCGGCGAACGGGGTCTGGTAGCCGGGGCCGACCGGGATGGACGCCCGCACGTTGCCGCCGGTGGAGACGTCGACCAGGTCGACGCCGCGCTCGCGCAGCCACTGCGCCACCTGCACGGTGTCGTCGAGGGTGATGCCGCCCTCGGCCCAGTCGGTGGCGGACAGCCGCACGATCACCGGCAGCGACTCGCCGGCCTCGGCGCGCACCGCGTCGACGACCTCCAGCAGCAGACGGGCCCGGTTCTCCGGCGACCCGCCGTAGGAGTCGGTGCGCCGGTTGCTCAGCGGGGAGAGGAACTCGTGGATCAGGTAGCCGTGGGCCCCGTGGACCTCCAGCAGCCCGAAGCCCGCCTCCACGGCGCGCCGGGCGGCGGAGGCGAACGAGGCGACGACGGCGTCGATGCCCGCCTGGTCCAGCTCGCGCGGGGCGCGCAGGCCGGGGAAGGCGACGGGGGACGGGCCGACCGTCTCCCAGCCGCCCTCGGCGGGCGGCACGTCGCGACCCGCGCCCGGGACGCCCTCGCGCAGGCTGCTGGCCTTGCGGCCGGCGTGGGCCAGCTGGATCCCGGCCACCGCTCCCTGGGACCGCAGGAACGCCACGATCGGGACCAGGGCGTCGCGCTGCTCGTCGTTCCACAGCCCGAGGTCCTGAGCCGAGATCCGGCCCTCCGGGCTGACCGCCGTCGCCTCGACGATGATCGCCCCGGCACCGCCCTGCGCCATGCCACCCAGGTGGGCCATGTGCCAGTCGGTGGCGACGCCGTCCTGCTTCTCCACGACGTACTGGCACATGGGCGGCACCCAGATGCGGTTGCGGAACTCGGTGCCGCGCAGGGTGATGGGCTCGAAAAGCTTCTGGGACAAGACAAGACCTCGTTCGGCGATCGGATACCCGGGGGAGCTGCCCGGCCGGGCCGGCAGCGTCCCTTCCCAGGCGGGCGCAAAAGTCGCACACGCCTGTAGTTGCAACAGCAACAATCCCGGATGTTTGCAGACGCCGCCTATGAGCGCAAGGTGGCTACACTGTGCGGGCACGGGCAGGGAGGCCGGAGATGACGAAGAATGACGACGCGGTCGAGGTGCGGGCCCAGGGCTGGCGCCGCCTCGCCGCGCTGCACGGCCTGATCGAGTCCGCCCTGGAGAAAGAGCTCCAGGCGGCCCACCGGCTGTCGGTCGTGGAGTACACGGTGCTGGACGCCCTGAACCGGCAGGACGACGGCTGGCACATGCGCATGCAGCAGCTCTCCCGCGCCGCCGCCCTCTCCAGCAGCGCGACCACCCGCCTGGTCGGCCGTCTCGAAGACCGCGGGCTGCTGGCCCGCTTCCTGTGCGTGGACGACCGCCGCGGCATCTACACCGAGCTCACCCCGGCCGGTCAGCGCCTGCTGGAAGACGCCCGCCCCACCCACGACCGGGTGCTGGCCGAATCGCTCGCGCGGGCGGCGGAGGTCCCCGAACTGGAGAGCCTGGCCGCCTCGCTGGAGCGGCAGCGGGCCTGAGCCGGTTCGCGGCGGTGGGCAGACGACGGCTGCTCCCGACCACCGGAAGATGGTCAGGAGCAGCCGACGGTCTCAGGCCAGGGTGACGCCCAGCGCCCCCAGCAGCTGCCGGCCCAGGCCGGCCAGCTGTGGGTCCTCGGCCCGGCGAGGGCCCTTACCGGGCACCTCGAGCTCCAGCCGGATCGAGCCCTCGCCCAGCACGATCACCCGGTCAGCCAGCCGCACCGCCTCGTCCACGTCGTGCGTCACCATCACGACCGTCCAGCCGTGATCCCGCCACAGCCGCCCGACCAGCGACTGCATCTCCAGCCTGGTCAGCGCGTCCAGGGCCCCGAACGGCTCGTCCAGCAACAGCACCCGCGGTTCCCGCACCAGCGCCCGGGCCAGCGACGCCCGCTGCGCCTGGCCCCCCGACAGCTCCAGCGGCCAGGCCCCGGCCCGGTCCTCCAGCCCGACCTCCGCCAGAGCCCGCACCGCCCGGTCCCGTTGCGACGCCGGCAGACCCAGGGCCACGTTCGCCCCCACGCCCAGCCACGGCAGCAGCCGCGGCTCCTGGAACGCCACAGCCACCCCCTCCGGCACGGAAACCGTTCCGGAATCCGGCTTCTCCAGCCCTGCCACGATCCGCAGCAGGGTGGACTTGCCGGTGCCGGAGCGGCCGATCACGGCCACGAACTCGCCCTGCGCCACCCGGAGGTCCAGGCCGTCCAGCACGACCGTGGAGCCGTAACGCTTGGAAACGCCCTCGAAGCTGATCATTTCGACTCGTCGACCACGGCGCTCGCGATGTCCGGCACCGAGTCCAGGAACCCGAAGTCCACGTACTGCTGGCCGAGCTTCTCCAGGTCGGAGACCACCTCGTCGTCCATCGGCTCGATGGTCGGCACGTCGAAGGTGGCGATCTGCTCGGTCAGCTCGTCAGTGGCGCCGAATTCCTGGTAGGTGTCGGTGATCACGCTCGGGTCGGCCTTGGCCCGCGCGGCCTCCTTCACCAGGCCGTCGTACATCGCCTTCAGCTGCTCCGGGTGAGCCTCCGCCCAGGTGCGGCTGACGATGTGGATGGACCAGTTGTACGAGTTCATGTCGGCGCCGGTGATCAGCACCTTCGAGCCCTCGGTGGCCTCGGCGGCGGCCAGGTTCTGGTCGTAGGAGGCGATCGCGTCCACCTGGCCGCTGGCGAAGGCGGTGGCGAACGTCGAGGTGTCCAGGGTGACCTTCTCGACCTTGCTCACGTCCAGCCCGGCCTCCTCGAACGCCAGGTTCAGCAGGTAGTCGCCGGTACCGCCGGGGGAGTCGATGCCGACCTTCTTGCCGTACAGGTCCTTCAGCGAGCTGACACCACTCTGCCGGTTGGCCACGATGCCCTGGCTCTTGCCGGAGTACTTCTCCAGTGCGAAAGCCATCCAGGTGTCGCTGTTCCCGGCCAGGTTGACGAAGTAGCCGGTGCCGGTGGACGAGGCGTCGGCCTCGCCGGCGGTGACCGTGTCGTAGGCGGTCACCGGGTCGAGCGGTCCGACCCACTTCACCGTGGCGCCCACGGCCTTGCCCTCCTCCTCCAGGTAGCCGGAGTCCTTGACCGTGGTCAGGTAGTTGGCGGTGGGCAGGTAGGCGACGCGGAACTCGACGTCGCCGTCGGCGGAGGAGGAACCGGACGAGGAACCGCCGCAGGCCGACAGGGCCAGCAGGGAGGCGACGGCGACGGCGGGGATTCTGAGACGCATGGTGTTTCCTTGGGGATCGGATCCGGGGGTTCAGCGACCGCTGAAACCCTTGCGCCAGCGCAGCAGCCGGTTCTCCAGCAGCCGCACCAGCCAGTCGGTGAGAACGCCGAGCAGGGCGTAGATGATGATGCACAGCACCACCTGTTCGGGACGCACGAAGCGCTGCGCGTTGATCAGGATGAACCCGATCCCCGAGGTGGTGTTCACGGTCTCGCTGGTGACCAGCGCGATCCAGGCGATGGCCAGCGCGAACCGCAGGCCGGTCAGGATGTTCGGCAGGGCCCCGGGCAGCAGGATGCGAAACGCTATGAGACGACGGGAGAACCGGTACACCGTGGCCAGCTCCACCAGCTTCGCGTCCACGTTGCGGATGCCCGCGTAGGTGTTCAGATACACCGGGATCAGCACACCCTCGGCGATCAGCAGCACCTTCATCGACTCACCCACGCCGAAGGCGATGATGAACAACGGCAGCAGCGCGTTGAACGGGATCGCCCGCAGCATCTGGAGCGGCCGGTCCACGGTCAGCTCGCCGAACCGCGAATATCCTGATATCACCCCCATGATCAGGCCGAACGTCACACCGAGCACGCTCCCCAGCACCACCCGGGTCAGGCTGGTGCCCAGGGCGTCGGGCAGGGTGCCGTCGGCCGTCAGGTCACGTGCCGCACCGAGAACGGCTCCCGGGCTGGGCAGCACGGTGTCGTCGATCCAGCCCTGGCGCGAACCCAGCAACCACAGGCCGAGAATCACCAGGGGGCTGAGCCAGGGCAGCACCGCACCGACGAAACGCCCGGTGTGGCCGGAAATTGGGGACGACGATGAGCCCGGCGGATTCGGCACCGTTCCCGGGATCACCGGCCCGGCCATGGCGCCCGCCCCGGTTCCGGAGCCGGTCTCCGGGGTCGCCTGGGGCGCGGCCACGTCACAGCCCCTCGGACAGGATCGTCAGCTCGTCCAGCACGTTGGCCGCGAAAGTGCCCGTGCCCCGGGAGATCAGGGCCGACCGCTCGGCCGCCACGGCCAGCACGGCGTGAGCCGCGACCGTCGCCCGCAGCGGGTCGGTGCCGGGCGCCAGGAACGCCGCCACCAGGGCGCCCAGGCTGCACCCGGCGCCCGTCACCCGGGTCAGCCAGCGGTGCCCACCCGGGACGGCGACCACCTGCTCGCCGTCCGTGACGTAGTCGGTCGGCCCGCTGATCGCGATCACCGAGCCGGTCCGCGTGGCCAGTCGCCGGGCGTACGGCACCGCGTCCTCGGCGGTCGCCGTGGCGTCCACGCCGCGCGAGGTGGCCGAACCCCCCGCCAGCGCGATGATCTCGCTGGCGTTGCCGCGCACCGCGGTCGGCGGCACGGAGCCGATCAGTTCGGCGGCCAGGTCGTCGCTGACGCTGATCCCGGCGCCGACGGTCACCGGGTCGAGCACCCAGCGGGTGCCGGCCGCGTGCGCGGTACGGGCCGCGTCCAGCAGCAGTTCGGGGGAGTCGGTGACCTGCGCGGCCAGGTTGATCCAGACCCCGCCGGCGGCGGTGGCCAGGGGCCGCACCGCGGCCGGGTTGCCGCCGATCGCCGGTGAACCGCCCACCGCGAGAACCATGTTCGCGTTCAGGCCGGCGGTGATGTAGTTGGTCAGCCCGAACACCAGCGGTGAGGTGTCGCGTACGGCGCGCAGTGCCTCAGTGACATACGGCTCGGGCCAGCGGATCTCGGTCGTCATCGGTTGGTCTCCCCGGAAAGGGCGCTCTGGGCGCGGTT
The DNA here is from genome assembly GCF_018499875.1 of Kineosporia corallincola. Taxonomy (GTDB): domain Bacteria; phylum Actinomycetota; class Actinomycetes; order Actinomycetales; family Kineosporiaceae; genus Kineosporia; species Kineosporia corallincola. The sequence goes on along the minus strand of NZ_JAHBAY010000005.1, from coordinate 168,364 downwards.
CTTCCACTCGTCGCGGGCCGGTCGGGCCAGGCCCAGGTTGTCGCGCAGGGTGCTTCCCTCGTACTCGGTGCGGAACAGCCCGCGGCGCTGGAGTTCCGGCACCACCTGGGCGGCGAAGTCGGCGAACGCGGCCGGCACGTGGGTGGCCACCACCATGAAGCCGTCGGCGGCGCCGCGGTCGACCCACTCCTGCATGCCGTCGGCGATGTCGGAGGCCGAGCCCACCAGGTATCCCTCGGTGCGGGCGCCGTACCACTTGCCCAGCTCGCGAATGGTCAGGTTCCTGGCCAGCGCGTACTCCAGCACCTCCCGGTAGTGCCCCATCACACCGGCCACCTCCATCTCCGGAAGCGGTCCGTCCAGATCGAATTTCGTCAGGTCGACGTTGATGTGGTAGGCCAGCCGGGACAGTCCGGCCTCCGGGTCGACCAGGTCCTCGAACGCCCGGTGCTTCGCCTGCGCGTCCTGCCGGGAGTCGCCGACCACGACCGCGGCGGCGGGCAGGATCTTCAGCTGGTCCGGGTCGCGGCCGTATTTCGCGGCGAGAGTCTTGACGTCGGAATAGAACTCGATCGCCGACTCGATCGACTCGTGCGAGCAGAAGATCACGTCGGCCCAGCGCGCGGCGAAGTCACGGCCGCTCGGCGAGGCCCCGGCCTGCACGATCACCGGGTAGCCCTGCGGCGGGCGGGGCACCCCGAGCGGGCCCTGCGTGCTCACGTACTCGCCGCGGAAGTCCACGGACCGCACCTGTTCCGGGCGCCCGAACTGCCCGGTGGCCTTGTCCTGCACGATCGCCTCGTCGGACCAGCTGTCCCACAGCCGGGCCGTGGCCTCGAGGAACTCCTCGGCCCGCGCGTACCGCTGCTCACGCGGCGGCAGCCGGTCGAAACCGTAGTTCTGGGCCTCCGCGTCCTGGAAACTGGTGACGACGTTCCACCCCGCCCGTCCCGCCGTCAGGTGGTCCAGCGTGGCGAAAGACCTGGCCACGTTGTAGGGCTCGGTGTACCCGGTGGAGGTGGTGCCGGCCAGGCCGATCCGGCTGGTGGCGCCGGCCAGCAGCGACAGCACCGGGATCGGGTCGATCCGCGGCGAGCCGGCCCCGTAGCGCACGGCCGGGTCGAAGCGTCCACCGAGACTGCGCGGCACGGCCAGCGAGTCCGGGATGAAGATCATGTCGAACTTGGCCTCTTCGAGCAGTCGCGCGGTGTCGACGTAGTACGAGGCGGACAGGAAGTCGTCGCGGGCGTCCGGATGACGCCAGCCGACCGTTCCCATCGGCCCGGCGTTCATGAAGGCGGCCAGGTGGATCTGCTTGTGAGACATGGGAAACTCCTGATGGTTCAAGGGCGGAACAAGGGGACGCCGGTGGTCGGGTGGCGTGGCCCGGCAGGCCCTCTGCCGGCGAGGGCCGATCGGTGAGCGGGGCAGGACGGCACGGGAGGGGGCGCCGGGTGGCACAACCCTCTACGGACACTCTCCGGGCAGAGGAACCGGGAAGCCGGGGGCGGTGTCGTCGCCCGTGCTGCCGATGTCGCCGCCGAACGCGGACCCGGCCGCGTCGGCCCCGGACCCGGCAGCGCTGACCAGGGATCCAGCAGTGGCGACGGGAGGCCCGGCGTGGTTGGCGACGGGCCCGCTCGTGCTGATCACGGCCCCGGTTGTGCTGACCACGGCGTCGGCAGCCCTCACCACGGGTGCGGTGCCGGTGAGCCCGACGACGGTGATCCGGGGCGAGATCGCTTGTCCGTCCACGGGTCCGGCCTCGTCGCCGGGTAGTTCCAGGGACTGGGCGACCAGGTGACGCACCCGCACGTCACGGTCGCGGGCCAGGTGGTCGAGCATCTCGGTGCGGGCGGCCTCCGCGTCGGTGCGGCGGATCGCGTCGAGGATGCGGGCGTGCTCGGCGTGGCTGTCGGCGAACGAGGTGGCGGCCGGCGCGGGCGTCCACGGTGCGCTCGACTTCACCTGGGCGTCGAGGGTGTGCAGCACGCTCAGGATCGTGCGGTTGTGCGCGGCTGCCCGGATGCAGTCGTGCCACTGGTTGAACAGGGCCCGCACCGCCTGGTGCGCGGTCTCGTCCGGGGCGGTGCCGTCGGCGTCGGTGACGGCGGTGGCCCGGCGGTGCAGTTCCTCCAGCTTGGCCAGGTCGATCGAGCTGCGTTGCAGAGCCGCGGCCGAGGCGGCGGCGGAGTCGAGAACGGCTCGCACCTCGAAGATCTCGAGCGTCTCCTCGATGCTGCGCCGGCGCACGGTGAAACCGCGACTGCCGGCGATCAGCAGGCCGTCCCGCTCCAGCAGGGCCAGGGCCTCGCGCACCGGGGTGCGGGACACGCCGAACTCCTCGCTCAGCGCGGTCGGCACCAGCGGCCCGGCCTCCCGGTAGTGGCCGGCCATCAGCCTGCGCCGCAGGGCCGAGTAGATGGCGTCCCGGGCGCTCATCCTCGTGTCCTCAGCGCTCATGGATGCAACTGTATGCAGGCGTATGCGTCTGAGACGAGGGGTATGCAATCACTTTCACCGGGGGTTCACGGGGGCCGCCGGGAACGGGATCGGGGCGTGGGAGCGGGGACGGCCGTCCGGGCGAGGCACGGAAAAGCGCACGTAGCAGGGCATAACCGGACGAGATGCCGGACACATTGTCTATCTTGTCTATATGCATTGACCTGAATGCAGTCGCGGCTTAGCGTGAGGGGAGTCGGCTGCTGAGGAGGCAATGTGAAGAACCACCGGTTCTCCCGGCGCCGGCACGTCGATCTTCTGCGCGTGTGCACCAGCCTCTGTCGCCAGACCCTCTGCCGTTAGAAGCCCCGCCCGTCATGAACCGGGTGCCGCGCGAACCGCGTTGCGCACCCGGCATTTTCCCCGACACCCTGATCCGGCCGTGAGCTGACGCCGCCTGTCCGCGGCGTTCGCCGGCCTGCCGGATCCCTCGCGGACGAGGAGTACCCCTTACGTGGGAAGAAAGCTGACGCACGCCCCCGCCCTGTGGCTCACCGCCGGTGTGCTCGTGCTGGCCGGCTGCGGCTCGGGCTCCGGTGCGAACGACGCCGGTGGTAGCGCCGCGCCGAAAACCGGTGGCACGCTGACCTTCGCGGTCGGCTCCGACACCGGGTGCACCGATCCGCAGCAGGTGGCCAGCAACGACTCCATCTACTCGGTGCGCCAGCTGGTCGACTCGCTCACCGACCAGGACCCGCAGACCGGTGAGATCGTGCCCTGGCTGGCCGAGAGCTGGGACATCAGCGACGACGCCACCACCTTCACCTTCCACCTGCGCGACGGCGTCACCTTCAGCGACGGCACCGCGCTGACCGCCGGGGTGGTGAAGGAGAACTTCGAGGCCGTGCCCGGCCTGGGGGTGCTGGCCGGCCTGGCCACCGGCTACCTGAGCGGCGTGGAAAAGATCACCGCCGACGACGACCAGACCCTCACCGTCGAGTTCGCCCAGCCCAACGCCCAGTTCCTGCAAGCCACCTCGACTCACTCGCTGGGCATCGTGTCGGAGGCCAGCACGAAACTCTCGGCGCAGGAGCGCTGCACCCAGGGCATCGTCGGGTCCGGCCCGTTCACCCTCGGCGAGTACACGCCCAACCAGTCGATCACGCTGAAGAAGCGCACCGGCTACGCGTGGGGCTCGTCGCTGTGGAAGAAGGACGGCGAGGCCTACCTCGACCAGGTCGTGTTCAAGGTCCTGCCGGAGGCCGGGGTGCGCACCGGCAGCCTCCAGTCCGGGCAGGTCGACGCCATCGGCAACGTGGCCCGCGCCGACGAGAGCGCGCTGGAGGCGTCCGGGGCCACGTTGCAGGCGCGGGCCAACCCGGGCGTGGTGTTCAACCTGGCCGCCAACAACGAGAACCCGGTGCTGAAGGACGAGGCGGTGCGCCAGGCGATCAGTTACGGCGTGGACCGCCGGCAGATCGCCGACACCGTGTTCAACAGCGGCACCGAGCCCGCCACCAGCGTGCTGGCCCACACCACACCCGGCTACGAGGACCTGTCCGCGCAACTGACCCACGACGCCGAGAAGGCGAAAACCCTGCTGGAGCAAGACGGCTGGAAAGCCGGGGCCGACGGCACCCGGACCAGGGACGGCAAGCAACTCGCCTTCACCATCACCTGGTTCGCCAACTCGCCCACCAACCAGCCCGCGCTGGAACTGGTGCAGCAGCAACTGGCCGGGATCGGCGTGACGGTGCAGCTGAAGCAGGCCGAGATCTCGCAGTACGCCTCGGTGGTGCAGGGCGGCGACTACGAGCTGGTGTGGGGCAACGTGACCCGCGCCGACCCGGACATCCTGCGCACCCAGTTCTCCACCGCTCTGGTCAACCCGTACCGGCTGCCGGAGAGCGGACTGGACGAGACCCTGACCGAGCAGGCCGGCACGATCGACCAGGGCGCGCGGGACGAGCTGGTCGCCACCGCGCAGGAGACCGTCGTGCAGAACGCCTTCGTGGTGCCGGTGGTGGAACTCCAGACCAAGCTGGGGGTGGCGAAGCGGGTGCACGACCTGAACTTCGAGGCGTCCAGCCGGATCCAGCTGCACGACACCTGGGTCGAGTAGTGACCCGCTACGTGATCAGGCGGATCGCCCAGGCGGTGGGGGTGCTCCTGGCGGCGTACACGCTGTCGTTCTTCATCCTCGTGCTGCTGCCGGGCGATCCGGTGTCGGCGATGGCCGGGGCGGGCATGGACTCCGCACCGGTCGACCCGGCCCGGATCGAGGCCCTGCGTCACGAATACGGTTTCGACCAGCCGCTTCCCCTCCAGTACGCGGAGCACCTGGGCCGGGCCCTGACCGGTGACCTGGGTGACTCGGTGGCCACCGGCCGCCCGGTCGCCTCGATGATCACCGAGGCGCTGCCGCAGACCCTGCTGCTCACCGCCACCGGGCTGGGCCTGGCCTTCCTGTTCGGCGGTGGCCTGGCGCTGGCCGCCACCTACAGCTCCCGGCGGTGGCTGCGGCAGGTGCTGCTGTCGCTGCCGCCGCTGGGGGTCTCGGTGCCGACGTTCTGGGTCGGGCTGATGCTGGTGCAGTTCTTCTCGTTCCGGAACCCGTGGTTCCCGGCGTTCGGCAACGACGGGCTGAAAGGCCTGGTGCTGCCGGCCCTCACGCTGGCCGTGCCGACCGGGGCGCAGATCGCGCTGGTGCTGGCCAAGAGCCTGAGCACCACGCTGGACGAGCCGTACATCGGCACCGCCCGGGCCAAGGGCGCGGGGCGGGTGCACGTGCACCTGCGGCACGCGCTGCGCAACGCCTCGCTGCCCGCCCTGACCGTGGCCGGGCTGCTGGTCGGCCAGCTGATGGCCAACGCGGTGGTGATCGAGACGGTGTTCTCCCGCAACGGGCTGGGGCGGGTCACCCAGGCCGCGGTGACGGCACAGGACATCCCGGTGGTGCAGGGAGTGGTGGTCTACGGGGCGCTGGTGTTCGTCGTCGTCAATCTGCTCGTCGACCTGGTCTACCCGGTGCTGGACCCGCGGATCGTGCTGGCCCCGGCCCGGCCCGCGGGGGTGGTGACGGCGTGAGTGAGCAGATCCTGATCGACGGCCTGGACCTGGAACCGGCGACCGCACCAGTGATAACAGGCCAGAGCGGACTGCGGCGCACCCTGCTCTTCCTGGCCCGCCGGCCTGGCCTGGTGCTGTCGCTCGTGCTGGTGGTGCTGGTGGCCGTGGCCGCCTTCGCCCCCGGCGTGTTCAGCGGTCAGGACCCGGCCCGCGGAGTGCCGGAGGAGAACTTCACCGCGCCGGGGGCGGCGCACTGGTTCGGCACCGACAGCCTGGGCCGTGACCTGTTCGCCCGGGTCGTGCACGGCGCGCAGCTGTCACTGCGGGCCACCCTGATCGCGGTGCTGTTCGCGTTCGTCGTGGGCGGAACACTGGGCCTGGTGGCCGGTTTCGCCGGCGGGTGGGTGGACGACGTGGTGATGCGGTTCGTCGACGTGGTGCTGTCGATCCCGACGCTGTTCCTGTCACTGGCGGTGGTGACGGCCCTGGGCTACGGCACCACCAAGGTCGCGGTCGCGGTCGGGGTGGCGAACGTGGCCGGGTTCGCCCGGGTGATGCGCTCGGAGGTGCTGCGGGTGCGCACCGCGGTGTACGTGGAGGCGGCCCGGGGCAGTGGCGCGCGCTGGTTCACGGTGCTGGGCCGGCACGTGCTGCCGAACAGCATCGGGCCGGTGCTGGTGCTGGCCACGCTGGAGTTCGGCACGTCGATCCTGGCGGTGTCGAGCCTGAGCTTCCTCGGCTACGGCGCCCCGCCGCCGGCGCCGGAGTGGGGCACGCTGATCTCCGACGGCCGTAACTACCTGGCCAACGCCTGGTGGCTGACCACGCTGCCGGGCCTGACCATCGCCGCGACGGTGCTGGCCACCAACCGCATCGCGCGTGCCCTCGACGGGGAGGTGGGCCAGTGGTGAGCCCGTTGCTGGAGATCCGGGACCTGGCCGTGTCGTACCGCACCCGTTCCGGGCCGGTGCCGGCGGTGGACGGGGTGTCACTGACGGTGGCGCCCGGCGAGATCGTGGCGGTGGTGGGGGAGTCGGGCTCGGGCAAGAGCACCACGGCCCACGCCGTGGTGCGGCTGCTGGCCGGCAACGCCACCGTGGACCGGGGCGAGATCCTGTTCGGTGGGCAGCATCTGGAGAACGCGCCGCCGCGGGTGCTGCGCACGGTGCGTGGCGCGGGCATCGGCCTGGTGCCGCAGGACCCGGCGGTGTCGCTGAACCCGGTCAAGCGGATCGGCGAGCAGGTGGCCGAGGTGCTGCGGCTGCACGGCCTGGCGAACCGGCGGGACGCGGCGGCGCGGGCGATCGGCATCCTCGACCGGGCCGGCCTTCCCGACGCGGCCACCCGGGCCCGGCAGTACCCGCACGAACTGTCCGGCGGCATGCGGCAGCGGGTGCTGATCGCGATCGCCGTCGCGGCCGACCCGAAGCTGATCATCGCCGACGAGCCGACCAGTGCCCTCGACGTCACCGTGCAGAAGGTGATCCTCGACCACCTCCAGCACCTGGTCGCGGCCTCTGGCGCGGCGGTGCTGCTGGTCACCCACGACCTGGCGGTGGCGGCCGACCGCTCCGACCGGCTGGTCGTGATGTCCGGCGGGCGGGTGGTCGAGACCGGGCCCACCGCAGCCGTTCTGGCCGACCCGCGGCATGCGTACACGAAGAAGCTCCTGGCCAGTGTCCCCAGCAGCAGGCCGGTCCCGGCCGGAAAGGCCGCGGGAAGAGTCACGGGCTCGCCGCTGGTCGAGGTGTCCGGGCTGACCAAGGTGTTCCCCCTGCCCCGCACCGCGGCCGGCCCGGCCGCCGTGAAGGCCGTCGACGACGTGGGTTTCCACATCGGCCGGGGCGAGACGCTGGCGCTGGTGGGGGAGTCCGGGTCGGGCAAGTCCACCACCGGCCGGCTGGTGCTGCGGCTGGCCGAGGCGACGTCCGGCACGATCCGGTTCGACGGCGAGGACATCACCCGCTCCGGCCCGGCGGCCACCCGGCAGCTGCGTCGCCGGGCCCAGCTGATCTACCAGAACCCCTACGCCTCACTGGATCCCCGGTTCACCGTGGCCGAGACGATCGAGGAACCGCTGCGGGTGTTCCGGGTCGGTGACCGGGCCTCGCGGCAGGCCCGCGTGCACGACCTGCTCGACCGGGTCGCCCTGCCCGGCGCCCTGGCCCGGCGGCGCCCGGCGGAACTGTCCGGCGGCCAGCGGCAGCGGGTGGCGATCGCCCGGGCGCTGGCCCTGTCGCCCGGCCTGGTGGTCTGCGACGAGCCGGTCTCCGCGCTCGACGTGTCGGTGCAGGCGCAGGTGCTGGAGCTGCTGGTGCAGCTCCAGGCCGACACCGGCGTGGCCTACCTGTTCATCTCGCACGACCTGGCCGTGGTGCGCCGGATCGCGCACCGGGTGGCGGTGATGCGTCACGGGCGCATCGTGGAGACCGGCACCACCCACGACCTGTTCACCGATCCGCAGCACGACTACACCCGCGAGCTGCTGGCCGCCATCCCCGGCCGCACTCTGACGGAAGAAGGAGCACGACCATGACGTTCATCGCCGACTGGCAGGAGTGGACCCGCGAGCGCGAGGCGAAACTGGCCGACCCGCACGGCTTCCTGGCCATCACCGGCCTGCACTGGCTGGAGGAGGCGCCGCAGCGTTTCGACGACGCGCCCGGGGCGTGGTCGACCGGGCCCGGCGGTGTGAGCGTCGAGCTCGGCGAGGGCGAGACCATCCTGGTGGACGACGAGAAGCACTCCGGCCGGTACTCCTTCGGCGTGCTGCCCGAGCGCGCCAGCGTGTTCGCCACCTGGGGTGACGCGGTGATCGAGGTGGCGAAGCGGGGCGGGCACGACATCGTGCGCCCGCGGCACCCGCACCACGACATCCTGCGCGCCTACGACGGCACCCCGCGCTACGAGCCGGACGAGCGCTGGGTGGTGCCGGCCACCTACCGGGCGTTCGAGACACCCCGCCCGGTCACCGTCGGCGCCGCGGTCGAGGGACTGGAGCACGTCTACGACGCGCCCGGCGAACTGACCTTCGAGATCGACGGCCAGGCCCTGACCCTCACCGCCTTCGAGGGGCACGCCCCCGGCACCCTGACCGTGCTGTTCACCGACGCCACCTCCGGCGTCACCACGTACGCGGCCAACCGTTCGCTCCAGGTGCCGGCGCCGGGGGCGGACGGGAGCGTCGTCCTCGATTTCAACCGCGCCGCCAACCTGCCCTGCGCCTACACGCCGCTGGCCACCTGCCCGCTGCCGCCCCCGGAGAACCGCCTGCCGGTGGCGATCGAGGCCGGCGAGAAGAAGGGAAAGACCCTCCCATGACCACCGATCGACCGCTCCACCTCGGCGTCGCCCTGGACGGGGCCGGATGGCACCCCGCGGCCTGGCGGGAGCCCGGCGCCCGGCCGAAAGAGCTCTTCTCGCCGCGGTACTGGGCCGACCTGGTGCTGGAGGCCGAGCGCGGGCTGCTCGACCTGGTCACCGTCGAGGACGCGCTGAACCTCCAGTCCGACGAGTTCGCTACCCAGGACCGGCGCGCCGACCGGGTGCGGGGGCGTCTCGACGCGGTGCTGATCGCCGCCCGGGTGGCCCCGCTGACGCACTCGATCGGGCTGGTGCCGACCGCGATCGTCAGCCACACCGAGCCGTTCCACCTGTCCAAGGCCGTCGCCACCCTGGACTACGTCGCCCAGGGGCGGGCCGGGGTGCGGGTGCAGCTCGCGGTCCGTCCCGACTCCGCCGAAAATTTTGGACGACGTGAGCTACCGTCTCTGGACCTCGACCGGATCAATGAACCCGACGTGCAGGCCCGGTTCGCCGAGTACTTCGACGAGGCCGCCGACTACGTGGAGGTGCTGCGCCGGCTGTGGGACAGCTGGGAGGACGACGCGGAGATCCGGGACGTCGCCACCGGCCGGTTCGTCGACCGCGACAAGCTGCACTACATCGACTTCACCGGGCGCTGGTTCTCGGTCAAGGGCCCTTCGATCACGCCCCGGCCCCCGCAGGGCCAGCCGCTGGTCGCGGCCCTCGGCCACGCGGACGCGCCGTACCGGCTGATCGGGCGGGCCACCGATCTCGGCTTCGTCACCCCGCACGACGACGCCCAGGCCGCGGACCTGGCGCGGCGTATCGACACCCAGCGCCGGGCGGCCGGGCGGGAGCACGAGAAGGTGCACGTGTGGGCCGATCTCGTGGTGCTGATCGACGACACCGAGCAGGCTGCCCGCGATCGGCTGGAGCGGCTGAACGAGCTGGCCGGCACCGAGTACACCAGTGACGCGAAGATCGTGGCCGGAACGCCGTCCACCGTCGCCGACCTGCTGGCCGGCTGGCAGGAGGCAGGGATCACCGGCTACCGGCTGCGCCCGGCCAGCCTGCCGCACGACCTGACCGGGATCACCCGGGGTCTGGTGCCGGAGCTGCAACGGCGCGGACTGTTCCGCACTGCCTACCCCGAGAAGGCGTCCCTGCGAGACCTTCTCGGACTGCCCCGGCCCGCCAACCGCTACGCGAACGCCTGAGAGGGACCGATGGTCAAGCAGATTCACCTCGCTGCGCACTTCCCGGGCGTCAACAACACCACGGTCTGGAGCGACCCGGCCGCCGGCAGCCACATCGAGTTCGACTCCTTCCGCCGGTTCGCGCAGACCGCCGAGCGGGGGAAGTTCGACTTCCTGTTCCTGGCCGAGGGCCTGCGCCTGCGGGAGCAGAAGGGCCTGATCCACGACCTGGACGTGGTCGGCCGGCCCGACACCTTCACGGTGCTGGCCGCGCTCGCCGCGGTCACCGAGAGGCTGGGCCTCACCGGCACGATCAACTCGACGTTCAACGAGCCCTACGAGGTGGCCCGGCAGTTCGCCAGCCTCGACCACCTGTCCGGGGGCCGGGCGGCCTGGAACGTGGTGACCAGCTGGGACCGGTTCACCGGTGAGAACTTCCGGCGTGGGGGCTATCTGGCGCAGGAGGACCGGTACGAGCGGGCCCGCACGTTCCTGGCCACGGCCACCGAGCTGTTCGACTCCTGGAACGGCGTGGAGATCGTCGCCGACGCCGAGGCCGGCCGGTTCCTGAACACCGACGAGCCGGGCCGATTCTCCCACCACGACCGGTTCTTCGACATCGAGGGCCAGTTCAACGTGCCGCGCGGGCCGCAGGGCCGGCCGGTGATCTTCCAGGCCGGTGACTCCGAGGACGGGCGGGAGTTCGCGGCCGGGCAGGCCGACGCGATCTTCTCGCGCTACGCCACCCTGACCGAGGGCAGGGCGTTCTACCAGGACGTGAAGGGGCGCCTGGCGAAATACGGCCGGGAGCGCGACGATCTGCTGATCCTGCCGGCGGCGAGTTTCGTGCTGGGCGACACCGACGCCGAGGCCGAGGAACTCGCCCACCAGGTGCGCCGGGCGCAGGTGTCGCCGCAGACCGCGATCCACTTCCTGGAGCAGCTGTGGAACACCGACCTGTCCGGGTTCGACGTGGACGGCCCGCTGCCGGCCGGTGACCCGGTGGTCGAGGGCGACCTGATCTCCAAGGGCCGCGCCAGCGTGCGGCAGCTGGCCAAGGACCCGGTGGCCCTGGCGAACGAGTGGCGGGCGAAGGCGGAGGCGGAGAAGCTGTCGGCCCGGGACCTGGTGATCGAGGTGACCGGACGGCAGACGTTCATCGGCTCACCCGCCACGGTGGCCGAGCGCATCAATCACTTCGTGCAGGAAGATGTTTCGGACGGCTTCATCCTGGTCCCGCACATCACCCCGGACGGGCTGGCCCCGTTCGTGGACCAGGTGGTGCCGCTGCTCCAGGAGCGCGGGGTGTTCCGCAGCGAGTACGAGGGCACCACGCTGCGCGACCACCTCGGGCTGAAGTACCCGCCGGGCTGAGGCGTTCCGAGGGATATTCTGGACATGTGTCACGGAACAGGCATGTCTGGTTCGCGACGGGTATCGCGGCGCTGATCGGTGTCCTGCTCGTGGTCGAGGCCCTCATCGCCTCGCCCTCCACCGGGGGCGGGGAACAGGTGTGGGTCGTGACGACGCGGGGGCCGGGCCAGGCGGACCTGCCGGGGGAACCGGTGCCCTACGACGAGTGGGAGAAGGCGGACCAGGACATCATCTGGGCGACGCCGTAGCGGTCGCCGTCGTTGCTGGCAGGGCAGAATGGTGGACGACGAAGGGCCCGTCCGGGTGTTTCGTCGTCCACCATTGAAAGGAAAGCCCTGGCCGCGTTGGTCGACCGGGACTGGCTGATTACCGGTGTGACGCGGCCCCAGCGGGGCACGGACCAGCTTATTCGCGCGGAGGCGCGATCCAGTGCAGGTTCTCTTTCATCGAGGGATCGATCGCAGCCAAAGGGTCCGGAAGCCGGTCGTGCGGGATGAGGCCCTGATCTGTCATGACCAGGCGGAGAGGTCGTCTGCGTGGTCCCAGAAACGAGGCCAACGCCATTTCGAGCGCGTCTACGGCGACGTTGTCCACCCCCCGTTCGGCATAGACATGGGCATGCTCAGGGTCCTCGGACTCAATGCCCGCGAGATATTGGTCGAACGCGTCGTGCGTGGCCAGTTCCAACACGGTGGGTGGCTCCAGGACCGTGTCGCTGTACCGCGTGATCAGCCACCGCAGGGGCACATCGGGATCCGGTGTGAGGGTCCCATCAGCAGCGGCAATTTCCTTGAGTACGTCGTCCCAGGATTGAGGCATGTATCCTCCTAAGCATCCGCCGGGCATTTGGCGTTGGGGAAGGTGGTGATGACGTCCCAGTTTCCATTTCCCACGATATTGCGGGTGAACGTGGTCGCCACAACCTTACCCGTGTTCCGATTCGCCAAAACGAGCTTATGTTGATAACAAAAAGTGTCGTTCTTGCCCCGGTGCGTTACTTTCTCGGGGTCGCCAAAGGCGGACGACATGGCTAGGTCTGCGACGTCACGCCAGTTCTCGCCTGCGACGGAGCCGAGGGCTTCCCAGTCGCTCATATGTTCTTTCTTGATGTGCCGGTATCCTGAACCGACGTGCGCCTTCGTGGCGTGCGCAAAGCCGCAGCGCACGGTCGCCGAGCCTCTGCTGGCGTTGTGACCGGTCGAGGTGGTGGCCGCGAGTCGGTTGAACACGCGTACCACTTTACTGTTGCTGCCGGTGGATGGGCAGGCAGCCCACGTTTGCGCCGCCGCTTTGGACGAGACGTTGGCCCCGCCGGTCGGCGGAGCAGATAGGGCCGCACCAGTAGTTTCTCCTGTGGTGGTGAGAACCTTGGCGGACTTGGGGATCGTATCTCCGACCTGCAGGACGTCATCGTCGGACTCAACAGAAACCCAGGCCAGGTTGCTTTGCTCTGTGTCGAGGGACGGCGTGGCATCAGAATTGATGCTGGTCGCCGTGGAGGCCGGGCTGGTGGCTTCGGGGGGCGGTGTGATCTCGGGGGTGGTGCCGGCTGCCGTGGTCTCGGGGGGTGCGTTGGTCACCGTGGCCGTGGGCAGAGCGTCTGCCACTGCCGGCGCTCCGGTCGCAGCCAGGGCCATGATCGTAAGGGCGGCTCCGGCGGCACCTCGGCGGCGACGTCTCTTTATCTGGTCCTCGGAACGGGCTCGGTGGGACAAATTCGTCATATCGGCAGAGTATAGCCGCCCCGTCGCAACCCGGTAGCGGTGCCATGATTGACTTTGTTGAGGAGGTCGAGCGGATCAAGTATGAACAGCGGAAGCGCGAGCAAAACCTTGAGCAGTCACCTGAGCGTCCGCAGAAGGGGCAGTAGATTACATTATCGACGTCCCTGAACAAGTGAGGTTGCAGTCCTGTGCGCTGATGAAATTAAGTGCATTGCTGCGTGACGGGTACAGCTGTGTTGTGGAGGGTGCCGTGACCGTGTCAGGTTCCTGATTGTGGTGAGACTCGGTCTTACATCGCCGCCTTCTGGAGCTGGGACGCCGATGGTGTTGGTCATGCGGACGATTCATGGAACGAAATCGTCGTAGTGGGCGGCCAGTGGAAGCAGACACGTCACCACATCGTGCTGATGATGCTGAAATCAATGCCGTCGTTGTTGGCAGGGCAGAATGGTGGACGACGAGGGGCCCGTCCGGGTGTTTCGTCGTCCACCATTGAAAGGAAAGCCCTTGCAGCCGTTCAACTTCCGCCCTGCCACCGGCCCCTGGTCCACCGGGGAGGCCCGGCTGGCGGTGTGCATCGTGCCCGACCTGACCCGGGACCGGGGGCTCGGCGTGCTGGTGCGGGACTGCCGGGAGGCGATGGCGCCGTTCCCGATCACCACGGTGCCGGACGAACTGCTGCGGGTGACGCTGGCGCAGGTCAACGACGCGCCCGCCGGGCAGATCGACGACGCCGGTCGCAAGGCCCTGCTGGAGGGGCTGCGCGAGCACCTGGCCCCGATCCCCCCGGTCACGGTCACCGCGGGCAGCCCGCTGGCCTACGCCACCGGGGCGCTGTGCGACCTGGAGGTGGAGCCGCTGGCCGCGCTGGGCAGCGCGGTGCGGGCGGCGGTCGCCGCGGTGCGGGGCGCGGAGGCCGGGCACCCCGGCATCGAGCACATGACCCTGGGCTACGCGTACGCCGAGGCGTCCACCGACGAGCTGGCCCGCACCCTGCGGCGGGTGCGGCCCAGCCACGCCCGGCTGACCGTGGACGCGGTGCGGCTGATCGAGGTCACCGCCGGGGAGCGGGCTTTCGCCTGGACCACGGTCGGCGAGGTCAGCCTTCCCTGACCGCCTGCAACGTGTAGGTGTGCGGCAGGCGCCAGGGGCGGTCGCTCAGCCGGTACTCGCCGCCAGGCAACTCGTCCATCTGGCCCTCCAGCGCGTTCCACGGAACGCTGTCGTGCTCGACCAGCATGGTCAGGCGCATGCCGGCCTCCAGCAGGGCGGTGACGATCTCGCCCAGGCCGTGGTTCCACGAGGCGGTGCGGGTGTGCTGGAACTGGTGATCGGTGGCCACGTAGGTACCGGGCTCGTCGAAGATGTCCGGCTCGGCGCGCTCGACGTACGGATACCGGATCGCCAGCACGTCGTGGCGGGTCTCGTCGATGCTCCACAGCACGGGGTGGCCCTCGCGGATGAACAGCCGGCCGCCCGGCCTGAGCAGGTGCGCGACCACCTGCGCCCAGCGGTGGATGTCCGGAAGCCAGCCCAGGGCACCGATTCCGGTGAACACCAGGTCGAACTCCCCGGCCGGCAGCACCTGCGGCGCGTCGTACAGCTCGGCCTGCACGTAGGTGATGTCGGCACCGGTGCGCGCCGCCAGGTCACGGGCCTGTTCCAGGGCCGCGCCGGAGAAGTCGAGCCCGGTCATCCGGGCGCCGAGCCGGTGCAGCGACAGGGTGTCGGTGCCGATGTGGCACTGGAGATGAACACCCTTCAGGCCCTCGATGCTGCCGAGCCGCGGCAGGTCGAACCGCACCACGTCGGACAGGAAGTCCGGGTCGGTCAGGAACTTGTCCACGGCGTACGACGGCGACTCGGCGTGCGGCTGCGCGCGCTCGTCCCAGTTGTCGCGGTTCAGGGCGATCCATTGGTCCACGACGCACGACCCTAGCCGCGACACAGAAAAGGGAGAAAGGATTTTCGCTCCTCTCTCCCTCCTCAACTTATAGCGCACGGGGGGTCTTGCGGCAAGGCCCCCGTCGTCCCCCAGAATCACGGACTGTCACCGAGAAACAGGGGGATGATCATGCGCGTCGTGCTGTCGACCTACGGGTCGCGAGGGGACGTCGAGCCGCTGGCCGCGCTCGCGGTGCAGCTGCGGGAACGGGGTGCCGAGGCGGTGGTGTGCGCGCCGCCGGACGACGACTTCGCCCGGCTGCTGGAGCGGGCGGGGGTGCCGCTGGTCGGGGCCGGCCAGGCGGTGAGGGAGATGATCGCCGAGGTCACCCGCAAGCAGGGGCCGAACGTCGGTCGCCGGCTGCCGCTGGAGGAACTCCAGCTGCGGGCCCGGCGGATCGTGGCCACGCAGTACGAGGCGGTGCTGTCGGCCCTGGGCGGATCGGCCGGGCCGGACGACGTGGTGGTCGGCACCGGGCTGATGCCGGCCGCGTGCGGGGCCCGCTCGGCCGCCGACCGGGTGGGGGCACGGTGGGTGTCGGTGCGGTTCCAGCCGACCACGCTGCCCTCGCCGCATCACCGGCCCTATCCCTACCCGGGGCGTCCGCTGCCGGAGGGCGAGACCGACAACCGGGTGCTGTGGGAGTACGACCGGGAGACGATGAAAGTGGTGTTCGGCGGGGTCTTCGACGAGCACCGGGTCGGCGTGGGACTCGAAACGGTGGACGACGTGCGCGAGTACGTGTTCACCCGGCAGCCGTGGCTGGCGGCCGATCCGCTGCTCGCGCCCTGGCCGGACGACGCCGGTGCGGACGCCGGGGTGGACTTCGGTGTGGACGTGGTGCAGACGGGGGCGTGGATCCTGCCCGATCGTCGTCGGTTGCCCGAAGACCTGCGAGCTTTCCTGGACGCCGGTGAGCCGCCGGTGTACGTGGGGTTCGGCAGCATGGGCATGCAGCAGGAGCTGAAGGGGCCCGGCCGGCTGGCGATCGAGGCGGCCCGCGAGCACGGGCGCCGGGTGGTGGTGCACGCGGGATGGGCGGGCCTGGGCTTGAGCGACGACGGCGACGACTGTCTCGCCGTGGGGGAGATCAACCAGCAGGCCCTGTTCGCGCGGTGCGCGGCGGTGGTGCACCACGGCGGCGCGGGCACGACGACCACCGCCACCCGGGCCGGTGCACCGCAGGTGGTGCCGCAGGTGGTGGACCAGCCGTACTTCGCGGCGCGGGTGGCGGAGCTGGGCATCGGGGTGGCCCACGACGGGCCGGTGCCGAGCGCCGATTCGCTGTCGCAGGCACTCGGGCAGGCACTGGAGCCGGGGACGGCGCGGCGGGCAAGGGAAGTGTCGGGACTGATCCGCACCGACGGCACCCGGGTGGCGGCGGGGCTGCTCGGCGTGGGGTGAGGACGGCGTCGGCTGTGGATGGCGTGGAGGTGCGGCGGGCGTGGAGGTGCGGCGGGCGCGAGGGAATCTGGGCCCTCACGGAACGAGACCTATTGCCCTAGGAGAGATCTGAACGTCACCTTAGGTTGAGCATGTGTCGTCAGAAGGAACACCGGGAGACCACCGGCACGTCGGGTCGTTCGGGCTGGCCTACATCACGGCCCCCGATGCACGCCGGCGTCACGCCGAGGCCGCGCTGAGGCGGCGGAACGAGAGCCTGGCAGCCGGGCAGGTGTGGATCGCGCCGCAGTCGGCCTCATCGGCGTCATCAGCCCAGGAGGAACGTCGGCCGCAGTCCGTGGCTGAGGCGGCCGGTGCTTCCGCGGCGCCGGGTGGTCCGCGGCTGATGCGGACAGGGCCGAAACTGTTGTCCGTCAGGGGTCATCAGTTCCTGATCATGGCCGGGGACCAGGACGAGGCACCGGTCGGCCGGCCGGACACCGATGTGCGCAACGGCCTGGTCGACGTGTACGGCCCGGTGATCCAGGTGCACACCGGCATCGCGTCCGGGGAACTGTTCCTGGAGGCCGAGTTCCGGGCGTCCGCGCCGGTCGTGGCGGAGCTGGACGGCTGGGACGAGGTGGTCGAGATCAGTGTGGAGCTGCCGGTGGCCGGTGCCCGGCCGGGTGGTTCCGAGGACGAGTGTCCCTGGGACTGGCCGGATGTCAACCAGCAGGGGCCCGGCTGGTATCGGCTGCGGTTCCACTGCCGAGGACGTGACCTGAGCCGTGACCTGAGCCGTGACCTGAGCCGTGACGCTGACGAGCCTCGCGAGCATCACAAGATGGTGGTCTGGCCGGCGCCGCCGGCCCCCTCGACACTGTTCCGGCTGACCGACCGCACCGGCCGGGAGTACCGCCAGGCCGGTTGAGGTGGGGGTCGGGGCGCCGGTTGAGGCGTCCGGCCGTCACTCAGGCGGGGCCCGGGGTCAGGGCCCTGGGCCAGGGGGTAGGGCTCCGGATAGGGGTTTCGGCCGGCAGCAGGGTGCGGGCGGTGGCCAGGTCGCCGGCCCGCACCAGTTCGTGCACGGCGTGGGCGGTGGCGGTGACGTCGGTCAGGCCGGTGATCCACTCGTCCACGTACCGGTCCACCGCCCCGCCGGACAGCCCGAGCTGGAGCGAGCGGTGGGGCAGCCGCTGCATGGTCAGGGAGCGCTCGGGGTCCCACTGCACCCGTACCGACGAGCGTTTCAGCTCCCGCGACCAGGCCTCGCGGTCGGCGTGCACCGCCGGGTCATAGCTGCTGAGTGCAGCCCCGGCCAGGGCCCGTGCGAACCCCTCGCGGGTCAGGCGCACGGCGAGCACCCGCTCCTGGCCGGGCGCGGTGGCCCAGTCGGAGCGGTACATCATCCACAGGAACGACGGCTTGACCCAGGTCATCCGGCCCCGCCGGAACGGGGCCACGAAACGTCCGGCGGCCAGGGCCGGTTCGGCGATCTCGGGGGAGTAGGCCTGGTACACGGTGATCGTGGTCGCGTCCCAGATGGCACGGATCTGACGGAGCGGTGTTTCCATCCCGCCGAGCATGGCCGACCAGGACGTTGTCCACCATTGATTTTTCGCCGCGGGCCGGGCCGGTGCTCAGGCCCGCGGGTCGACCTGCGACCAGTCCAGTGCGTCGAGGTTGACCACGATCGCCTCCTGGGTGGTGCGGGCGATCACCACCAGCGCCTCGTCGGAGGGGTCGGGGTTCTCCTCGCGGTGCGGCACCCACGGCGGCACGAACACGTAGTCACCGGGCGAGGTCTCGATCCGCCGCTCGGCCGGCTCGTCGCCGTCCAGGTCGGCGAACACGAACACCGGATGGCCGGAGACCACGTAGATCGCGGTCTCCGAGGCGCCGTGGTGATGGTTGCCGGAGTTGGTCAGGGCGGGCACGTGGGTCTGGCCCATCCACAGGCTGCGCGCCCCGACGGTCTTGCCGCTGACCGCCTCCAGCCGCTTCATGCCGGAGGTCTGGGTGGTCTGCCCGACCAGGTTCGCCGGGGCGATCTGGTGCAGGCGGGTGTGGAAGGGGTCGATGCCGGGCGGCAGCAGCACCCCGCTGGGCGTGCGCACGGGCTCGCCGCCATGATCGGCGGAGGTCAGGTGGACTGCGGACATTCAGGCTCCCTGGGCGTACTCGACGTCGGGGTAGGACGCGGTGAGGGTGGACGACGATGGCCGGGCGAGCAGCTGGCGCAGGGCCTCGGCGACCGGTGCCGAGGTGCGGGAGGACAGGCCCTGCCGTGACCACACGGCCAGCGGCAGGGGACGGGGTGCGGGCAGGTCGGTGCGCGGCGCGAGTCCCTCGGGGGTCTGGCCCAGGGTGGCCATGAGCGCCACGCCCAGCCCGGCCCCGACGGCGGCCTGGACCCCGGCCAGCTGGATCGCCTCGGCGTTAACCATAGCCGGGATGGCGTTTTCCGCAAGGGTTTCCAGGGCCCGGCTGCGCAGCGCGCAGGGCTGGTCGAACGCCACCACCGGGATCGGGGCGGGGGCCGGCGGCAGTTGCCAGCCGGGTGCGGAGTACCAGGTCAGCTCCAGGTCGCCGACCGGTGTGGCGCGCAGGTCGTCGGCCGGCCCGAGCAGCAGCGCCAGGTCGACGCGGCCCTCGGCCACGCCCTCGCGCAGCTTGGTGCCGCGGTCCAGCCGGAAGCGGATGCGGGTGTCGGGCAGCGACGTGCCCAGCTGCGAGGACAGGTAGGGCAGCAGCTGCGCGGCGGCGTGCTCGGTGGACCCGATCACCACGGTCTCGGCGGTGTGCCGGCCGAAGCCGCGCAGCGTCTCGTCGTGCAGCGAGAGGATGCGCCTGGCCTGGGCGAGCAGCCGCTCACCGTCGGCGGTGAGCCGGGACCCGCGGCCGTGCCGTTCCACCAGGACCCGGCCGGTGGCGCTCTCCAGCTTGCGCACGTGCTGGCTCACCGCGGCCTGGCTGAGATGCAAAGACGTGGCGGCGCGCTGGAAACCGCCGGTGTCCGCGACCGCCACGAAACTGCGGAGTGGGGCGATGTCCAGGATCTGACTCATGTCTACCAGAATACTAGAGAATGATTCGGAATCGTGATGGGTGTTCATCACAAAGCATCGTTGGACAGAAAATCCCCTGGTCACGCATGCTCGAATCCATGACCCCCAGATGCTGTCGCTGCCACCGCCGCCCCGGCGGGCCGACGGCCTGCTGTCGCTGACCCCTCGTCTCCCCACCCGCCCGGTCCGGGTGCACCACGCCGCGAGAGCGCGAGCCCGCGTCGTCCACACAATCTCCCGAAGGGTTCACCGTGCCCGAAAACCCCCGTCGCACCCTCAAACTCGGTGCCGTCCTGCTCGGAGTGGGCGGTCCCGGCCAGCACCACACCTGGCTCGACCCGCAGATCCCGGCCGACGCCAGCGTGGACGTGCGCTGGTACATCGCCCGGGCCCAGGAGGCCGAGGCGGCCAGGTTCGACCACGTCTTCATCGTCGACAGCCAGTACATCACCCCCGACTCGCCGCACCACTACCTCAGCCGCCTGGAACCGCTCACCCTGCTGTCGGCGATCGCCGTGCACACCGAGCACATCGGCCTGGTCGCAACTCTCACCACCTCGTACAGTGAGCCGTTCGACGTGGCCCGCCGGCTGGCCTCGCTCGACCACATCAGCGGCGGCCGGGCCGGGTGGAACGTCGTGACCAGCGGCGATCAGGGCACCGCGGGCAATTACAGCCGCGACGCGCACTACGACTACGCCACCCGGTACGGCCGCGCCCTGGAGCACGTGCGGGTGGCCCAGGGGCTGTGGGACTCCTACGAGCCGGGTGCACTGCCCCGCGACCGCGAGGCCGGCGTGTTCCTGGACCGCTCGAAACTGCACGCCCTGAACCACGTCGGCGAGCACTTCCGGGTGGCCGGCCCACTGAACATCGAGCGCACCCCGCAGGGGCAGCCGGTGATTTTCCAGGCCGGCGACTCCGAGGAGGGCCGTGACCTGGGCGCGGCCGTGGCCGACGCGATCTTCACACACGCCGCGAACCTGGAGCAGGCGGTGGCCTTTCGCACCGAGCTGCGCGAGCGGGCCGCGGCGAAGGGCCGCGACCCGCGGCACGTGCTGATCGTTCCGGGCATCCACCCGATCATCGGCGACACCGACGAGGAGGCGATCGCCCGGCAGGCGGCGGTTCTCGGGGCGAAGAGCTTCGACAAGGCGCTGGCCGAGCTGGGCCGCCCGTTCGGCTGGCACGACTTCGCGCAGTACGACCTGGACGCGCCGTTCCCGGACGTGCCGTCCGGCGAGAGCTTTCGCACCCAGGCCGAGGCGGTCAAGCGCCTGGCCGCCGAGAAGGGCTGGACGCTGCGGCAGGTGGTGGAGCACCAGCTGGCCCAGGGCTGGTCGCCGTTCGTCGGCTCGCCGCTGACCGTGGCGGACGAGATCCAGCGCTGGTTCGAGGCCGGCGGCTTCGACGGCATCAACATCACGGTGAACTCGCCGGCCGACTTCGCCCGCTTCACCGACCAGGTGCTGCCCATTCTGCGGGAGCGCGGCGTGGTGCGCAGCGAGTACGAATCCTCCACCCTGCGCGGCAATCTCGGCCTGCCGGTGCCGGAGAACCGGCACACCGCGGCCCTCGTCCCCTGAGCAACCCCCAGACCTAAGGACTTCGATGAACACGAATATCACCGACCTGCGCCGCAGATCGTTCCTGACCGGCCTGCTGGCCGCCCCCGTGCTCGGCTCGGCGCTGGCCGCCTGCGGCGGCGCGGACGCCGGTGCCTCGGCCGGCGCCGCCACCCTGAAGTGGGCCTCGTCGTACTTCCCGACGCACTGGGACCCGGTGGTCGGCGGCAGCGGCGCGCAGTTCCGGCACCTGGCCCTGGTCTACGCCTCGATCACCCGGGTGGACGAGAACGGTGAGGCACAGCCCGACCTGGCCGAGAGCTGGGACTACAACGACAAGGGCGACGAGGTCACCTTCCACCTGCGCGAGGGCCTGACGTTCAGCGACGGCGAGCCGGTGGACGCGGACGCGGTGAAAAAGGCGATCGAGCGGGCCAAGACCCAGGAGGACTCGGCCCTGTTCGGCGACCTCACCTCGATCGACGAGGTGACGGCCGACGGCGACCTGGACGTGGTGGTGAAGCTGACCCAGGTGGACTACCAGATCCCGCTGCTGCTCGGTGAGCGCGTGCTCCAGGTGGCCAGCCCGAAGGCGGCGGCCGACCCGAAGACGCTGGACCAGAGTCCGGTCGGGCACGGGCCTTTCGTGGTCACGCAGATCATCCCGGGCACCAAGGCGGTGCTGGAGAAGAACCCGGACTACTGGGACGCGGCGAACATCCACATCGACAGGGTCGAGCTCACCGCGGCGCCGGACGCCTCCACGGTGGTGTCGGGGCTCCAGACCGGGGTGTACAACTTCGCCGACGTGGCCGCCAGCCAGGCCAAGTCGGCCGAGAGCGCGGGCCTGGACGTGTTCGTGCAGCCCGGCTACAACGCCTCGAACCTGAGCCTGAACGTGAACCAGGCGCCGTTCGACGACCCGAAGGTGGTCGAGGCGGTGCGCTACGGCATCAACCGCGAGGAGTTCGTGTCCAAGCTGACCTTCGGCTACGGAACGCCGGCCACGCAGCCCTTCCCGGACACCTACATCGCCTACGACCCGCAGTCGAAGGACCTGTGGCCGTACGACGTGGACAAGGCGAAAGCGGCTCTGGCGGAGTCGAAATACTCCGGTGACGACCTGACCGTCGACCTGGTGATCCCGGAGGAGGACGCCTCGGCCGAAATCATCCAGTCGCAGCTGGCCGCGATCGGGATCACGATCAACATCAAGATCGACAAGAACTGGGCCACACCGTTCTTCGCCAAGGAGCTGGTGGCCTCGATCTACGGCACCACCGGGCGGGACTCGCCGCTCCAGACCCTGACCGCGCACTTCGGCCCGAACGGCGTGCTCAACCTCAGCAGCCCCTACGAGCCGGACGATTTCGAGGACGCGGTGGCGAAGGTGCGCCAGACCCCGCTGGAGGACGGCGCCTACGCCACCAACCTCCAGGCGGCCACCCGGGCCGGGCTGGAGAGCCGGGCCCTGGTGTTCACCTTCTCGCAGCCCAACGTGTTCGTGAAGGACCCGTCGATCTCCGCCCTGCCGAAGAACCCGGGCCACGTGAACTGGACCGGCGTCACCATCTCGAACTGAAACGGGGGACGGCGATGGCCGTGAACACCCTTGCGCTGCCGGGGACCCGGCGGCTTCCGGTGAACCTGGTACGCCTGCGGCGGGTGGCCTGGCGCGTCCTGGTCACGCTCGCCCGGTCGGTCGCGATCTTCGTGCCGGTCTTCGGCGTCGCCACCTTCGTGACCTTCGCGCTCCGGTCGGTCAGCGGCCTGAGCCCGGCCCGGATGCAGCTGGGTGAGCAGGCCACGCCGGAGGCGATCGCCCGGATCGAGACGCAGTGGGGCCTGGACCGCCCGTTCCTGGCCCAGTACTGGACCTGGCTCACCGGCATCCTGCACGGCGATCTGGGCACCAGCTGGTCCAACGGGGTGAGCGTGTCCACCCTGATCGGGATGGGCCTGGGCGTCAGCCTGTCGGTCGCCGCCCTGGCCCTGTTCATCGGCATCACGTTCGGGTTCGGGTTCGGCGCGCTGGCCGCGGTGAAGCACACCACCTGGATCGACCGCTCGATCACCGCGGTGATGACGGTGTTCTCGGTGATGCCGGCGTTCGTGGTCGGCATCGTGCTGGTGGCGGTGTTCGCGGTCGGGTTCGGCTGGTTCCCGGCCTCCGGCTACGTGCCCCTGGAACTGGGCCTGTGGCCGTGGCTGTCGCACATCCTGCTGCCGGCCCTGGCGCTGAGTTTCGACACCGTCGCCGACGTGGCCCGGCAGCTGCGGGCCGGGCTGATCGCGGCCTCCCGCGAGAACTACGTCACCGGGGCGCTGGTGCGTGGCCTGAGCCCGCGCCGGATCTTCTGGAAGCACGTGCTGCGCAACGGGACCGGGCCGACCCTGGCGGTGCTCGGGCTGAAGTTCCCGGCGCTGATCGGTGGTGCCGTGGTGACCGAGTGGATCTTCGGGCTCCAGGGCTTCGGGCGCTTCGCCAACGACTCCGCCCAGGCCGGTGACGTGCCGGCGGTGCAGGGCGTGCTGGTGGTCTCGATCGTGCTGGTCGTGGTGTTCAACCTGATCGTCAACGTCGTGCTGGGCCGGATCACCCCGGCCTCGCAGCGGGGGGTGTGAGGCATGCTGCGCCGGATCTGGGCCCTGCCCACCGGGAAGATCGCGTTCGGCATCCTCGCGCTGGTGGCCGTGCTGGCCGTGGCCGGGCCGCTGCTGGCCCCGCAGGACCCGCTGGCCGGCAGCCCGCAGGCCCTGACCGGGCCGTCGGGGGCGCACTGGCTGGGCACCGACTACCTGGGCCGCGACGTGCTCAGCCGGCTCCTGGCCGGATCGCGTACCAGCATCGTCGGATCCCTGGAGGTGGCGCTGACGGCGCTGCTGGTCGGGGTCCTGCCGGGCATCCTGTCGGTCTATCTGGGAAGGGTTTTCGAGTGGAGCGTGCTGCGCCTGACCGACACCCTGATCTCGCTGCCGTTCCTGGTGTTCGCGGTCGCCGTCACCGCGCTGCTGGGCAACGGCATCACTCAGGCCATGCTGACCGTCGGGGTGCTGGTGTCGCCGCTGTTCTTCCGGGTCTCCCGGGCCGCGACGCTGGCGGTGGCCCGCTCGCAGTACGTGGAGGCGGCCCTGATCAGCGGGGCCTCGTTCGGCCAGGTGGTGCGCCGGCACGTCTGGGTCAAGGTGCTGCCGCCGATCGGCGTGGCCCTGGCCCAGACCATCGGCATCGGGTTCGTGGTGGTGTCCAGCCTGACCTTCCTGGGGGTCGGCGTGCAGCCGCCGGCACCGACCTGGGGTGGCCTGCTGGCCTCCGACCTGGGCTATCTCGACTACCAGCCGTGGGCCCCGGCGGTGCCGGCGCTGCTGATCATGGGCACGGTGTGGGGCTGCAACCTGCTGGCCGACGCCCTGCGCGACGTGTCCGGCCAGGCCGGCCGATCACTGGTGACCAAGGTGGGAGAACGATGAGCGAGCCGGTGCTGTCGCTGCGCGACGTACGGATCAGCCAGGGCGCCCGGGAGTTCGTGCACGGGGCGAGTTTCGACCTGTACCCGGGCGGCGTGGTCGGCATCGTCGGGGAGTCCGGCAGCGGCAAGACCCTGACCTGCCGCAGCGCCCTGGGCATCCTGCCGGACGGCTTCACCGTCTCGGGCGGTTCGATCACCGTTGCCGGGCAGGACATCTCGGCGCTGTCGGTCAAACAGTGGACGACGCTGCGCGGCACCACGATCAGCGCCGTCTTCCAGGACCCGGCCTCCTACCTCAACCCCTCACTCACCGTCGGCTCGCAGCTCGGCGAGGTGCTGCGGGTCAAGGCCGGTCTGCGGCGGCGCGAGGCCCGCACCCGCGGGCTGGAGCTGCTGGAGGCGGTGCACCTGCGCGACCCGCTGAAGGTGTACGACCAGTACCCGCACGAGCTGTCCGGCGGCATGCAGCAGCGGGTGCTGATCGCCACCGCCATCTCGCTCGGCCCCCGGGTCCTGATCGCCGACGAGGCCACCACCGCCCTCGACGTCACCGTGCAGGCCGAGATCCTCGACCTGCTCTCGGACCTGCGGGAGAGCACCGGACTGGCACTGGTGGTGGTGTCGCACGACCTGGCCGTGATCGCCCAGCTGTGTGAGCAGGTGCTGGTGATGCGCTCCGGCGAGGTGGTCGAGCAGGGCCCGACCGCCCAGGTGCTGCACGACCCGCGGCACGAGTACACCCGCCTGCTGATCGGCGAGCACGAGCAGTACGGACTGGACACCTTCGTCGAGGAGCCCGCCGATGCCTGAAAACCCCGTGACAACAAGGGACGACGAGGAGCCCGTGCTGCGCGTGACCGGTCTCGACGTGCACTACGGAATCGGCCGCAAGCGGCACCGGGCGCTGTCCGGGGTGTCGCTGGAGGTGGCCCCCGGCCAGGCGGTCGGCCTGATCGGCGAGACCGGCTCGGGCAAGTCCACCCTGGCCCGCGCCGTGCTCGGCCTGGTGCCGGCCGGCGGGGGATCGGTGGTGATCGGCGGCGAGGACGTGACCGGCTGGTCCCGGCGCCGGTGGCGGGCCTTCCGGCGGCGCGGCGTGGTGCAGTACGTGTTCCAGGACCCGCTGCGCAGCCTCGACCCCGACCTGAGCGTGCAGGATTCTCTGGCCGAACCCCTTCTGCTGCGCGGCGAATCCCGCGGGGCCGCGCGTGAGCAGGTGCTGGAGCAGCTGGAACGGGTCAACCTGGAACCGGATCTGCTGCCCCGCCTGCCCGGTGAGCTGTCCGGCGGCCAGCGCCAGCGCGTCGCGGTGGCCCGGGCCCTGGTGGTGCGGCCGCGGCTGATCATCCTCGACGAGCCGGTCTCCGCCCTGGACGCCGCCAACCGGGTGCAGATCCTCCAGATCATCAAGGACCTGCGCGACGCCGGCACCGCGCTGCTGTTCATCTCGCACGACCTGGGCTCGGTGGCCGGCGTGGCCGACCGGGTGGCCGTGCTCTACCAGGGGGAGCTGGTGGAGGAGGGGCCGGCCGGCGTCGTCCTTCGTTCTCCCCGGCACGCCTACACCCGGTTGCTGCTCGGGTCGGTGCCCACGCTGCACGCCCCCTCCGCCTCCCGGCAGCAACGCCAGGCCCTCCGGGCCCAGCTGTAGAGAAGGGAATCCACCCATGACGAGGAAACTCCACCTGGCCGTCGCCGCCTACGGTGTCGGCGGGCCCGGCCAGCACGGGCTGTGGAAGGACAGCCGGGTGCCGAAGAACGCCAGCACCGACATCCGGTACTACATCCGCCAGGCCCAGATCGCCGAACAGGCGCTGTTCGACGCGTTCTTCATCGTCGACAGCCAGTTCATCACCGCCGACTACCCCTCGCACTACCTCAACCGGCTGGAACCGCTGACCCTGCTGTCGGCGGTGGCCACCCACACCGAGCGGATCGGCCTGGTCGCCACCGCCAGCTCCACCTACAACTCGCCGTTCAACCTGGCCCGGCGCTTCGCCTCGCTGGACCTGATCAGCGGCGGGCGCGCGGCCTGGAACGTGGTGACCAGCTTCGACACCGGCACCTCCCGCAACTACGGCCTGGACGAGCACCTCGACTACGCCACCCGCTACGGGCGGGCGCTGGAGGCGGTGCAGGTGGTGCACGGCCTGTGGGACTCCTACGAGGACGACGCCTTTCCCGCCGACGTCGGGCGCAACGTCTTCCTCGACCCCTCGAAGCTGCACGCTCTCGACCACGTGGGGGAGCACTTCTCGGTGGCCGGGCCGCTGAACGTGTCGCGCTCGCCGCAGGGCCGGCCGGTGATCTTCCAGGCCGGGGTGTCGCCGGAGGGCCGCGACCTGGCCGCGCGGGTGGCCGAGGGCATCTACGCGCCCGGCGGGTCGCTGGAGCAGGCGCAGGACTACTACGCCGACGTCAAGCGCCGGGCCCTGGCCGCCGGCCGCGACCCCGACCACGTGGTGATCTTCACCGGGGCCGCTCCGGTGGTGGCGGCCACCGACGAGCTGGCCCACCGGCGCTCCCGCGAGATCTACGACGAGGACGACGACTTCGACCGCAAGCTGGGCTTTCTCGGACGCTCGTTCGGGGCGTACGACTTCTCCCGGCACGACCTGGACGCGCCGTTCCCCGACGTGGCGCACCTGGCCGAGAAGGGGGGACGCACGGCGGGCGCGGCGATCGTGGAGAAGGCCACCGCCCAGCGGCTCACCCTGCGCCAGGTGGTGGACACGCTGACCGAGTACCGGGCGTCGCCGTTCACCGGCGCGCCGGGCACGGTGGCCGATGCGATCGAGCACTGGTTCACCGCCCGCGCCGCCGACGGCCTGAACCTGAACTTCCGCACCCTGGAAGACCTGGAGCGCTTCGCCGGTGACGTGGTGCCGCTGCTCCAGGCCCGCGGGCTGTTCCGCACCCGCTACGAGAGTGACACCCTGCGTGGGCATCTCGGGCTGCCGGTGCCGGAGAACCGGTACACGCAGGCCCGGCGGGCGGGTCAGGTGGGTCAGGTGGGTCAGGCGGGTCAGGCCGGTCAGGCCGGTCAGGCGGACGCGCCCGTGACCGTGGGCGGTGACCGGTGACCGCAGTCCCGTCCCGTGAGGCCGGCAAGGCCCGCGGCGACGGTGAGGCCCGCGACGACGGTGAGGCCCGCGACGACGGCAAGGCCCGCGACGACGGTGAGGGCGCGGCGTACCGGCCCGACCTGTCCCTGACCGGCGGGCGCGACGTGCACGTCGTCCGGTTTCCCACCGACCCGCTCCCGGCCACGGTGGACGTGCTGGTGGTCGGGGCCGGGCCGGTCGGGCTCTCGGCCGCGATCGAGCTGCGCGGGCGGGGCGTCGACGTCGCGGTGGTGGACCGCGGCAGGCAGGCCACCCTGGCCCGGGCCGGGGCGATGGGGCACACCCCGCGGGTGGTGGAGCACTTCCGCCGCTGGGGTCTGCTCCAGCGCATCCGCGACGAGTGGACCTTCCCGCCGGAGTGGAACCGCGGCATCCGCCTGGTCACCTCGCTGACCGGGCACGACCTCGGCCCCGGCCCTGCCCGCGCTCACACCGCCGGAGCGCGGCCGGGCGTGGAGGAGGCGCTGCGTCGTCCACAATCGGCTCTCCAGAAGGTCTTTCTGGAACGCCTGGCCGAGCTGCGGGTGCCGGTCGCCGGCGGCTGGGAACTGGCCTCCCTCGCCGAGACCGTCGACGGGATCGAGGCGGTGGCCACCGACGGGCGCACCGTGCGCGCCCGCTACCTGATCGGCGCCGACGGCAACCGCAGCACCGTGCGCACCCTGGCGGGCATCGACCGGGACGGGGAACGGGCGGCGGACAAGCGGTTCCGGCTGATCGTGCGCACCGGCGACCCGCACGCCACGATCGGCCCGGCCCCCAGCGGCGTCAACATCGTGTTCAACGAGAGGTCGTCGGGGTTCCTGGCGGCCGTCAGTCACCGGGAGTGGCGGGTCTACGCCGGCCCCTTCCCCCTCGACCACGAGCCGTCCGAGAGCGAACTGCTCGAGACCGCGCGGGCGTCCTTCGGTCTCGATCTCGACCTGGAGCTGGTGTCGGCCACGGCCTACTACGACTCCACCCGGATCGCGCGGGTCTTCCGGCGCGGGCGGGTGCTGCTGGCGGGCGACGCGGCGCACGTGCGCACGCCGGGCGGCAACCTGGGCGAGGGCTTCGGCGACGTGGTCAACCTCGGGTGGAAGCTGGCGGCCGTCCTGGGCGGGCAGGCCCCGGACAGCCTGCTGGACTCCTACGACGAGGAGCGCCGCCCGCACAACCGGCGGGTGGCCGACCACGCCCTGGAACGTTCCCGCCGTGGCCGTCTCACCCTTGCCGAGCTGCGGGCCGGGGGGATTCCCGCCGATGACGACGACAGCGAGGCGGCCGCCCGGCGCCGCGACCAGATCCGGACCCGGCTCGCCGCCGAGACCGTGGTAGCGCCGGGCGTCACCTTCGACGAGCGGTACGACCGCTCGCGGGCGATCTGGTACTCGGGGGAACCGGCCCCGGACTGGGCGCCGGACGTCTACACCGACGACCCGCGGCCCGGCCACCGGGCCCCGAACGGGCTCGTGGACACCTATGGAGGCACGTTGTACGACCGGATCGGCAGCGGTTTCGCGCTGATCTCGCTGGGGACGGACCGCTCGCTGGAGAGTTCCTTCGAGGAGGCGGCCCGGCGGCGAGGGGTGCCGCTGGCCGTGGTCTACCTGGGCGAGGTCCCGGCCGGTGAGGCCTACCGCGACGCGGCGTACTTCCTGGTGCGGCCCGACCAGCACGTGGCCTGGCGGGGTGACGCGCTGCCCGACGGCGGGGCGGACGGGGTGCTGGACCTGGTGCTGGGAGCCGGGCGCTCGGGCTGACGGTGCCGCGAGGGACCGCGGGTCCCGGGAACCGCTTCTCGTTTTTGACACCGGCCTGCCCTTCAGGCCGGTGTCAAAAACGAGAGAGGCCGCCCCGTCCGGATCAAATAGCCGATATGCCGAATTTGACCCGTAGGCCAGCCGCGCTTAAACCGGGGCTCGCGAGCATGCGGTCATGCGAACCTCATCCACGCCGGGACGGCGCCCGTCGTCCCGGCGCCTGTGGGCCCTGAGCCTGAGCGCGGTCGTCCTGGCCGTCGCCGGCACCACGGTCGCGATCAGCTCGGCGTCCGGGCAGCCCGCCCGGCACCGCCCGCCACGCGCCGCCGCCACCACCCCGGTCAGCACCGCCACTTCCACCCCCGCGGCCACCGCGACCACACAGCCCGCCGCCACCTCCCCGGCGACCAGTACCAGCACGCCGGAAGACGTTTCGGCGACCACCAGCACCGGCTCCTCGGCCGGTGGCTCCGCCGCCGGCACCTGCGACCGTGCCGCGAGCAGCACGGCGCAGGTCGAGGTCACCGACGTGAAGCTGCCGAACAAGGTGCGCGGCTACGGTTCCGAGGGCGACACCGAGGTGCTGCCGATGGCGATCGCCTCGGTGCCCGGCGGCACCTCGTGGCTGGCCTGGGCCGGCACCGACGACCGGGTCTACCTGGGGCAGCTCGGCTGCGACGACGAACTCACCGGCACGCCGGTCAGTTTCGAGGGCATCGACCTGCAAGACGTGCAGGCCGACGCCGACGGCGGCGTGCTGCTGCTGACCCGTAAGGGCGACTGCGGCGACGGGCCGCTGTGCGGCGGTGAGTCCAGCCCGTGCAACACCATGCACATGATCCGGTTCGACAACACCGGCGCGCAGGTCTGGGACCAGCAGGTCACCAACCTCAGCGACAGCGTGCAGGGCTACGACGACGGCGCCCGGTTCGTCTGGTGGTACCAGCACCACGGCCGCCTGGCCACCGACGGCGAGAACTACGCCGCCTACTTCGGCACGGCCATCACCGTGCAGAACGGCGACTGCGTCGACATCCACGAGGGCGACCGCATGCAGGTGGTCAGCTCCACCGGCGAGCTGGTGAAGAACCAGGGGTTCGAGGTGGGGTGCAGTCACGCCTGGACCTCCCGCATCGTCTACGACCCCGACGCCAAGAAGTTCGTGACCACCTGTGCCACCGACAACGACTGCCGCATCGCCCAGCCCAACCCCTATCGCACCGTGGCGGCGAGCACCTGCGACGGCACCCTGTTCGGCGGTGACCTGGTGCTCGGCCAGGACGGCGGCTACTGGACGGCGTGGAGCCAGGGCAACGCCACCAAGCTCTCGCACTTCACCACCGGCCAGGCCGACCAGACCCTGAACCCGGGCGCGGCCACCCAGCACCCGCACCTGGTGCAGTACGGCTCCGACCGCATGCTGCTCAGCTGGGAGTCGGGCAGCAAGACGTCCGCGACCGTGCTGGACCGCTCCACCGGCAAGGCGGTCGGCTCCACGCTCAGCATCGACGTGGCCGACCACGACTACATGTCGTTCAAGCAGTACGACGACGGCAGCGCCGCCTACGCGGCCGCCGGCACCGACACCGGGTCGGTGAAGATCGCCCGGGTGCTGCCGATGACCTGATCTCCCGGCCCGCCGCGATACATGCGGTCACATCAGTGGACGACGCCGGGCCGTGCGGGCCCGGCGTCGTCCACCGTTGTGCCCTGACGCCGCGAGCGGTTGAGGGTGATGAGCTCGTCGAGCGACTCCAGCGTGCGGCTGAGCCCGGCGATGTGCCCGCGCAGCCTGTCGCGCTCGGCCAGCAGGTGCTCGAAGGCCGCGTCGCTGGTGGACGCGCTCGGCGACTCCAGACAGGGCAGCACCTCGAGGATCATCTGGCTGGACAGCCCCGCGGAGTAGAGCCGCTGGAGGTACTCGACCCGGTCGACCGCTTGCTCGCCGTAGTGCCGGTGCCCGCCCGAGCTGCGCACGCTCGCCAGCAGGCCCTGCTCCTCGTAGTAGCGCAGCGAGCGCACGCTCACGCCGGTCCGCGTCGCCAGCTCACCGATCCGCACGGGTGGTCTCCCTCACAACGACTTGAACCTCACATGGATGTGAGAATCTAGCGTAACCGGCATGAGCAGCCCCCGAACCATCGTCATCACCGGCGCGAGCGACGGCATCGGCGCCGCCGCCGCACAGCAACTGGCCCGCCGCGGCGAGAACGTCGTGGTGGTCGGGCGCTCGCCGGCCAAGACCGCGGCCGTGGCCGACGCCGTGGGAGTTCCCTACCACCTGGCCGATTTCACCGATCTGGCCCAGGTGCGCCGGCTGGCCGCCGAGCTGCGCGAGGCCTACCCGCGCATCCACGTGCTGGCCAACAACGCCGGCAACAACTTCCGGCACGAGACCACCCGCGACGGGTTCGAGAAGTCCATGCAGGTCAACCATCTCGCGCCGTTCCTGCTCACCCACCTGCTGCTGGACCGGCTGCTGGAGTCCCGGGCGACCCTGGTGCAGACCGCCAGCGAGGCCTCCCGGCTGTTCGGCCACCTCGACCTGGACGACCTGGACAACGAGCGGAAGTGGAGCGCCGACAAGGCCTACGGCGACAGCAAACTCGCCAACATCCTGTTCACCCGCGAGCTGCACCGCCGCCACCACGCCCAGGGCCTGAACGCGGTCAGCTTCCACCCGGGCGCCGTGGCCACCAACATGGGCAGCGACACCAGCAGCCCGACCCGCTTCATCTGGCGCACCTGGCTGGGCCGCCGGTTCCTGTCCGGCGTCGACGAGGGCGGTCGCACCCTGCTGCGCTACATCGACGGCACACCCGGCCAGACCTGGCGCTCCGGCGAGTACTACGTGGTGGACCAGCTGCCGAGCAAGACCAGCCCCCAGGCCTCCGACGACGAGCTGGCCCGGCAGCTGTGGGTGCGCAGCGAGCAGCTACTCGGGCTCTGAAACGGTCTAGCCGGCCGGTGACTTCACCGACAGCACCGGGCACCGGGCGTCCAGAATGATCCGCTGCGCCACGCTGCCCAGCAGCAGTTTGCCCACGGCCGAGCGGTGCCGCACCCCCAGCACGATCAGCGACGCGTCGCGCTGCTCGGCCACGGCCAGCACCGCCGCCGGGATGTCGGCGTCCACCGGGCGCTCCATGGCCAGCATCACGCCGCGCTCGCGGGCCCGCTCGTGCAGGGCGGTGAGGGACTCGTCGGTGGCGTACGTCGGGTCGACGAGCGCCTCGCCACGGGTCGCGTTCACGAGAACCATTTCGCTGGAACGGAACACGGCCTGTTGCAGGGCGGCCTCGAACGCGGCCTCGGCGGCGGCGTTGGGGATGTGGGCGAGTACGACGGTCACTTCTCCACCTCATCGGGGATCGGGGTGCTGCGGGTCGTGCGGGTCCATCGTAGAACCAGTGGCGTCAGCACCAGCACGGCGCAGATCGTCAGCACGACGGCCGAGAACGCCGTCGACCACAGGGTGCTCACGTCGCCCTGGCTGATCGCCAGGGCCCGGCGCAGCTGCTGCTCGGCCACCGGCCCGAGGATCAGCCCGACCACGGCCGGGCCCACCGGCCAGCCGAAACGCCGCATGCCGAAACCGATCGCGCCGATGGCGAAGAGCAGGGCGACGTCGACGGCGGACAGGTTGATCGTGTACGAGCCGAGCGCGGCGAACATCAGGATGCCCGCGTAGAGGTAGGGCCGGGGGATGCGCAGCAGCCGCACCCACAGCCCGGCCAGCGGCAGGTTGAGCAGGAGCAGCAGCACGTTGCCGATGTACAGGCTGGCCAGCAGCGCCCAGACCAGGTCGCCGTTGCTCTCGAACAGGGCCGGGCCGGGCTGGAGCCCGTACTGCTGAAATGCCGCCAGCAGTACGGCCGCGGTGGCGGAGGTGGGCAGGCCGAGCGTGAGCAGGGGCACGAGAACGCCTGCGGCGGCGGCGTTGTTGGCGGCCTCGGGCCCGGCCACGCCCTCGATCGCGCCGTGCCCGAACTCCTCGGGGTGCTTCGACAGGCGCTTCTCCGCGGCGTAGGACAGGAAGGTGGGGATCTCCGCGCCGCCGGCCGGCAGCGTGCCGAACGGGAAGCCCAGCGCGGTGCCGCGCAGCCACGGCCTCCACGAGCGGCGCAGGTCTTCGCGCGTCATCCAGGGCCCGGACGCCGGCAGCAGCTGGGCGGGCGTGTGCCGCAGGCGGGAGGCGACCCACAGGGCCTCGCCCACCGCGAACAGCGCCACCGCGACCACCACCACGTCCACCCCGTCGGCCAGCTGGGCGACGCCGAGGGTGAGGCGGGCCTGGCCGGTGAGCGAGTCGATGCCCACCAGGCCGAGCGTCAGGCCGATCAGCAGGCTGGCGATACCGCGCACCAGGCTGGAGCCGAGCACGGCCGAAACGGTGAGGAAGGCCAGCACCATGAGCGCGAAATAGTCCTGCGGGCCGAGTTTCACGGCCAGGCCGGCGACCTGCGGGGCGAGCAGCGTGAGCGCGACCGTGGCCAGGGTGCCTGCCACGAACGAGCCGATCGCGGCGGTGGCCAGGGCCGCGGCGCCGCGCCCGGCCCTGGCCATCTGGTTGCCCTCCAGCGCCGTCACGATCGACGACGCCTCACCCGGGGTGTTCAGCAGGATGGACGTCGTGGAGCCGCCGTACATGCCGCCGTAGTAGATCCCGGCGAACATGATGAACGCGCCGGTCGGGTCGAGCGTGAAGGTGATCGGCAGCAGCAGGGCCACGGTCATCGCCGGGCCGATGCCGGGCAGCACGCCGACCGCGGTGCCGATCAGCACCCCGGCCAGGGCATACAGCAGGTAGGTGGGGGTCAGGGCGTCGCCGAAACCCCGGATCAGGGCGTCGATGCTGTCCACGGGCTCAGATCACCGTCTGGAGAACGCCGTTGGGCAGGTACACCCCGAGTGCGCGGGTGAACAGCAGAAAGGTCACGAACGGCACGAGCAGGCTGACCAGCACCAGTGAGCGCGGGTTGCGGGCGCTGAGGGTCCAGGCGGTGCCGGCGAAGAGGCCGACGGTGGACAGGAGATAGCCGACCGGGTCGAGGATCAGCACGTACAGCAGCATGATCGCGGCCAGGGTGCCGAGCGTGCGCCAGTCGGTGCGGGCCTGCGTGTCCACGTCCTCACCCTGTTCCGCCTCGGCCCGGTCGCCGCGCCACACGGCCACGGC
Organism: Kineosporia corallincola; assembly: GCF_018499875.1. Classification (GTDB taxonomy): domain Bacteria; phylum Actinomycetota; class Actinomycetes; order Actinomycetales; family Kineosporiaceae; genus Kineosporia; species Kineosporia corallincola. The sequence continues at coordinate 133,776 of NZ_JAHBAY010000005.1, read as the reverse complement.
CAGCCACAGGCCGACCACGATCAGGGCGCCGCCCACGACGTAGGGGAAGAAGCGCGGGCCGATGGCGCCCTCGGTGGGCGGGGTGCGCAGCGAGTGCCCGTCGGCGATCATGTAGACGCCGGTGAGGGCCAGCAGGAGGGCGGGGACGATCTCGGCCCGGCCCCTGTTCTCCTGAGCGGTCATTCGACCAGTCCGATCTTCTTGAGGGTGCCGGCGAACTCGGTGACCTGCTGATCGAAGAAGGGCTGCACCTCGTCGCCGACCAGGAACTGGTCGTCCCAGTTGTTGGTGCGCAGCGCCTCTTTCCACTGCGGGGTACCGTGCACCTCGGTGAGGAACTGCTGGATGTCGGCGACCTCGGCGGCCGTGGTGCCCGGAGGAGCGAGCACACCGCGCCAGTTGGTGACCTGCACGTCGACGCCCTGCTCGGTGAAGGTCGGGGCGTCGAGGGCTTCGATCCGCGCGGGCGAGCTGACAGCCAGTACCCGCAGGTCGCCGGACTCGATCTGCCCGGCCCACTCCTGCACCCCGGAGATGCCGGCCGCGACCTTCCCGCCGAGGATCGCGGCCAGGGCCTCACCGCCGCCGGAATAGGGGATGTAATTGACCTTTCGCGGGTCGGCGCCGACCGCCTCGGCGTACAGTCCGGCCGTCACCTGGTCGGTGCCGCCGGCCGAGCCGCCGGCGATCGGATGCGCGCCCGGATCGGCGGTGAACGCGGCGGTGAACTCGCCGAGGGTGGTGAACTCAGAGCTGTCAGGGACGACGAGAACCTCGTTCTCCCCGGTGAGCCGGGCCACCGGCACGGCGTCGGCGATGGTGATCTGCGACTGGTTCACCGCGATCGCGCCGATCATCACCGCGCCCATGACCATGAGCTGTTTCGGGTCGTCGTCGGCCACGAACCGGGCCAGCCCGATCGTGCCGCCGGCCCCATCGACGTTGATGACCTGGGTGTTGCGTACCAGGCCGGAGTCGTCGACGGCCTGCTGGAGGGCCCGCGCGGTGCTGTCCCAGCCGCCGCCGGGCGCGGCCGGGGCGATGAGCTGGAGACGCCCTGTGGAGGGGAATCCGGAGGCGCTGCGGGTGGGGGCCTGCTGCCCGCAGGCCGCGAGGACGAGCAGTGCCGCCGCTCCGATCCCGGCGACAACGATGGCTCCGGGGTGCCGTGACGACACACGAGCTCCTCTCCGTCGGGTGAGCTCGCCTCAGGCTACGAAGGGATCGCTGAAAGCGGAATGCCCCTTTTACTGGGATGTCGATCGGCGCGAGCTGGAAGAAGCAGGAAGGCCACTCACGTTCTTCCGGCTCCCGTTGTGGGCGCGCGCTAGGGTTCGGCGCATGCGGTGGCGTCCGGGGCGAGAACTCCGGCTGGCCTCGTCCGGACGGTCGCTCCGGGGCTACCCCGGGGAAACCGGCACGTCCTCGGCATCACGCCGCACGTGCCACGCAGCGCTCCGCGCTGCTACGCACGCGCACTGCACGACAGGTCGCACCCGGACGCCACCGTCATGACCTCCGACCGGGTCCGGACTCTGGCCCGGGGACTGGGCAACGCCTTCCTGGGCGCTGAGGCCTGGGCGACCCGGCCGATGGCCGAGGCCGCCGTGAGTGTGGTGGGCGTGGGCGGGCGGCGGCGCTGGCCGCGGAAACTCGCCCGGGAGGTGCTGGCCGCCTACCCGCGCCCGCCGGCCGACCGGCCCCGCGAGCTGGCCCGGTTCATCGAGAACAGCCCAGTGCTGTGGGCGGCCCTGAACCGCTCGGCCCCTCCGGGCAGGGCACCGGTTCTGCGGGCCCGGCGCATCCCGCCCACGCCGGTGCGGATGGCGGACCGTCGTCCCTGGCCCGTGCCCGAGCTGCACGACCTTGCCGACCTGGCTGCCCTGCTCGACCTGGATCCGGCGCACCTGGACTGGTTCGCCGACGTCAAGGGCCTGCAACGGCGGGCCGCACCCGGGCCCCTGCACCACTACCGGTACCGGTGGACGACGCCGGGCTCGGGCCGGCCCCGCCTGCTCGAGGCGCCCCGGCCCCGGCTGCGCTCGGTGCAGCGGACCCTGCTCGACGAGGTCCTGGCGCTGATCCCGGTGCACCCGGCCGCCCACGGCTTCGTCCCCGGCCGTAGCGCGGTCACCGGCGCCCGCCGTCACACCGGGGCGGCCGTCGTGATCTCCCTCGACCTCGCCGCGTTCTTCGCGCACCTGAACGGCGGCCGGGTGTACGGGGTGTTCCGGACGGCCGGGTACGCCCAGCCGGTCGCCCACGCACTGACCGGGTTGTGCGTGCACCGCACCCCGGTCGCCGTGATCGCCGCCATGCCGCCGGCCCGGCCCGGCAGCACCCCGGAAGCCGTCAGTGCCCGGCCCGGCCTGCGCCGTCTGCTCGCCGGGGCTCACCTGCCGCAGGGAGCACCCACCTCACCGGCCCTGGCCAATCTGTGCGTGATGGCGCTGGATCGCAGGCTGTCGGGTCTGGCCGCCGCGACCGGTCTGACCTACACCCGGTACGCCGACGACCTCACCTTCTCCGGCGACCTGGAGCCACGGGCCGCGCAACGCGTGACCGAGGCCGTCGGGCGGATCGTGCGCTCCGAGGGCCTGGCCCTGCAACCGGCGAAGACTCGGGTGCGCGAGCGGTCCCGGCGCCAGGAGGTGACCGGGATCGTGGTCAACGAGCACAGCAATCTGCCCCGTACCGAGTACGACCGGCTCCGGGCGATTCTGCACAACGCCGCGCGGTCGGACCCCGCAGTCCAGAACCGCGAGCAGCACGCCGATTTCCGGGCGCACCTGCTCGGCCGGATCGCCTGGGCCACGCAGCTGAACCCCGCGCGCGGGCAGAAACTGCGGGCACAGTTCGAGCGGATCGTCTGGCCCGGGGAGCAGCCCTGACCGGAACGGCTGGATCGCAAGCCGTCGTTCGGGGCACGGGGGAGTGATGTTCCCCTCGCGGCGGTCCCGCAACGCCCGGTGACCGTGCGGCGTCCCTGTGCACGTGATCGTCACCGAACCGCAGCGCCCGCACCGATCGTCGAAACAGGCGGCGGACTGGGTGCGTTGGGCCCTTTTCATTGTCTATGTCGTGCTCGTGGTGTTCGCGGTCCTGCTGGGGGAGCGGCAGGGCCGGTTCGGGAATCTCCAGAACGATCTGGCGGAGGGGAAGATCAGCTCGGTCACCGTGCGCGGCGAAGGGCTGCTGAGGAACGAGACCGGTTCCGTTCTCCAGACCGTGGTCTGGGAGGGCGGCTGGGGGATCACCCGGCAGGACGACGTCAGGGTGACCACCGACGAGGACGGTTCCGGCAGCACCTCCAGCGGGCCGGTCCTCTCCGGTGAGCGTGATCTCGCGGACTACCTGCGCCGGACCTATCCGGACCTGACGGTGAACACGGAGTGGGACCGCTCCTCCGAGAGCAGCATTCTCGGCTTCCGGCACCTGCCCTCAGGGCTGGGGCTGGCCCTGCTGGTGGTGAACCTGGTGGTGCTGCTGCGGATCGTCATCGACCGGCATGCCTGGCGGGCGACCCGCTGGGCCTGGTTCTGGGCCTGGATGTTCGTCTCGCCCGTGGCCGTTCCGCTGTTCCTGCTGCTGAGCGGCCCCACCCCGTTCGTGCCGGCCCCGAGGAACCCGGATCGCCGGCTCACCGGCGGATGGGCCCTTCTCCTGTGCCTTTTCGTGCCGGGCATCGTCTCGGCCACCTGGGCGGCCCGCAGCTGGTGACGACCGGCAAAATGATGGACGACGGTGAGCCCCGGCCGGAGCTCACCGTCGTCCATGGTTGGAAAGGCTTTTCAGGGCAGGGAGGCCGTGCGGCCGCGTCGCAGGAGCGGGCCGGTCAGGGCCAGCACCGCGAGTTCGGGCAGCAACGGCACGAGGGTGGCCCACGACAGGTCGTGATGGCCGGAATGTGATGTTGCCGAGGCGGTGACGACGACCGCGCCGCCGTGCACGTGCTCCACCCCGGCGAAGGCCGGAGCGGTGGCCAGCAGGTAGCCCAGGTGCAGCACCAGCATGGCCGCGGCCATGACCGCCGCCGTCACCAGGGCCCGGGGCGATCCGCTGCGCGCGAGATGGGCCGCGCAGCCGAGACATCCGAGAGCCATGGCGGCGAAGAACCCGGCGTGGAACCCGAACGGCGCCGTCAGGGTGGCCAGGTGGGCGGCCCCGCCGGCCGCGGCGAGCGCCGCGACCAGCCGGGTGCCCACGAGCGGTGCCATGGTGCGTGGTGCCGAGAACGTCGCCGTGGTCATGATCTCAGCCCGCCTGCTCGGGCAGCAGGGCCGTTCCGGCGGCGGGCCGGGCCGCGGCCAGGGCGAAACCGGCCACCACCGAGAGCACCAGCAGGGCGTCGAGCACCAGGGCCAGCGTCTGCGACCCACCGACCAGCAGCGGCAGGTTCCGCACGGTGATCACCAGGCAGCCGGCGATCCCGAGCAGGCCCAGGGCCGGGGCGATCCGGGTGTTCCAGAGCCGGGTGTCGACGCGGCTGGTGTGGAAGTACAGCAGCACGGCGATGCTGGTCATCAGCATGAGCAGCAGGATGCCGGCGGTCGCCGCACCGGACAGCCAGGCGAACACCTCGGCCACCGGGTCCAGCCCGGCCGCCGCGCAGATCACCAGAAGCACGGCGGCGCTGAGGGTCTGGGCCACCGAGCCGAGGTGCGGCGAGTGGTGGCGGGGGTGGCTGCGGCCCAGCACACCGGGCAGCACCGCGGACCTGCCCAGCGCGAACAGGTAGCGCGAGAGCACGTTGTGGAACGACAGCACGCTGGCGAACAGGCTGGTGACCAGCAGGGCCTGAACGACGTGCCCGGCCGCGCCGCCGAGGTACTGCTCGGCGGTCACCGGGACCATGGTGCCCGGGTCGGCGGCGGCCTCGGCCAGGGCGCCGTTGTCGCCCCAGGCGCTGATCACGGCCCAGGCCGACACCGAGTAGAACACGCCGATCACGGCCAGCGCGATGTAGGTGGCGCGGGGGACGGTGCGGTCGGGGTCGCGGGCCTCGTCGCGGAACACGGCGGTGGCCTCGAAACCGATGAACCCGGCGATGGCGAACATCAGGCCGATGCCCGGGGCGCCGGAGGTGATCGAGTCCAGGTGCAGGGCCCCGCCGGACAGGCCCTCGGTGTCGCTGCCGCCCTGCGCGACGACCACGGCGTCGAGGGCCAGCACGATGCCGATCTCGGCGATCAGCAGCAGTCCCAGCACTTTTCCGGACAGGTCGATGTGCCGGTAGCCGAGCAGGCCGGTGACGGCGATGGCCACCAGCGTCCACAGCCACCAGGGCAGTGACGGCACGCCGTAGGAGACCAGCAGCTCGTTGAGGGCGAAGCCGAGATAGCCGTACACAGCGCCCTGCACGGCGGTGTAGGTGAGCAGGGCCAGGAAGGCCGCGCCGAGCCCGGCGCCGCGGCCCAGCCCCTGCTCCACGTAGGAGTAGAACGCCCCGGCCTGCGGCACGTGCCGGGCCATCGCGACGAACCCGACGGCGAACAGGGCCAGGATGACCGCGGCGACGGCGTACATGGCGGGGTAGCCGGTGCCGTTGCCCAGGGCGATGCCCAGCGGCACGCTGCCGGCGATCACGGTGAGCGGCGCGGCGGCGGCGACCACCATGAACACGATGGAGCCGGCGCCCAGGGTGCCGCTCAGCCGTTCGGTGCCGGTGCTCGTCTCAGTCATGGCAGGCTCCCGATCCGGTGCTGGTGTCGGTGGAGCAGTGGGCGGACGCGGACGGCGGCACGTCGAGGGTGGGGTTGCGGTCGAAGAAGCCGACCGGCTTGAGCTTGAAGCCGCTGTAGTCGACCGGCATGATCGGCCAGTCCTCGGGGCGCGGGGTGTGGGTCAGGCCGAAGGTGTGCCAGACCACCAGGTCCTCGCCGTCGAGCGGGCGGTCGTTCGCGACGAACGCGGGCAGGCCGGCGTCGCCCGGGTGCTGGTTGACGAAATCGCCTGCGGGATAACGCTCGTCGGGGTGGTACTGGGTGACCCAGAGGTGGTTGGTGGCGAACGCGGCACGGTGTGCGACCGAGGAGTCCGGGTCGGCCAGCAGGGTGGGCAGGCCCTCGGGGATCAGGGCGTAGGAGACCGGGCGGCCCAGCCGGTTGAGCCGGTCCGGGTTGCTGATGTGCCACACCCGGTTCTTCGACGGGTCGGCGTCGCGGCGGGCCACGGCCTCGGATGTCAGCACGGTGCTGGAGGTGCCGAAGGCGTTGCCGCGCGGGTTGTCCGGGCCCTTCGGCACGCGGACCACGTCGATCTCCTCCACCCGGTTCTTCTCGCCGTCCACCGTCATGTCGAGCCGGGCGCTGAACAGGTGCTGGTGGTAGGGAGCGCCCAGGCCGGGCGCGATCTCGGTGGCGTAGGGGTAGTCGCCGCCCGGGTGGGCGCTGGTGAACACGATGCCGGTGGCCTTGGCCTCGAACTCGATGGTGCCGTCGAGGTAGAGGTACCAGTAGAAACCGTAGTCGTAGTTGCCGATCGTGGTGAAGAACGACACGACCAGCCGCCGCTGGCGCCGGGTCTCGTGCGATCCGGTCCACAGGTCGGAGTGCTTCCAGAGGATGCCGAAGTCCTCCTCGTGGATGCAGATCGCGTTGCGCAGCCGCTTCGGCTCGCCCTTCTCGTCGGCGATCACCGCGTCCAGGTAGGTGATCTCGCCCAGGCAGTCGCAGCCCAGCTCCAGGGCGTTGGCGTACCGCCCGACCAGGTACTCACCGGTGTCGAAGTAGTTCTGCCAGGACCGCACCGGCGAGGGGTCGGCGTAGGGCACCACCATCTCGGCGATCGAGGCGCGGTGCATGATCGGCCGGCCGTCGAATGCCAGCTGGTGCAGGGCCAGGCCCTCACGGGCGTCGAAACCCACGCGGAGCGACCACTTTTCCCAGGTGAGCAGGTTGTCGTCGTCGATGTCCAGGCTCGAGCCCTCGGGCTGGGTGATCAGCAGGGGCTTCTGGGTGGTGCGCATCGGCCCGCTGACCGCCGGGTCGTCGTAGTTGCCCGACTCGGCCGGCAGCGGCACGATCCCGTAGTCGATGACCTGGTCGACGACGTGGTTCATGGTGTCGACGTAGGCCACCAGCCCGTCGATCGGGTGCGCCCAGGCGGAGTCCTTCTCGTGCTCCTGGTAGAAGCCCAGGCCGCGCAGCACGCGTCGGCCGGCCTCGTCCGGGTACTCGTCGGCGTACACCCCGGCCGACAGCGGCGCCACGCGCACCCGGGTGATGTCGAGGCCGCGCTCGGCGATCGCGGCGAGCCAGCGCTCGTCCTTACTCAGCAACTGCTCGACCAGCTCGAACTCCTCGTCCAGCACCGGCAGCTGACCGGTCGCGGACGGGTCCAGCTCGGTGTCCGAAACCATCTGTCCGGTGGTGACATTCACGAGAAGGTCGGAGGACGCCTGGGTGGCCAGGTCGAGCAGCAGGGCCCGGAAGACGCGGGTCACGACGTCGCCGTCGCGGTGCGCCGCGACCTCGGCCTTGGCCGGCTCGTGCAGGCCGATGTAGGCGAACCGGGTGCTGTCGCTGAGCTTTCCGGCCTCGGCGACGATCTGCCGGACCGCGTGGATCTCGGACTCGGTGACCGGGGCGAGGGGGTGCCGTGCGGGTGCTGAAGATGTCTGGTTCACAGCGGGTTTCCTTCGTGAGCTGGTCCGGCCGGTGGTGTGGTGCGCGACCTGACGGTCTCGGGCGGCTGTGGCATCACGGTAAATCAACAGATGTACAAAAAAAGATTTCGCGCTGTTACATCGAGGTAAACCACGTTCGGCGGCCGATCGGGTGTTCTCGCCTGGCCTTGTGGGCGGTAAGTCGAGTAATCTTGTCGAGAATTCTGAAGCGGTTCCTTGTGATCGGACGGGGGTTCCTCATGCTGCCTGCGACGACGACCATGGTGATCTCCTGCTGCCCGGCGAGCTGCCCGGCGAGCTGCCCGGCAAGCTGCCCGGCAAGCTGCCCGGCGAGCTGTTGTCGGGGCTGACCCCCGCCCCCACCGACCGTTTCTTGCCACCGGAGTTCCCGCGCATGTCCGTCCTGCCCGTTTCCCCTGCTCCCACTCGTTCTGTCGTATTCGTCCACGCCCATCCGGACGACGAGACGATCTTCACCGGCGCCGTGATGCACGCCCTGGCCCGGGGCGGTGCCCGGGTCACCCTGGTCGTGGCCACCGACGGCCAGGCCGGTCAGGACCTGGCCGGCGAGGGCCGTCACGTCGGCAGCGTGCGTGCCCGCGAGCTGGAGCGTGCCGCCGAGGTGCTCGGCGTGCACGAGCTGGTCACCCTCGGCTGGGCCGACTCCGGTCTGGGCGGTGTTCAGCCCGACCACGCCCTGGCCCGCCAGCCCGTCGCCACGGTGGCGAGCCAGATCGGTGCGATCGTGGCCCGCGCCGGCGCCGACACCCTGGTCGGCTACGACGAGGGCGGCATCTACCCGCACCCCGACCACGTCGCGGTGCACCGCTCGGTCGCCGAAGTGGCCCGCAGCAGGCCGGAACTCACCTACTACGAGGCCACGGTGGACGCCGAGGGGCTGCGCGACCGGGCCGTGCGGCACCTGGTGCTCGGGGCCAACGACGCGGCCGGCCGGGCCGGCCTGCCGAGCGTGCCGGTCGGGCTGCCGGCCTCCCGCATCGTCACGCACTACCAGGCCGGGACCGCCGACTTCGCCGCCAAACTGGCCGCGCTCCAGGCACATTCCAGCCAGATCGACCCGGCCCACCTCCAGCAGGACGACCTGCGGTCGGCCTACGGCGTGGAGTGGTTCACCCGCACCGGTCCGGCCGGGGCGATCGACGAACTGGTGACGGCGGGCGTCTGACGGGCGGGTGCCGGCAGTGGCGTGGCTCGCGGAGCGGGGAGCGGATCAGTTTCGCCGTGCAGTGCGGGGCCACCTGCACGTGCGGGCCCGCGCTGCGGCGGACGGGTGCGGTGACTGAGCCGGCGCCGGTCAGGCTGGTTACGATGCGGCGATGACCCCGAGAAGATACGCAGGACTGGCGACCCTGATGGTCGGCCTGCTGTGCATCGCCCTGGGGGCACTCGCCCAGTACCTCGGCATCGCCGGCCGGGTCATCGCCGTGACCGGTCTGCTCCTGGCCGTCCTGGGATGTTTCATCGCCTTCTGAACGAGCTCCCGCCCCTCGCCGCGTCCGCCCGGCCCGTAGGCTGGGACCGGACGTTTGCGACAGGGAAAGGCTCGGGCAGTGCCGAAGATCGTGGACCATGACGTGCGGCGGCGGGAGATCGTCGAGGTGGTCTGGCGGCTGATCGCCGACGAGGGGATCCAGGCGGTCACCACGCGGCGCATCGCCGAGGTGTCGGGGGCCTCGAACGGGGCGCTGCGCTACTACTTCCCGAGCAAGGAGGCCGCCCTGACGGCCGCCTTCGAGCACATCGTGGCCGCCACCAACCGCCGTGCCGACCGCGCCGACCCGGACCGGCACGGCCTGGGCGGTCTGCGCACGCTGTGCCTGGAGATCATGCCGCTGGACGCCGAGCGGCTGGCGGAGGCCCGGCTGGCCATCAACTTCTGGCAGCAGGCCCTGAACTCGCCGGACAAGGCCACGCTGTACGCCGGGATCACCGCGGGCTGGCGCACCGAGATGGTCGCCCACCTGAACGAGGCCAGGTCCGACGGTGACCTGCCCGCGCACCTCGACCTGATCACCGTGGCGGACGAGCTGGTGTCGATGCTCATGGGACTCCAGATCGAGGCCACCCTCGCCCCGACCGTGGCCACGGCGCAGCGGCAGCTGGCACAGCTCGACGACTTCATGCGCCGGCTGGCCGGCTGAGCCGACGCGGGCGTTGGCTTGGGGGTGGGCTGGGCCGAGGGGTGGCACGGGCCGGGGGAGCGGCTGGGCCGAGAGGTGACACGGGCCGAGAGGTGACACGGGCCCGGACCATGCGCGCCCGGGTTCAGAGGCGCCCGCGCCAGGTGCGATGCCCCTGCCCGCGGGTACTTTCGCCCCCACGCTCCGAGTCGCTCTGGTCCGGTTCGTCGTGTTCCGGTGCGCCGTGGCCGGGCCCTTCCTGCCTGGTTCCCCCAGATCGGTTCAGATGCCGGGCCGCCAGGTCGAGTGCCTCGGTCAGCACCTGCCGGGCCCAGTCGGTGATCTGGTGCGGCGTCGGCTCGTGCAGCGGGAAGGGACGGTGCAGGTCGACGTGCAGCCGGTCGCCGTCGTCGCGGAAGCCGGTGGCCGGCGGCCAGCCGGCGGGCCCCAGCTCCAGCGTCAGGAGCACCGCCCGAAAACCGTGGGCCGCGAACAACTCCCGGAACCCGTCGACCGCCGCGAGCTGGTCGAGCACCGCGTCGAGCAGCAGGGTGAACTGCAACTGGGCGCGGGGCCCGGGCAGGGAACGGCCGAACGCGGCCTGGTCCGGCCGGCAGGTCAGGCCCAGCCACGGGTTCGACGGCGGATCGAAACCCCCGGGCAGCAACAACTCCGGGGCGAACAGCGGGTTGGAGCCGGTCTGTGCCAGGTCGAGGCCGGGCATGCCGCCCGCCACGCCGCGCTCGGCGCACACCTGCTCGACACGGTGCAGCAGACCGTGCGCCGCGAACAGCTCGGGCCAGGCCCGCCGGGACAGGGCCGTGGGATCGGCCAGCACCTCGTCGTAGGTCTGCCGGCCCGCCAGCACCACGGCCAGCCGCACGTTCACGAACAGCTCCGCGTCGACGGGTTCCGGATCGACCGGCTCACCATGATCGGCGCCGAACACCGGCGCCTCGAAATGTGCCGTGGTGTCGAGGGCATACATCTTGCCCACCAGCAGCAACGCGAACTGCTCGACCTCACCGGCCGGAAGGCGCCGCAGCGCCCACCCCAACCGCTCCAGCCCCACCGCCCGCGCTGAACCGCCGGTCTCGGAGACGACTCGCCAGAACCCCACCTCGTCCATGAACCCGACCATAGCTACGGGGTCCGACAAAATGGCCGCCTTCCGGGCAGCCCGGGCCGACTCCGGTACGGAACCAGCGAATGGTGCGACGGATCGGCACGGGCTGACCGGACGCGGGTGCGGGGCCGGGCGGCGTGCCACCCGGACCCGTGCCACCCGGACCCGTACTACCCGGACCCGTACCACCCGGACCCGTGTCAGCCGGCACCCGTGGATGTCAGCTGTTGATGCGCCACTTCGTCGACCTGCTGTCGTCGTACTCCAGGCCGTTGCTGCCCAGCACGATGTTGCCCGCACCGGTCCGGCTGATCACCCAGCCCTGGTCGCCGACCTGGTAGATCCGGAACTGCTGCTTCTCGCTGTCGGCGTCGCACTGGCCGGCGACGATGGGGGAGGGGCCGATCTCGTCGGCGTCCGGTGCCCGCCAGCACAGCGGGGCCAGCTCGCCCGAGCTGTCCGTGGCCTTCACCTGGTACAGGTCGTTGGCCAGTTCCTTGAAGGTGAAGAGCTGACGGCCGCTGTCGTCGTCCGTCATCGACAGCCCTTCGTCCTCCAGGGTCAGGCCGCCCTCGAAACCGTCGGCGGGCACGATCGTCACGCCCTTGCCGCTGGAGGGGAGCGTGGACGACGAACTGTCCCCGTCGTCGGCCGGTTTCGTCGTCGTCTCGTCGTCCGCGGGCTCGACCTCGGTCTCCGCGGCGTCCTGCGTCCCGGTCGCCGAGCTGGTCGCGGGCGTCGTGGTGGTGGTCGCCGTCGATCCCGCGGGTTCCAGACGGCCCGCCGAGGCCGAGGCCGAGTCGGACCCGCAGGCCGAGGTGACCAGCGCACCCGTCACCAGGATTCCTGCTGCCGCCACACTCCTGAGCCTTGCCATGTCCACTCCCTTGCGTTCGTCACGACTGCGATGAGGCGCTCCGGTCGGTGCGCCGTACAGAAAGTGAGATGCGGGAGAACCGGGTTCGGGTCGGAAAAATCTTGGTGACGGGGCACACAGCCGGTTCCGGACCTGGCCGGGAGGAGGGCGAAGCCGGCACCGGGGGAGCCCTGTCATTTTTGACACCACCCTGAGCGTCTGGGTGGTGTCAAACATCAAAAGGATGTCCCGGTGCCCGGCCCCAACGGCCCGGGCCCCTCGCCCGGGTACCAATCAGCACCCGGGCGAGAAGACTCGCGCTCGCGTCGTCCTCAAAGGTTTTCGGTCAGCGCTGCCGGCGGCTGTCGAGGAACTCGCCGATCCGGCCGATCGCGTCTTTCAGCACCTCCGCGTGCGGCAACGTGACGATCCGGAAGTGGTCGGGGGCGGCCCAGTTGAAGCCACGCCCGTGCACCACCATCACCTTCTGCTCGCGCAGCAGGTCGAGCACGAAGGCCTCGTCGTCCTCGATCGGGAACGCCTTGCGGTCGAGGCGGGGGAAACAGTAGAGCGCGCCGGTCGGCTTCACGCAGCTCACCCCGTCGATCTGGTTGAGCATCTCCCAGGTGACGTCGCGCTGTTCCATCAGGCGGCCGCCGGGCAGGGTCAGATCGGTGATGCTGCGCGGGCCGTCACCCAGGGCCGTGGCGATCACGTGCTGCGAGGGCACGTTCGCGCACAGCCGCAGGTTGGCCATGATCTGGAGGCCCTCCAGGTAGTCGGCGGCCTGTGTCTTCGGCCCCGACACCACCATCCACCCGGCCCGGAAACCGGCCACCCGGTAGGCCTTCGACAGACCGTTGAAGGTCAGGCAGAACAGGTCGGGGGCCAGTGACGCGGTGGCCACGTGCTGCGCGTCGTCGTACAGGATCTGGTCGTAGATCTCGTCGCTCAGCAGCATCAGGTCGTGGCGGCGGGCGATCTCGATCATGCCCTCCAGCACCTGCTGCGGGTACACGGCGCCGGTCGGGTTGTTCGGGTTGATGATGACCATGCCGACGGTGCGGTCGGTGATCTTGGCCTCCAGGTCGGCCAGGTCGGGCAGCCAGCCGGAGCTCTCGTCGCACACGTAGTGCACGGCCCGGCCCCCGGCCAGCGTGGTCGTCGCCGTCCACAGCGGGTAGTCAGGACTGGGCACCAGCAGCTCGTCGCCGTCGTTCAGCAGTGCCTGGAGGCTCATGCTGATCAGCTCGGACACGCCGTTGCCGAGCCAGACGTCGTCCACGTCCAGCCCGGTCACGCCCTTGCCCTGGTGGTACTGCACCACCGCGCGCCGCGCCGGCAGAATGCCCTTGGCATCGCTGTAACCGTGCGCCTGCGGCAGCTGGTGGATCATGTCGCGCAGCAGGTCTTCCGGAGCCTCGAACCCGAACGGCGCGGGGTTACCGATGTTCAGCCGCAGGATCTGGTGGCCCTCGGCCTCCAGCCGCATGGCCTCGGCGAGCACCGGTCCACGGACGTCGTAGGCGACATGATTCAGCTTTTTCGACTGGCGGATCTGCACGCCGCCAGACTAGACCGATCACCCCGCCGTCCAGTGGGACGGTGCCCGGTGTCGGAACCAGTTGTGAACCAGCTGTGAACCCGGCGTATGGGACACGGCACACATCCCGCTCCGCCCTGGACAAACCGGCGAACGCACGGTGATCTGAGTACAGGCATCGGTGTCGTCGTCCCGGCGAGCGGTGGTGCCCGAGGGAACAGGCTCCGGACGGGGAGGAGCGATGACCATGGTCCATCACGAGAACACCGGACGGGCGCCGTGCTGAGCGTCCGGATCGCCGTCGTCACCGTGCACGGCGAGCGCACCCAGGTGCTGGCGCGGGTGAAAGAGCCCGACCTGGTCGAGTTCTGGTACGCCGAGATCCTGCACGGCACCATTCCCTTACCCTGGCTCGGCGCCTGGGTGACGTCGCTGGCACCGGGTTCGCCGGCCCGCTTCGACGGCGTGGTGCTGTCGTCGGGACCGCGCGGCGAGGTGCTGCTGTCGATCCCGCCCGAGATCATCGACCACCCGCTGACCGTGGACCAGGTGACCCGCCTGATGGGTGGCTGAGCCGGTCACGTTCGCCTGATGTTCGCGCGGGGGAAGCCGCCGGCGTGGCGCTGTGTTCGCCGGCGGCTACCCATCATGACCGCATGAACGCGCATGCGCGCACCGCTGTGCTGGTGCTGTCGGTGCCGATGATGATCTGGCTGGTCGTGCGCGCCGTGACGGCCCTGGGAGCGGGCTGGTCCGCGGCCGGGCACGCCGTGCTCGGCCTGGAACCGGCCTGGCTGCCGGTGCTGACCGTGCTGTGGTGGGCCGGGCACTGCGCCCGGGCCGGGCAGGTGACGGCGTGCCTGCCGGGGCTGAGTCCGGGCCGGGCGCTGGGATTGTGCCTGGCCGGCAGCGCGGTGGCCAACAGCCTGCCCCTGGGCGGCGCCCTGAGTTTCGGGGTGAGTGCCGCGATGATCCGCTCGTGGGGGTTCAGCGCCCGCGCCACCACCAGCTACTTCACCCTGAACCAGATCAGCACCGTGCTGCTGCGGGTGCTGTTCGGGGTGGCCTGCCTGGGCGGGTTCCTGGCCTACGGCCCGCAGGTGGCGCTCGCGCGCGGTCCGGTGCTGGTCAGCGCCGGGGTGGCGGTGGCCCTGCTGCTGGTGTGCGGGCTGCTCGCCCGTGGTCGTCACCGCGGTCGGGTGGGGACGCTGGTGGCGGCTCTGCGGGAGGACATCGGTCAGGCCCTGCGGGCCTCGTGGGGCCGGCTGGTGCTCAACGGTCTCGGGTACATGCTGCTGCTGGGCGTGCTGCTGCACCTGTGCCTGATCGGCCTGGCCGTGCACGAGCCGTTCCTGCTGGTGCTGGCCGTGGTCGGGATCGAGCGGCTGGTCACCACGGTGCCGCTGACCCCGGGCGGCGCCGGGGCCGCCGAGCTGACGCTGCTGACCTGCCTGACGGCGGCCGGCGCGGAGCCCGGGCCGGCGCTCGCGGGGGCGCTGCTGTACCGCTTCTTCACGTTCGGCCTGGAGATCCCGGTGGGCGCGGCGGTGATCCTGGGCTGGCGGCTGCGACATCGCCGCCTAGGGTGTCGGCTGAACGCGATCGCCGCACCAGCAAGGGAGTTTTCGTGACAAATCAGCCCACCCGGATCACCTTCCACGACGGCAACAGCATCCCCCAGCTCGGTCTGGGCGTGTGGCAGGCCCGGCCGGAGCAGGCCACGGCGGCGGTGCGGGAGGCGCTCCAGGCCGGCTACCGGCACGTGGACACCGCGGCCGCCTACGAGAACGAGGAAGCGGTGGGCGCCGGGCTGCGCGAGTCCGGCGTGGCACGGGACGAGGTCTTCGTCACCACCAAGGTGTGGAACGGCGACCAGGGCGCCGACGCCGCCCGGGTGGCCGCGGAGAAGAGCCTGGAGCGGCTCGGTCTGGACCACCTGGACCTGCTGCTGATCCACTGGCCGTGCCCGGCGCAGAACCTGTACGTCGAGACCTGGCAGACGTTCATCGCGCTGCGCGAGCAGGGCCTGGTGCGCTCGATCGGCGTCTCCAACTTCACCGGCGCCCACCTGGACCGGCTGGTCGCCGAGACCGGTGTCACCCCGGTGCTCAACCAGATCGAGCTGCACCCCTACTTCCAGCAGCGGCCGATGCGGGCCGAGCACGAGCGGCTGTCGGTGGTGACCGAGTCGTGGAGCCCGCTGGCGCAGAACCAGGTCCTGACCGATCCGGTGCTGGAGAAGATCGCGGCCAGGCACGGCAAGAGCCCGGCCCAGGTGGTGATCCGCTGGCACCTGGACAACGGCCTCGTGGTGATCCCGAAGTCGGTCACACCCAGCCGGATTCGCGACAACGCCGACGTGTTCGACTTCGCCCTGGACGCCGACGACCTGGCGGCGATCGCTGAGCTGGACCGCGGCGGGCGCATCGGCTCGGACCCGGACCACAACGGCTGAGTCCCGCTGCGGTCACGGCGTCCTCCGGCCGGGTCTCAGGCGGTGGCGAGGAAGGTGCTGAGTCGTTCAGCCTCGTCGGCGATTTCGGTGTTCTCCGCGCGGGTGAAGGGCCTCAAGGGGTGGACGACGACCTGTCCGCCGCTCTTGCCTGTGGTCCAGGTGGCGCAGGCCCGGCCGTCGACGAGGACGAACCGGGCGCCGGTCACCGACAGCGGGCGGTACTCGTCGTCGATGATGCGGCTGCGTTCGTGGTAGCCGAGCACAGCGTTGTCGAACGACGGCAGAAACCGCACGGGTGCCGGGGTTTCCGGGTCGGGCAGGGGTGCGCCGGGCAGGTCGAGCAGGCGGCGCCCGCGCTCGTCGCGCAGTTCGACGAGCTCCTCGCGCAGCGTCGCGAGCGAGGCGGGCAGTCCGGCCAGACCGCACCAGGCCCGCAGGTCGGCGCTGGAGGCCGGGCCGAAAGCGCCCAGGTAGCGCCGGATCAGGTCGTGGTCGTGCTGGTCCGCGCCCGCCTGGACCTCCTCACCGATCCAGGCGTCCAGGGGCCGGTACAGCGCCCCGCCCGTGCTGCGCCAGACGCCTCGCGGGGGAATCTGGACCATCGGCACGAGCGCGGCCACGACCGCCTCGCCCAGCGCCCGCGGACTGGTTCCCGGCCAGAACCGGGCCATCTCGCGGCCGACGTCGCCGAGGGAACGGGGGGTTTCGTCGTCCATGAGCTGTTGGGCCCGGGCCGTGAGCTGGTCGAGATCGACGCCCGACAGGTCGTTCTTGTACACCCCGAGGATCTTCTGCCGCAGCAGCGCGTGGTGCCGGGGGCGCCAGGAGTGGGCGTCCTGCGCGGTCATCAGGTGCACGGTGCGCCGCATCAGGTGCATCCGGACCACCCGGCGCTCTTCGAGAAGCCCGGAAAGCTCGGCCGGGGCGAATCTTTCGAGGCGTGACCAGAGGCCAACGAAGGGCTCCTGGGGTTCCTGGGCCTGGAGCCCGCCCAGGTGGGCGACCGTGTCCAGCACCGGTGCGCCGGTGCGGGCGAGCAGGTGCTGCCGGGCCAGGGTGGCGCGGCCCAGCGCCCGCATGCTGAGAGGTGCTGTCACGGTCGTGTCCCTTCCTGGTGGTGGCTACGGGTGATCAGAAGGCGGCGATGTCGAGCACCCAGGTGACGCCGAAGCGGTCCTTGAGCATGCCGTACAGCGGTGACCAGCCGGACGGCCCGAGGTCGGTCAGGATCGTGGCGCCCTCGCACAGGCTCTTCCAGTAACCGGTGATCTCCTCGGCGTCGTCGCCGCGCACCGACACGTAGAACGGCCGGTCGCCGGCGTCGTAGCTCTGGCTCTCGCGCACGTCGTAGGCCATCACGTGGAAACCGTTCGGGGTGCGCACCTCGCCCCAGACCACGCGGTCGGTGTCGGCCGGGTGCTCGACGTTCTGGCTCTGGCCGTAGGTGAACGCGACGACCTGCCCGCCGAACACGGACCGGTAGAACTCCAGCGCCTCGCGGGCCTGGTCCTGGAAGTTCAGGTGCACGGTGGTGGTGACGCCCATGATGTCTCTCCTGCTCACTCGTCTTTCCGGCTGACGGGAAGACCCTCGCAGGGGTAGGTGCCAGGATGTGTCACCTACTGCGGGCATCATGGACGTCGTGCCGAAAACCTCCGCCCGGCTGCTGGCCCTGCTGTCGCTGTTGCAGACCCGCCGCGACTGGCCGGGCACCCTGCTGGCCGACCGTCTCGACGTCAGCCTGCGCACGGT
Source organism: Kineosporia corallincola (assembly GCF_018499875.1). Lineage (GTDB taxonomy): Bacteria > Actinomycetota > Actinomycetes > Actinomycetales > Kineosporiaceae > Kineosporia > Kineosporia corallincola. Next base: position 116,276 of record NZ_JAHBAY010000005.1, on the reverse strand, counting down.
GCGCCGCGACGTCGACCGGCTGCGTGAGCTCGGGTACCCGATCGGCGCCGCCAAGGGACCCGACGGCGGCTACCGGCTCGGCGCCGGCACCGACCTGCCGCCCCTGCTGTTCGACGACGACCAGGCCGTGGCCCTCACCGTCGCGCTCCAGGTGGCCGCCACCGGCCCGGGCCACGGACTGGCCGAACCCGCCCTCCAGGCGCTGAACACGATCCGGCAGGTGATGCCCACCCGGCTACGTCACCGCATCGACGCCGTGCGGATCACCGCGGTCGAGCGGCCCAGCACGCAGCCGCCGGCGTCGGTCGACGCCGACGTGCTGCTCGCGCTCAGCGCCGCCGTCGCGGCCCGCGAGGTGCTCCGGTTCGACTACGGCACCGGCGACCCCGGGCGTCCCGCCCGCCGGGCCGAACCCCACCACGTGATCACCTGGGACGGCCGCTGGTACCTGGTCGCCTACGACCTGGAACGCCAGGACTGGCGCACCTTCCGCGCCGACCGGATCAGCCTGCGCACCCCGAACGGCCCCCGGTTCACGCCCCGCCCGCTACCGGGGGACGACGTGAGCGCCTTCGTCATCAGCCGGTTCCGCGGCTCCGGCGACAGCACCGGGGCCTGGCCGTGCACCGGAACCGTCGTGCTCGACGTGGACGCCGCCACCCTGGCCCCGTACATCCGCGACGGGGTGCTGGAAGACGCCGGTGGCCCTGGCCGCTGCCGGCTCACCCTCGGCTCCTGGTCGTGGAACAGCCTCGCTGCCGCCTTCGCCGGATTCGGCGCGGGCATCACCGAGGTCCGGCCGTCCGAACTCACCGAGGCCTTCACGCAGCTGGCCCGTCGGTGCGCGGCGGCCGGTCAGGCCGGTCAGGCCACGTAGATCTCCAGCTCGCGGCGGAAGGCGTGGCGCAACTCGATCCTGCTGGGCTTGAGATAGGCCCACACCGGCTCGTCCTGGTTGTCGTTGCGCACGGCACGCCGCAACCGGTCGGCGAAAGCGTTCAGGTGGACGCAGTTCTCGTCACTCATCACGGACTCCAGAAGGACGTGCACGTTCCAGAAGTCGTCCCAGGCCTGTCCCTGCCGGGGTCGCGTTCCGTGCTGTTCCTGAAGCGTGACCGCCCAGCCCTCCAGAACGCGGGCCGTGCGCCAGAACTCCTCGATGAGCTTGAACTTCTCGCCGCGCAGCCGCTCCTTCAGCTCCAGCTGCATCTTCCTGTGCTCGAAGGAATGCTGCTGGCGGGCGACCACGAAGTTCGTGGCCAGCACCAGCAGCCCGCCCAGACCCGTGCCGATGAGTTGTGCCCACATCGCTGCCCCCGCGTGTGTGAGAAGGAGTTCGTCACCCTCACCCCAGGATCCCCGAAAATTGGGTTCACCTCCCGGGCCCGCGCGAGCAGACTGCCCCCATGCGCAGAACCGGGCACGCGATCGCCACGACGTCGGCGCTCGCCGCCTCCCTGGGGCTCGGGGCCCACGATGCGGTGGTGCTCCAGAACTCGAACAAGCTCACCCTGCGCCTGCTGCCCGGGCAGGTGCTGGCCCGGGTGGCGCCGCTGGCCGAGCCCGGCGCCGTCCAGATCGCGCGGTTCGAGCTCGACGTCGCCGCGCACCTGGCCGCGTCGGGCGCCCCGGTGGCGCTGCCCGCCCCGGGCATCGAGCCTCGCGTGCACGAACGCGACGGTTACGCCGTCACCTTCTGGACCTACCACGAGCCGGTCGCACGCCCGCTCACCCCGGCCGAGTACGCCCACGCCCTGCGCGATCTGCACACCGGAATGCGCGGGATCGACCTGCCCGCACCGCATTTCACCGACCGCGTCGCCGTCGCCCTGGACCGCCTGGCCGATCACGCGAGGACGCCCGACCTCGCCACCGCGGACCGGGAACTGCTGGCAGGAGCGTTGCGGGACGGCAGCCGGGCTGTCGCGGAATCGGCCGTGCCCGAGCAGTTCCTGCACGGCGAACCGCATCCGGGCAACCTGGTGACGACGAGAGACCGGCCGCTGTTCGTCGACTTCGAGACCTGCTGCCGCGGACCGGTCGAGTACGACCTCGCCCACACGCCGGACGACGTCGCCGCGCACTACCCGGGGGCCGACCCCCGGGTGCTGAACGACTGCCGCGTCGTCATGACGGCCATGATCGCCACCTGGCGCTGGGACCGCGACGACGAACTGCCCGGCCGGGACCGGCTGCGCCACGAGTGGCTCAGCCGGCTCCGCCGCGCGATCTAGACCTTGGCCGCGGCGCAGTGCCTGCCGGACGCCGGGACCTTCAGGTTCACCAGGTAGAGCGTGGCCGCGTCACGCAGGCAGCTGCCCGTGCCCCTGCGCCCGATCACGCCGTGCCCCCACCCGTTGTAGGTGAGCAGCCGGGCGCCGGACTGCCGGGCCACGTCCCGCGCCCCGGAGTACGGCGTGGCCGGATCGTGCAGGCTGTTGACGAGCAGCACCGCCGGCACGCCGGCCCACTTCAGCTTCGCCTGCGGGGCCCGCACCGCCGTCGGCCAGCCCTGGCAGCCCAGCACCGTGCCCATCGCCATGCTCGACATCCGCATGTCCGGGGCCACAGCCCTCATCCGTTTCACCGTGGTGCGCAGCTGAGCCGCACCGGTGAACTGCGTGCGCCAGTCCGAGCAGAAGATGCCGTCGGCGCTCTTCTCGCCCGGGTCCCTGCCGTATGACGCGGTCCGCAGGTGCTCGGAGTCACCGACCACCCGGCCGCTCAGCAGCCCGGAGTACCAGCTGGACAGCGACGTCCAGTCCGGCCCGGACAGGAACGTCTGCGTGGTGTCGATCAGCATGGAGACGCCGACCTTCTCGCCGGTGTCCGGGTCACGCAGCCTGCCCCGCTGCGCCCGCAGCCGCAGCTTCGTGAACACTGCCCGCGCCCCCTGCCGGTGCAGGGTGCACGTCGAGCTGCGGTCGCACCAGGCCACGTACTGGTCGAAACTGTCCTGCACCGCCGCGGCCTGGCTGACCAGGAACCCGGTCCCGGACAGGCTGTGGTCCAGGTTGCTGTCGAGCAGCAGCGCCCGCACCCGCCCCGGGAACAGCGTCGCGTACTGCTGGCCCAGCAGCGTGCCGTACGACAGGCCGTAGAACGTCAGCTTGTCGTCGCCCAAGGCCGAGCGGATCCCGTCCATGTCGCGGGCCACGCTGAGCGAATCGAGGTGATCGGCGACCGCGCCGCTGAGCTCACGGCAGGTCTGCCCGTCCTTGCGGTTGGCGGCCCGGATCTGCCGGAGCTTCTTGCCCGACAGGCCCTTTCCGGCGAACAGCGTGTCGGTGACCTTCTCGGTGAGCACCCGCTCCCGGGCCCCACCCGCCGGGCACCGCACCGCCGTGCTCGACCCGACGCCGCGCGGGTCGAACCCGACGATGTCGAACCGCGAGCGCACCTTCTTGCTGAACGCCGACGCCGCGCTGCCCTTGATCATGGCCACCCCGGACACCCCCGGCCCGCCCGGGTTGTACAGCAGCGAGCCGATCCGCGTCTTCGGGTTCGTGGCCTCGCGCCGGGCCAGGGCGATCCTGATCTTCTCGCCGTCCGGTTTCGACCAGTCCACCGGAACGGTGACCTTCGCGCAGTCCACCTTCGGGGCGTCCGTGCACGGTTTCCACCGCGCGGCCGCGATGTCCGCGGCACTCACCTGCGCGCTCGCGTTGCTGCTCACCGTGCTGCCCAGACTGTTGCTCGTGGTGCTGCTCGTGGTGCTGCCCAGGCTGCTGCTTCTGGTGGCCGTCCCGCCGCCGTTCACCCCGTGGGCCAGGCCGGTGCCGGCCATGGTGACGGCGGCCAGGGCCGCGATCACCAGGGTGGTTCTCGTCGGTGTGCTCACGTTGCCTAGCTCCTCGTTGCTGCGTCACGGGCCGGGCCCACGCTAGGGGGCCGACGACCTGCGGCGCATCCCGCCGGGGAACGATCGTGCTGGATCCGACCAGAGGATGACCTGGGCGAAGAGGCCGCGCGGCCGAGGACCGGCTCAGCGGCCCGACTCCCAGCGTTCGCCCCAGACGGCGAGTCCGTGCAACATCGTGAGCAGCTCCTGGCCCCGCGGGGTGAGCGTGTAGGTTACCGAGACCGGTGTGGTCGGTGCCACGGTGCGCTCGACCAGGTGCCGGTGCTCCAGTTCCCGCAGGCGCAGCGCGAGCATGCGGGCGGCGAGCCCCTCGACCACGGCCTCGATCTCGCTGAAGCGGGTGGCGCCGCGGCCCAGGGCCAGCATGATGCCGCTGGTCCAGCGGCGGCCCACGAACTCCACGATCGACACGATCGTCGCCCGGCTCCAGCCCGTCGCCGACATCGCCCCGCTGTCCGACCAGTCCGTGGGCCTGGCCACCTACGAGGACGTGATCGGGGCCTTCACCAGTGACCAGCCCCAGCAGGGGCGCGGCGAACCGCACTCGCACTCGGGGCTGGTCGAGCACATCACCCCCGAATTCGCCCGGGAGGCAGCTGCTCTGCTGGACGCCGGGGCCTCGTACTTCTTCCAGATCCGGGCCGTGGGCGGGGCGGTGTCCGACGTCGACCCGGGGGCCACGGCGTACGCGTGGCGCTCGGCGAACTTCTCGGTCGCCGCGCTGGGCACCCGGGCGTCCGGGCTCGACCGGTACTGGGAGAGGATCGTCCCCCATCTCCAGGGGCTCTACCTCAGCTTCGAGACCGACCAGGGCGACGACGTTCTCGGCCGGGCCTTCCCTCCCTCCCACCTCGGCCGGTTGCGGGAGCTGAAGCGGCGTTACGACCCGACCGGGCTGTTCCGGGACAACTTCTTCATCAGCCCGGACGGCGGGGCGGACTGACGCGGCAGACCGTCACCTGAGGGCCAGCCGTTGACCCTGACACCGTGTCACCCCGTAGACCTGAGGTCGTCATGTTCACCATCGGAGATTTCGCCAGGCACGGCCGGGTCTCGGTACGGATGCTGCGGCACTACGACCGGATCGGGCTGCTGCGGCCAGCGGCCGTGGACCCGGCCACCGGGTACCGGTCCTACGAGGCCGGGCAGCTGTCACGGCTGAACCGGATCGTGGCGCTGAAGGAGCTGGGGCTCACCCTGGAGCAGGTGCGCTCGATCCTCGACGAGAGGGTCGGCACCGGGGAGCTGCGGGGGATGCTGCGGCTGCGCCGGTCCGAGCTCGAGGAGCAACTGCGCCGGGACACCGCCCGGCTCGGCCAGGTCGAGGTGCGACTCTCCATGATCGAGAAGGAGGGCTTCATGCCCAGTGAGGACGTTCAGATCAAGCCGGTCCCGGCCACGCGTCTGGCCCAGTTGTCGGCGCCGGCAGCGGATTTCGGGCCGGAGTCGATCAGCCCGGTGATCGGGCCGCTGTACGAACAGCTGTTCGCCCGGCTCGAGGGCGCCGAGGTGAGGCCCTCGGGGCCCGGCGTCTCCTGGTACGAGGACGCCCCGGACGGGGGCGTCATCGTGCACGCGGGCTGCCAGGTCGACGTGGCGCCGGACCCGGCGTACGACTTCGAGGTCGTCGACCTGCCCGGCCTGGAGCGGGCGGCGACGATCGTGCACCACGGGCCGATGGACGACGTGGTCGCCACCGGGCAGCAACTCGCCTTCTGGCTGGCGGCCCACGGGTACCGGTCGGCCGGGTACGCCCGCGAGCTGTACCTGAACTACGGCACGGGTGACCCGTCCGACTGGGTCACGGAGCTCCAGGAACCGATCCTGCCCGCGTAGGAAGGGCTTTCAGGACGACGGGGCCCGGTTGGTCTCGATGAAGCCGAGATAGTGGCTGACCCGGGTGAACACGTCGGGCCGGTCGGCCCGTCCGCACCCCCGGCGCCAGGAACTGATACCGGCCAGGTACTCGTTCCCGTCGGCGGAGCGGTAGGTCAGCGGGCTCCCGTCGTCCCCCTCCCAGGTGCCCTTGCCCCCGCCGGGATCGCCGGCGGCCAGCATCCCGTCGCCGAAGTCGTCACCGTAGGCGTCGACGGCCTCGGCGTCGGTCAGGACGGTCAGGTCCACCTGCTGGAGCACGTTGGGGCTGGGTCCGTCCTCTCCCAGCGCGCCCCAGCCGGCGACGCGGGCCGTCGTCCCGGCGAGCGGGGCGATGCTGGGCGTGGGCAGCTGGATCCCGCCCGGCAGGCCGGTTCTCAGGTGCACGACGGCGATGTCGTCGCGCAGCGAGACGGGGTCGAAGCCGGGGTGGGTGACGAATCGTTCCACCGGTATCCGCACGGCGTCGGCCTCGGGCAGGATGATGTTGGTGGCGGTGTCCACCTCGGTGCCCGCCGGGGACAGGGTCGAGGCCTGGTGGGCCGTGATCAGGACGGTGCGCGAGAGCAGTTCGGACCCGCCGGGTGTGGCGAGGAGCGTCGCGGTGCCCACGTGCATCCCGTTGCGGCGTAGTGCCAGGGCCCAGGGGATCTCGCCCGGAGTCACCGAAAAGCCGCCTACCACCATCTCTTACCCCCGTTGAGCGCGCCGGCCGACGATCGAGTATCGGGCCTGGGAGGTGAGGACGCCCGCACGGCACGCCGCGATCGGGTCACCGGCCGTTCGTGGCCGGGGGACGGCTTCGGCGTGACCGTGCTTCGGCGTGACCGTGCGCCGGGGTTGACCGCATGCCCGGCGGTGGCTGCGTGCTGGGGGTGGCTGCGCGCCGACGTGGTTGCGCGCTGGGGGCGGTTGCGCGCCGGGGTGACGGGACCCGGGTGAGGGGTCTACCGGGGGACCGGCTCCGGCCGGTAGGTGCCCGGCGTGTGCCCGGTGACCCGGCGGAAGGCGCTGATGAACGCGCTCGGCCGGGTGTAGCCGACGGCGTGGGCGGTGGCGCTCACCGGCTTGCCCGTGCCCAGCAGGTGCACGGCCGCCCGGATGCGGGTCTGCGTGCGCCAGTCCGCGAAGCTCATCCCGGTCTCGGTGCGGAACAACCGGGACAGCGTGCGGACGCTGGTGTGCACGTGGTCGGCCCAGGCCGGCAGGTCGCGGGGGTCGGCGGGGTCGGTCAGGAGCTGCTCGGCCACGGCCCGCACCCGCGGGTCGGAGGGCATCGTGACCTGGATGTCGTGCGTGGCCACCGGGGTGAGCAGCTCGAACATCAGGGCCTCGGCCAGGGGGCGGCTCGGGTCGTGCTGGTCCAGTCCGTGCAGGTGCCGCAGCAGCTCACGCAGCAGCGGCCCGACCACGACACCGGTCGGCTCGGCCCAGTCGATCGGGCAGCCCTCGGCGGTGAAATGGATGATGGACAGGTCGCCTTCGCGCAGCACGTGGCCCTCGCCGTGCTCGACCAAGCCGGGCACCCAGATCCCGTAGCCGGGCGGGATCAGCCACTCCCGCGACCCCATCGTGCCCTGGAGCGTCGCGGTCTCGGTCCACACCAGCACCGGCTCGGGATGGCGGTGCGAGGGCGCACTGTTGATCACCGAGGTCTCGGCGCGCTGAATGCTCAGGATCGGTGAGGCGGGCAGCTCGTTCATCCTCGGGATCCTTCCGCGTCGGTGAGGCGGCGGGAGCAGGTTGGCCGCTGCGCGTTATCGGATGGCCGCCATTCGCAGGGCAGCCATCCTACGGTGGGTCGAGGGGGCCCGGACAGCCTGAGGAAACGCGAGGAGAACACGGTGAGACGACGTCTGGCCGACCGCCTGCTGGTGCAGGCCCAGGTGCGATCCGTCGAGCAGAGGACGCCGCGTCTGCGTCAGGTCACGCTGTCGGGCCCGGGGCTGAGCGGGCTCGCCTGGGTGCCCGGCCAGCAGGTGCGCCTCCAAGTGGCCGACAGCCCGGCCGCCGTCGACTGGCTCGTCGGCGCGCTGCGCACCTACAGCGTGTGGGACTACGACGGCCAGGACATGCGGCTGATCATGATGGATCACGGCGACGGGCCCGGTGCCGCCTGGTCGCGCACGGTCGCGCCCGGCCAGGACGTGATGCTGATCAAACCGCAGGGCACCTTCGTCACCGCGCCGGCCGCCTATCACCTGTTCGCCGGGGAGGAGACGGCGCAGGTGGCTTTCGGCCCCATGCTGCGGGCCCTGCCGGACGACGCCCCGGTCTTCGCCCGGCTGGAGACCGGCGGCCCGGACGACCAGCTGGACCTGGGGCGGGAAAAGGGCGACATCGACTGGGTCTTCCGCGCCGGGAGGCCGGCCGCGTCGTCCGAGGGGCTGGTGGACGCCGTGCGTGCCCTGACCCTGCCGGAGGAACCGGGCCGGGCCTACCTGGCCGGTGAGGCCCGCACCGTCCAGATGGTGCGCCGTCACCTCGTGCAGGAGAGGGGCTGGCCCCGCCGCAACGTGCTGACCAAACCCTTCTGGACCCCCGGCCGCACGGGCCTGGACTGAGAACCGGACTGAGAACTGGACCGGAAGAGGCCTGGACCGAGGAGAGGACCAGCATGACCGTCGCCGACGCCGTCCGCGCGGCACTGACCACCGACCAGGAGATCGAAGACCTGCTGGGCCGCCCGGTGTCCGCCGTCATGATGAAACAGATCGACCACGTCGACCGCGCCACCGCCCCGGTGCTGATGTGTTCCCCGATCGCGGGTTTCGGCTACCAGGACGCCGGTGGCACCCGGCGCGGCACGCTGGTGGGCGACGGGCCCGGGTTCCTCCAGGTGCTCTCCCCGCAGCGCATCGCGCTCCAGCTGCCCGCCGGGCAGCCGGAGCCCGCCACGGGGAGCGGCGTCTCGTTCGTCTTCCTCTTCCCCGGCGTCAGCGAGACCCTCCGGCTCAACGGCAGAATGCTGAAGCGCGACGGCACGCGCGCCGTGGTGCAGGTGGAGGAGATGTTCGTGCACTGCGCCCGCGCCGTCGGCCGCGCCCGGCTGTGGCAGCCGGCGGCCGGCCGGGCCGCACCCCGGGAAGGCATCGCCGAAGGGTCGCTGAAAGACCCTGCCGTCCGGGACTTCCTGGCCGTCGCGCCGTTCCTGCTCTGCACCAGCGGAAACGCGCCCACCGACAGTGACACCAGCCCGCGCGGCGACCGCCCGGGATTCGTCCAGGTGCTCGACGGGCACACCCTCGCGATCCCCGACCGCCGGGGCAACCGCCGCGCCGACACCCTGCACAACCTGCTGCGCGACGACCGGATCGCCCTGACCGTGCTGGTTCCCGGCCGCGATCAGGTGCTGAACGTGACCGGCCGCGCCACCGTCACCACCGACCCGGACCTGCTGGCCGGCATGGCCCTGCGCGGCATGGCGCCGCACGCGGCCCTGCTGGTCCGGGTGGAGCAGGCCGTGCTCGACGACAGCCCAGCGGTCCGCCGCGCCCGGCTGTGGGACCAGACCGCGCACGTCGACCAGAACAGCATCCCCGACCTGAACGTCCTGGCCGCCGGGCACCTGGCCGCCAACCCGGCCGTGCGGGGCGGGCCGCTGATCCGCGCGCTCGCGGCCCTGCTGCGCCGCCACCCGAACCTGACCCGCCGGCTCATGGGCCGGCAGACCGGATCGGCGCTGGAGAAGGAGGGGTACACGGCCACCGCCGAACCGGCGCCCTCCCGGCGTCCCTCAGGACTCGTGCGCCGGCTGGAAGTGCTCGCCGTGCGCCGGGAGACGCCGGACGCCGTCACCCTGGTGCTGAGTGACGGCGCCGCAGTCGATTTCGCTCCCGGCCAGTTCTTCACGGTGTCCACCGAGGTGGATGGGCGCGTGCTGCGGCGGGCCTACTCGGCGTCCGGTGCGCCGGGCTCGGGCGAACTGGAGATCACCGTCCGCCGGGCGGGCGTCTTCTCCACCCACGTCAACGAAAAGGTGCGACCAGGAGACGTCTTCGAGGTCCGGGGTCCCTTCGGCAGTCTGTTCGGCCCGGCGGGTGACGGCGACGTCGTGATGATCGCCGCCGGCAGCGGCGTGACGCCGATGATGAGCGCCATCCGCGCCCGCACGGCCACCGGCGACGGCGCCCGGATGCTTCTGCTGCACGGCGACCGCGACGAGCAGGCGCTGATCTTCTCCGCCGAACTGGCCCGGCTGACCCGGGAGAACGCGGGCCGGCTCGACGTGACGCACCAGCTGACCCGTCCGGGCGCCGACTGGGCAGGGCGCACCGGCCGGATCACCGGCGAGTCGCTGAGGCACTGGCTGGCCCGGGTGAGGCCTTCCGCCGACGCGCGGTACCACCTGTGCGGCCCGGGCCCGATGATGGACGTCTGCCGGCAGGCACTGCTCGACGGCGGGGTGCCGGACGAGCGGATCCGGACGGAGAGTTTCAGTGGTGCGGTGGACGACGCCGTCCCCGGCACCGGGCTGACCCACCGGATGCGGGTGGTCGACGCCGGAGCCGACATCGGATCGGCCGAGATACCCTCCGGCGAAACAGTTCTGGACGCCGGTCTGGCGGCGGGCCTGCCGATGCCGTATTCCTGCACCGTCGGCAACTGCGGCGAGTGCGTGGTGAAACTGCTGGGTGGGCGGGTGCGGATGAGCGAGCCGAACTGCCTGAGCGAGGCGCAGAAGGCGGACGGATACGTGCTGACCTGCGTCGGGCGGGCGAACAGTGAGATCACGGTGGACATCGCCGACCTCTGAGAGGGCGGGCTCGCAGTCGGGGTGCTCAGGCGGCGCCCGGGTCGCGTCGCTGACGGTAGGCGCGGGTCTTGTGCCGGTTGCCGCAGACCTCCATCGAGCACCAGCGTCCGCCGCCGCTGCGCGAGGTGTCGTAGAACGCCCAGCGGCAGTCCTGTGAGGCGCACAGTTTCACCCGGCGCCAGCTCCCGGTGGCCGCTGCGGTCGCCACGGTCTCGATCAGGGCGTCCAGACCAGGGACGCCGCTGGCAGCACTCAGGCGCAGGCCGCCCGTCGGGTGGGTGGTCAGGCGAACCGGAAAAGCAGCCAGGGCCAAGGTGATCCGGTCGGCGTTCTCGCCGGTCGGGTCCTCGTGCGAGGCTTCGTCCAGGTCTTCGCTCAGCGCGTCACGCAGGGCGCTGCGCAGGGCCAGGGCGGTGTCCAGGGCGCCGGTGTCCAGGGTGCCGCCGGAGCTCAGGTCGTGCTCCGCGAGCCACGCCGAGAGGGCGCCGGGGGAGCTCAGCCGGTCGGTGGTGACGTGGCTGGCGCCGTGCCGGGTGAAGCTGCGCAGGTCGAGGGTGTTGAGGAACTGCTCGATCAGGCCCAGATCCGTGCGCTCAGCATTCACGACACCACTATAAGCGGTAACTGGTGTTGACCGCGTGCGACACCGGATTTACGTTTTGCTGGTGTCGACTACGTGGAAGACCCCGGAGACCGACGTCCGCCCCCTCATCGAGGTGTCCGACAGCGACCTCGACGACCTGCGCACCCGCCTGCGCAACACCCGCTTCGCCCGGTCCTGGCCGGTCGCTCCCTGGCAGGCCGGCACCGACGGCGACGACCTGCGCCGCCTGGTGCACCGCTGGGCCACCGACTACGACTGGCGCTCGCACGAGGCCGCGATCAACGCCCTGCCCTCCCGGTTCGCCGACATCGACGGCACGCCCGTGCACTACCTGCGCTTCGACGCCGAGCGCCAGCACGCCCCGGCGATCGTCGCGACCAACGGCTGGCCCAGCTCGTTCCTGGAGATGACCGAGCTGGCGCAACGCCTTTCGAACCCCTCACGGTACGGCGGCCGGGCGGCGGACGCGTTCACCGTCGTCGTCCCGTCCATCCCCGGCTACGGCTTCTCGCCGCAGCGCCCGGCCATGGACGGCACGCCCACCCACGAGCTGTGGCACCGGCTCATGCGTGACGAACTGGGTTTCGAGCGGTACGGGGCTCACGGCAGCGACCTCGGGGCCGGCATCACCGGCCGGCTCGCCCGGGCCCATCCCGAGGCGGTGACCGGCATCCATCTGCTGGCGATCGACAACACCCCACGGCCCGGGATCACGGACCTCACGGACGCCGAGCGCGCCTACCAGCGCGCCTGGGGGAAGTGGGTGGACGACGAGGGGGCCTATGGCCACCAGCAGGGCACCCGGCCCCTCACCCTGGCTCAGGGCCTCAGCGACTCCCCGTCCGGGCTGCTGGCCTGGATCCTGGAGAAGTACCGGGCCTGGAGCGACTGCGGCGGTGACGTGTCCACCCGCTTCAGCGACGACTTCCTGCTGACCCAGGCCTCGCTGTACTGGTTCACCGACACGGTGTCCACGTCGTTCCGTCCCTACTACGAGCGCACCCAGGCCGGTGCGACCGAACCGCTGCGCGTCGAAATTCCCACCGCTGTGGCTGTTTTCCCCGCAGACCTGGGTGCTCCGCCGCTGCGCAGCTGGGCCGAGCGCATCTACCGGGTCACCCGGTTCACCGAGATGCCCCGCGGCGGGCACTTCGCTGCCCACGAAGAGCCGGCCCTGCTGGCCGGCGACATCACGGCCTTCTTCCGTGATACCCCCGCGACCTGAGGGTCCCGCCCGGGTGCCCCCGGGCGTCCCTGGTTGGACTCCGCGCGGAAACCGGTTGCGCCGGGGCGGTGCAGTGCCCAGTCTGGACGGCGATGAGCGACGCCATGCACTTTCTGAAGCTGTACGACGAGCAGCTGCGCACCGATTCCGAGACGCCGAGCCAGATCGACGTCACCCGGCTCGGCCCGTTGCGCCTGGTCACCTTCGCCGGGGGCCGCGGCTACGTCACCTACCGGGATCTCGGCGTTGCCACCGAGGCCGGCCTCGACGACCTGGTCGCGGGGGCACTGGAGCACTACCGGGCCGATCCCCGGATCGTGAGTGTGCGGTGGAAGGCCCGCGATCACGACCGGGCTCCCGGTCTGGCCGGGGCGCTGGTGCGGCACGGGTTCGTCCGGGGTGAGCCGGAGTCGATCATGGTCGGCGAGGCGAGGGCCCTGGCCGTCGACGTCCCCACCCCCGGTGTGACGCTGCGGAGGGTGACCGGGGAGGCAGACGTGCGGGCGATGAGCGCCATGTCGGACGAGGCCTTCGGCGAGGAGCCCTCGACCGAGATGGCCGATGCGTTGCTGCGCCGCCTGGCCCGGCACGACGGCATGCAGCTGTGGGTGGCCGAGACCGGCGGGCGGATGGTTGGCGCGGGCCGGCTCGAGCCGGTGCCCGACAGCGACTTCGCCGGGGTCTGGGGCGGCGCGGTGCTGAGGGACTGGCGCGGGCGGGGCATCTACCGGGCCCTGACCGCCGCCCGGGCGCGGGCGGCCCTGGACCTGGGCCGGACGCTGATCCACAGCGACTCCACCGAGTACTCCCGCCCGATCCTGGAACGCAGCGGCCTGCTGCGGGTCTCGTCCGCCACCGCCTACGTCTGGACCCGGTGAGGCGTCTGGCAGGCTGGGGCGCATGGAGATCCAGGTCGTCCGGGGTGACATCACCGCCTGCGACGTCGACGTCGTCGTCACGGCCGCCAACGCGCCGCTGATCGGCGGTGGCGGCGTCGACGGCGCCGTGCATCGTGCGGCTGGCCCGCAGTTGTTGCAGGCGCTGCGTCCTCTGGCCCCCTGCCCGCCGGGTGAGGCGGTGCGGACGCCGGCGTTCGGCCTGGGGCCGCGGGTGCGGCACATCGTTCACGCGGTGGGCCCGCGGTACGGTGTGGACGACCCGGCCGCCGAGTTACTCGCGTCCGCCTACCGGGTCAGTGTGAGGCAGTGCGACGAGGTGGGGGCCGGGAGTGTGGCCTTCCCAGCCCTGTCCACAGGGGCGTTCGGGTATCCGTTGTTCGAGGCCTGCCAGGTGAGCGTGCAGGCGCTGCGGAGAATCGAGACCTCGCTGCGGTTGTGCCTTCTGGTGGCTTTCGACGAACGCACACGCAAGTTCTGGGAGCGGGCTCTGGCGGCCTGACCCTTTTCGGTTTTGACACCACCCAGGCCGTCTGGCCGGTGTCAAAAACTGAGGACGCCTCCCGCGCGGACGCCGGATCAGGTCACCAGTTCCATGGTCACGGCAGGGACCCGCGCGGCCCGCCCCGCACCTCGCACAGCACCGGATCGTCCAGCTGCGCAACCGTCGAGCGTGCTGGCGACCGGACGGTCCCGGCGCAGGGCCGGTGGGCCGGCGCCGTTGCGGTAGGTGATGGTGGGTACCGCACATGCCCGGGCCGGGGCATGGCCGTGCCGACTAGCGTTGCGGCATGAGCCTGATCGAACGATTCGCCGACCTGGCCGTCCGGGTCGGGGCCAATGTCCAGCCCGGTCAGGGCGTGGTGGTGCGCTCGGACACCAGCCATCTGGAGATCGCCCGGGCCGTCACCGAGGCGGCCTACCGGGCCGGGGCGTCGTGGGTGGAGGTGGAGTGGAACGACCCGCTGATCCGCCGCTCGGCGGTGACCCACGCCGGTCTGGACGCGCTGAAGGCCTCCCGCGGGTGGGCGCTGCGGCGCATCCAGGAGTGGCGTGAGCAGGGCGTCGCCCTGATCACCTTGAGCGGGGACGCCGACCCGCACCTGTTCGACGGCCTCGACCCGGTGAAGGTGGCCGCCCAGCCCACCGACGAGCTCCGGGAGCTGCGAAAGAACCTGATCTCCGGGAACATCCGCTGGACGATCGTGGCCGCTCCCAACCCCGGCTGGGCCACGCAGATCTTCGGCGAGCCCGACGTGGAGCGGCTGTGGGAGGCGGTCGCCACGGCCATGCGGCTGGACGAGGACGACCCGGTGGCAGCCTGGACGGAACGCTCGGCCACGCTGGCCGGACGCGCGCGGCGGCTGGACGCGCTGGACCTGTCCGAGATCCGGTACGTGGGGGAGGGCACCGACCTGACCGTCGGCCTGATCCCCGGCTGCTGCTGGACCGGTGGCGGCGGCGCCGACCCCTCGGGTGTGGTGTACCTGCCCAATCTCCCCACCGAGGAGGTGTTCACCAGCCCTGACCGCACCACCGCCGAGGGCCGGATCCGGCTCACCAAGCCGGTGGTCGTGGCCGGGCAGCTGGTGACCGGCCTGGAGGTGACCTTCCACGACGGCGCGATCACCGACGTCCGGGCCGACTCCGGCGCCGACGTGGTGCGTGCCCAGCTCGACTCCGAGCCCGGGGCAAGACATCTCGGTGAGGTGTCGCTGGTCGACCGGGACAGCCGGATCGCCCGCAGCGGCCTCGTCTTCCACAACACGCTGTTCGACGAGAACGCCGGTTGCCACGTGGCCTGGGGCCAGGGCTTCGCGTTCGCCGTGCCGGGCGGCGACGCGATGACGCCCGAGCAGCTGTTCGAGCGCGGCCTCAACCAGGCGGGGGTGCACACCGACGTGGTCATCGGGGGCGCCGGCATCACCGTCACCGGCCGCGGGCCCGGCGGCACCGTGGAGATCCTCCGGGACGACGAATGGGTGCTCGCGGACGCGGGCTGACTCCGGCTCGGCCTCGTGCGGGGGGTGGCGGCACCCGATCGGTACCGCCCACCCCGCCCGCTGGGGGTCACTGGCCGGTGAACACCCCCGGATCCTGTGCGAGAAGGGCTTTCGCGCCCGCGCTCATCTCGTCGACGACGATCTCCAGGCGGCCGGCCTCCAGCCCGTCCAGGGCGGCGCGCACGACGTCCTCGGGACGGTTGAGGGGGCCGGTCCACCACTCCTGGTGCCCGGTGTCGGTCATCGCCAGGAACAGGCCGGTGACCTGGGTGCCCTGGTCGGCCAGTTCGAGCCGGGAGCCGTTGGTCAGGGCCCACTCCGCGGCCTTGGCCACGTGGTAGGCGTTCGCCCCGCGGTAGGCCGACCACGACATCACCGAGTTGATGTTCAGGATCGCGCCGCCCGCGTTGGCCGCCAGGATCGGCGCGAAGGCGCGCGTCATCTCCAGCGTGCCCCAGAAGAAGGTGTCCAGCTCCTGCCGGATCAGCGCCTTGTCGCCGGTGACCAGGTCGGTGCCGGTCGACGCGCCGGCATTGTTGACCAGCAGCGTCACGTCCTGGGCGAGGTCGGCGACCCGGGCCACGGCCTGCTCGTCGGTGATGTCCAGCGGCAGCGTCTCCACCCCCGGCAGGTCGATCTGCTCGGGCCGGCGGGCGGTGGCGTAGACCTTCGCGGCGCCGCGCTCCAGCAGCGCCTGGGCGAAGTGCCGGCCCAGGCCCCGGTTGGCCCCGGTGACCAGCGCGACCGAGTTCTTCACCTGCATGGTTCGTCATCTCCTGTGCGATAGCGGATCTGGCGGGAGTTACGCTAGGAGTTGACGCCGACGTGAAGGGCAAGGACTGTGACGAGTGCCACCGAGATCCGCATCGGTGACCTGGCCGCGCGCACCGGCGTGACCACCCGCGCGTTGCGCTACTACGAGGAGCAGGGCCTGCTCAGCCCGGCCCGCAGCGCCAGCGGCCAGCGGCACTACCCGCAGAGCGCGGCATCCCGCGTCCAGCTCATCCAGTATCTGTTCGCCGCCGGGCTGCCGAGCCGGGCCATCGCCGTGCTGCTGCCCACCGTCGACACCCGGACGATGAACGACGAGGTTCTGGGTATGCTGCGCGCCGAGCGCGAACGCATCGACCGGCAGATCAATGCTCTCACCGAAAGCCGCGCCCTGCTGGACGATGTCATTCACATCGCCACCACACCGGGGGCGTGTACCGACTAGCGGACGGGCCCGTTCCAGCCTGCTGCGCCACAGGTTCTGATGCCTGGACCGGAACGGCTTTGGTGAGCTGTTGGTGGGCCTGCGGCGCGTGCGACGGGCAGGACGAGGGCAGCGATTCGCTGCGGCGTGACAGCATGCACGGGTGGCTGCTTCCACGATCGTGGTTTGCTGCGGCACGGCAGCGGATGCAGTCCCTTCCCGGTCGGGTGTAGAGCATCGTTCTGAGCCTGTGGCGGGGGATCGGAGCGGGAGTCAGCCTTTCAGCGAGAGCGCTCGGCGCCCGCCGGAACGTTGCGCTTCTGGGCCTTTCAGGCTGTATTCCGGCCATCGCAAAGACCTTCAGCTGCGCCGGGGGCCGTACGAAGACATGTCCGAAAGGGTCCGGGAGCGTTAACGACGCGGGAGAGCATGGGCATGACCTCAGGTATCACGACCGGTTCTGGCGTTCAACGCCTCCTCTCCACGGTCGGCCGGAACCTGGTCGCGACGTTCGCTGTGATCGCCCTGCTGGTCGGGCTGGTTTTCGCCATGCTGTTCAACACCGTGGGCACGCTCTCAAACAACGGTGACCAGGTCGAACACACATATCAGGTGCTCATGGTGATCGCCTCCGTCCGCAGCAGCCTGACCAGCGCCGAGACCGGCCAACGAGGTTTCTTGATCACCGGCCAGGACGACTACCTCGCCCCGTACACGCAAGCCCAGTCCGACCTGGAGAGCCAGCAGGAGGAGCTGCGGGAGCTGACGTCCGACAACGCTCGTCAGCAGAAGCGTCTCGACACCCTGGCCCCTCTGATCACGGCGAAACTGTCCGAGATGCAGAACACCATCGACCTGCGCCGGGAGCAGAGCTTCCGGGCGGCTCGAGACGTGGTCCTGACCAACCAGGGCAAGACTGTCATGGCGACATCACCACCGTGACCACCGACATGGCCGAGGAGGAGGGTTCGCTCCTGAGCCAGCGGCAGGACGCGGCCGCGAGCTCGGCGTCCCTGGCCCGAGACACCATCGTGGGTGCGGGGCTGGTTCTGCTCGTCGTGATGGCAGCCATCGCGACCGGCATGACGCGATCCATCAGCAGCCGGGTAGAACGGATCCGCCAGGCGATCGGGGCGCTGGCCAAGGGGGATCTGACGCATTCGGCGCAGCTCAGCCCCACCGACGAATTCGGCCTCATGGGTAGGGATCTGGACATGGCGACCGCCACGCTGCGGGCGTCGATCACCGAACTGGCCGGTGATGCCGTCACTCTCTCGAGCGCCGCGAGCGAGCTCAGTTCGATCAGCGACAGCCTGACGTCAGGCGCACAGGAAGCCTCCGGCAAGGCCACGCAGGCCGCCGAGTCGGCCGACGAGGTCAACGGCAGCGTTCAGTCGGTGGCCAGCGGAGCGGAGGAGATGACTGCCTCGATCCGGGAGATCGCCAGCACCGCCTCGCAGGCGGCCGACGTGGCGAACGAGTCACTGCAGATGGCACAGACGACCGGTTCCCAGCTGACCGAGCTGGGTGAGGCCAGCACCCAGATCGGCGACGTGGTCCGGCTCATCACCTCGATCGCGGAACAGACCAATCTGCTGGCTCTGAACGCCACCATCGAGGCAGCCCGGGCCGGAGACGCCGGCAAGGGCTTCGCTGTGGTCGCGGACGAGGTGAAGCAGCTGGCCCAGGAGACCGCCCGCGCCACGGAGGACATCACGGCCCGGATTGATGCCATTCAGTCCAAGAGTGACGCCGCCAGTCAGGCGGTGCAACGAATCGGTGAGGTGATCAGCCAGATCGCCCAGTTCAGCGTGATGATCGCCTCGGCGGTGGAGGAACAGTCCGCCACGACCCGGGAGATGACCGAGTCGATCAACACTGCTGCCCAGAGCAGCAACCAGGTACTCGTCAACTTCAGCACCGTCGCCGAGATCACCGATGCGACTTCCCGTTCAGCCTCTGCCAGTCGGGTCGCGGCCGGAAACCTGACGACCGTGGCTGGGCAGCTCAATGCCTTGGTGAGTCGATTTCGGCACTGAGTGACCACTCACGCCGCTTCGCGTGGCTTCTCATGACCGTGTCTTCAGCCTGCGCGGGCATGGCCGTCACCGCCGCGCTGGCTGCTGTGGTGAGGTCTGGGTTCATGCGGCGTCGTACGCAGCGCTCATGACGTTCGCGCCGCCGCGGGCACCCTGATTCCGAGGTGCCCGGGCGGCGACCCGGGCTGCGGGGCGCGTAGGCACGGACGCAGCGGGCGGCGCCCTCGTAGTAAGTGCCTCGGCGCGCCAGGGGCAGCGCATGCCTGAAAGAGGTTGACGCCGAATCTCTTCAGGACAGGTGGTTTTCCTGGCGGAGGCGTTCACCCACCTGGGTGGGGTCCCGGTCAAGATCCTGACCGACCGGATGGGCTGTCACTAGCCATGGTTGGGCCCGGTCAGGCGCGAGGCCCGATCTCTTGTTCCCAGAGCCAGTCGGCGATGCGGGCTACCGCCTGATCGCGGCGGCGGCGAAAAGTGTTGAACGACAGATGCAGATCAGCCGCGACGCGCTGTTGTTTCGGGGCGGGGTTCAGGAAGGTACGCGTGATCAGGTCCTGAAGGTCTGGTGGCAACGGAGCTGTCTGATACAGCCGGGTGAGCGTCTGGTCCGGTGTTCGCCCCTGGCTCCGGTTCTTGTCCACCACGCGCGAGCGCAGGAGAGGGTTGGCCGCCAACTGCTCAGGTCGGTGCAGATCACGCAGGCCGGCCCGAACGGCTTCGTCGAAATCCATCCGGGACAGGATGACTCGATCCTGTGATGGATCCTCTGCCGGCGAGTGTCCGCCGGTGTGCCGAGCGTGCACCCACTTCAGCCATTCGGTGGGGTCCCGGCGGCGCCAGTCGTGTCCGAACACCTCGGGTGCAGCCTCGCCTTCGCCGACCGGCCAGAAGTCGAGGTTGGCCATCGTCGGGCTCCACCTGGCCGGGTCGGTGCAGGCTCCTACCAGCGTCCACGCGGTGTTCTTGCGGACCAGTGCGTCCACTACTTGGCAGGCCGTGAACAGCGTCGTCGAGGGCGACGGCTGCTGCCCTTGGTCGCGGTCCAGGAAGAATCGCCACGCCCGGATCTTCTCGCCGGTGCGAGGCGGAGCCTGCTCGTGTGCGATGCGCCACATCGCGTCCGCTTTCGGATCCAGACCGAGGTCGGCCTCCGTGAGATCCAGAACGGTGGCGTAGCCGCGGGATTCGCCGGACGGCGCCCGGAAGACGCGGAACGCCTCGGGCCGGCGATCGAGCCAGAACTCCACCAGAGCCGCCTGTTCCGGGCCCTGCCATGCTTCGGTCATGGTGACGATCGACGTCCGATCGCTTTCACGGAAATGGTCGGCATACGCCTGAAGCGTGGGGGACGGGGCGCTACAGCTGTCCTCAGAGGATCGGGTCGAGCCGAGCATGATCGAGTCCACCACCATTTGCAGGCGCTCTCGTTCGTCCGTGGTCGCCAGGAGCTGCTGCAACCGGGCTGTCACCAGCCGGCGGTCGAGTTCGGCGTACCGTTGGGGATCACGCCAGCGCAGGTCGGCATCGAGCGCATCCCGGATCGCGTCGTGAGGGTACAGCCCGTAGGGCCCGTCGACCACGAACGCAAGCGTGCGCAGCCAGGTGAACAGTTCACCGGTCTCGTCCCCGGCCACCGACCGTAGCAAGTCCCCGCTGGTGACCGGCGCGTGGGCGCACACCTCGAGCGCGGCCCGGTGACGGGGCGAGGGGACCGACTCGACGGTCTGGGCCAGCAGCGCCGCGACCACGTCCGGCAGTTCTGCCAGCGAGGTGGCCCGCAGGCCGCGGTTGGTGGCGTCGGCCAGCATCGAGAGTGTCAGCGGATGACCGTGGCTGGCCCGCAGCAGCCCCTCGTGCACCTCCTCGGCCACTCCCTGGGCCTGGAGGTATCCGCGTCCCTCGTGGGGCCGCAGGTTGTCCAGAGGCAGCTCCCGGGTCAGCAACCGCCAAGCCGGATCGGCCCGCCATCGTGGGCCGGGCGGGCGCCGCCCCGCGATGACCACCACCACGTCATCGGGCAGGGACGACAGGTACTCCTCACGAACCCAGTCATCAACCGGTTCCAGCCGCTCATAGGTGTCTATCAGGAGCACCGTACGTCCGAAGGCGGGCACCGCGGGTAAGGCGTCCGGGCTGAGCCGCACGTGCCGCGCGTCCATGTGCACCACTGAACGGCCGGCATCCCTTGCGACCGCGGCAAACTCCTCCAGCAGAGTGCTTTTGCCCATCCCACCGGGTCCGTGGACAAAGAGCACTCCGGGAGCGGACAGCGCTGCTCGGAACGTTTCCAGTTCTGCCGCGCGCCCGACAAAGGACTTGCGCCGCACTCTGCTGAGCCGTTCCTTCAGCACCGCCATGGAGACCACCCTACCCACGGCATCTGAGGGGGTGAGCCGCAGTGGGCGACATGCTGGAGATCACCGCTGGGTTTCCTGCCGTCGAAAGGGCCCAGCGCCAACGGCAAGTAAGCAATTTTACGCATCGAGCGCAGACCCGGTCCGGCCTATGGTCGAAGGGTGCCTGAGATCGAACCCTTCCCGATTCACATTCCCGACTCCGAACTTACTGCTCTGCGCGCTCGTCTGGCCGTAACCCGGCTTCCTGACCGTGAAACCGTCGCGGATACTGGTCAGGGCGTTCAGTTGGAGCGCCTCACCGCTGTCTTGAAGGCATGGGAGCAGCACGACTGGCGAGCCCTGGAACGTCGGTGGAACGCCCTCGGGCACTTCCGAACGCAGGTGGACGGCCTGAACATCGCGTATTGGCACGTACGGTCCGCTGAGCCCAACGCCGTCCCGCTGGTTCTCACGCACGGCTGGCCCGGCTCGGTGCTGGAGTTCGAGAAGCTGATCGGCCCCCTGACGGATCCGGTGGCGCACGGTGGTTCCGCGGATGACGCCTTCCACGTGGTGGTCCCCTCTCTGCCCGGGTTCGGCTTCACCGAGCGTCCGGCCGAACCGGGCTGGCATCCTGGTCGGACCGCGGCCGCGTGGGCCGAACTCATGGCCGTCCTCGGCTACCTGCGGTTCGGGGCCCACGGCGGCGATTGGGGGGCCTTCGTCAGCACGGAGCTGGCCCGGCGCGAACCCGATCGGGTGCTCGCCCTGCACCTGACCATGCCGATCGTCTCGCCCCTGCCCGAGGACCGGGCTTCGGCCGACGAAGCCGAGGCGGCCAGGATCCGGCAGCGGGACCACTTCCTGTACAGCGCCGGCACCCACGCGCTGGTGCAGGGAGCACGCCCCCAGACACTGGGGTACTCGCTGGTCGATTCCCCTTCCGGCCTCGCAGCCTGGCTGGGCGAGCGGCTCGACGCCTTCGCCGACACCCGCCCCGAAGCCGGGGGCGGAATCTCACTTGCCCAGCAGGTCGACAACATTGCCCTCTACTGGTTCACCCAAACCGGCGCTTCCAGCGTCCGTTGGTACTGGGACGCCCAACGATGGACGCCCAACACGGCTGAGGCGCAGAACCAGCAACCGGTGGACGTCCCTACCTATTGCACGGTCTTCCCGTACGAGCCCTTCCCCGTCGTACGCCGTTGGGCCGAGCGCCGCTATCGGAACCTGGTTTCCTGGCACGAACCGCCTTTCGGCGGTCACTTTTCCGGTTGGGAGCAGCCCGACGTCCTGGTTGCCGAGATCAGGGACGCGTTCCGGACAGCTCGGAAGACTTCGCTGAGCTGAGAGGCCATCGCGAGGGTCGCACCCCGGTCTCCCGCAGGAACACTGCGGAGAAGTGCGAGGCACTCGAGAAGCCGCAGCCAGCAGCGGTTTCGCTGACCATCCGTCCGGATTCCAAGAACTGTTTCGCCCGCTCGACCCGCAGCCGGATCAGGTGGCGGTGCGGAGTCTCGCCCACAGCCCGACGGAACATCCGGAGAAAGTGGTGCGGGCTCATTTGTACCTCGGCCGCCAGATCCACCACGGTGAGTCGCTCATTGATTCGTTCCGTCATGACGAGGGTGACGCGGTGCACCCGAGGATCGGATGAACGTTCGGCAATTTTCGACACGCTTCAGGTTCGGGGGGTGATGCAGGAGGGGCCAGAGGATGTGCTGCCCATTCAGTGCCCATAACGCTTCACGGGTATTCGTGCTCACGCTGCGTGGTTGCGGCAGATCGACTCCACCTGCCTGCTCGGTATTGCCGGAGCATGGGCTCCGGCGCGAAGTCGACAGGGCACGTAGCTGCAGGTCGCCCAGAGCTGGTCGGTGCCGTCACGGTGTCCTTCGACGGCGCGCAGTGGGACTGTCCTACGAAGGGGGTAACGCGGTCCGGCCTGACCTGCCGATCTTGAGTGATTGGCGGACAGGAGCAGGACATGTCCGACAGCATCGAGCCCATGGCGGGGGCTCAGCGATCCACGAGTGGTGATAGCCAGGAACAGGTTTCGGGTGAGGCTGGTGAGATCATCGGGGCGTTCCTGATACGGGACGAGCAGCAGCGTCTGGCCGTGGATCTGGTGGCGCAGGCCAGGGCCACGGGGGCAAATCTGGTCGGTCCGGAAGGGTTGATGGCGCAGCTGACCAAGCGGGTCCTGGAGGCCGCGCTGGAGGCCGAGATGGTCGAGCACCTCGGCTATGAGGCCCACGATCCGCAGGGCCGCAACGGGCGTAACTCGCGGAACGGGAAGCGGTCCAGGACCGTCCTGAGCGGCGTGGGGCCGGTCGAGATCGACGTTCCGCGTGATCGTGAGGGCTCGTTCGAGCCGGTGATCGTGAAGAAGCGTCAGCGTCGTCTGGGATCCATCGATTAGATCGTTTTGTTTTCACCGCGAAGGGTTTGACGATTGGAGAAGTCTCGGCGCACTTCGCGGGGGTCTACGGCGCCAGCGTCGGTCAGGACCAGGTTTCACGGATCACGGACGCCGTGATTGCCGAGATGACCGAGTGGCTGCACCGCTCGCTCGACCGTGTCTACCCGGCTGTCTTCATCGACGCGATCGTGGTCAAGATCCGTCAGCCCCGCGGTGAGCGCCTGGCCGCCGACGTCGCCGGCGGCCACCTCGACCAGGTGCTCACCCGCGAGTTCCTGTGCCTTGGCCATGCCCGCCTCGACGCCGTCGGCGAAGTGGAACGGCGCCCCGGGGTGCCAGCCCTCGGGCCTGTCCGGTGGGTCACGACGACGACATGGTCGATGCCGCTGGGGGGAGTGCCGTCCCGGTCGTCGGTCAGGTCGAACACGTGGCGGCCGGTGACGGTCACCCCGATCTGGTCCCAGTACGGCCGGACGTGGTCGTAGGACGTCTGTGAGACCTTGAGGAAGCCGTTCTCGTCGAGCGGGACGTCGCCCTCGGTCAGCCAGTCGAACAGCGGCCCGGGCTGGTCGTTCTCGTCCGCGATGAAGCCGTCCACCGACACCGATGCGTACATGACGACCTTGCCCATGGACTCTCCTTCGCTTCGGGGCTCTCACGGTAGCGGGTCACGGGCCGTTGCCGGGAGGAAACGTGGTGCTCTGCCGTGGATTCTGCCGTCCGGGCGCGGCAGGCACAGCAGGACGACGGCCAGGAACGCGATCGGCATCAGGGCGATCGACGAGCACAGGAGCGTCTCGCGGGCGCCCCATCCGTCGACGGAACACCTCCTGGCACGGTCCCGAGCGGGGCCGCCGGCACGGCCACCGCGCTGTTCACGGCGAGCACGGGCGGCAACTGCGCGGCCGCTACGGCGCTGGTGGAGCGCCATGGTGGTGGACAGATAGGGCGCCCAGGTGAGACCGCCCAGGGCGAAGGCGATGACCGACACGGTGGTGGGTGCGCCGGCGCCCAGTGGCAGCAGTGCCAGGCCCACGAGGGCCACCGCGCCCACGGTGATGGTCCAGAACGGCAGGCTGCGTAGATGGGCCGTGACCGGCCCGCCGAGCACTGACGCGATCCCGGCCAGGTGGTCGTCCGGGTGCAGCACGTCGGCCAGGAGCGTGTAACGGCCTGCGGAGCACCAGGAATGCAGCAGGGACGAGACGGCCAGGGATTACACGTACAGGCCGATCCCGAGACGGCCGAGGGCGTGGGCCACCGGGATCAGGCCGAGGGCGAGGGCCCGCACGGTCGCGTCCCCGGTTGGCCCCTCTGTCCGCCGCCTGAGGGATTTTCGGGCGGACATCATCGGTGCCATCAGATGCCCAAACCCCCTGGCGACAGGACGGCGTCCACCCCTACTGGCTGCCCTCCGGCCTGCTCATCGCGGGGACACCCTGATGATCCGGCCACATGGTGACGGCTCAGCGTGAGGAGTCCTCACTCTTCTCGGATTTGGACAAAAAGGTCCGCAGGGCGGAACCCTATGGTGCCGAGGGGCGCCATCAACGCCAGCTGAATGAGGAGTGAAAGTGCAACTGGATTTCGAAACCACCACTTTCGACAAGGAATACATTGTTCTGAACGATACCCGGGAGGGCATTGTCAGGGGTGGGCGTGATCTGTTCGACCGACTGCCCCAGGCGTTTGAGGGTGTTGAGCAGATCGGTGTGATCGGCTGGGGTCCGCAGGCATCGGCTCAGGCCCAGAACCTGCGGGACTCGCTGGCCGGCAGCTCCGTGAAGGTGGTTGTCGGGCTCCGCGAGGGATCTTCCTCGCGTGAGGCCGCCCGGAAGGCTGGTTTCAGCGAGGAGCAGGGCACACTGGGGGAGTTGTTCGCGGTCATCGCTGCATCTGACCTGGTGCTGCTGCTGATCTCGGACGCGGCTCAGGCTGCTCTGTATCAGAGCATCTTTCAGGCGCTTCGCCCTGGCACGACTCTGGGGCTCTCTCATGGCTTCCTTCTGGGGCACCTGGAGCAGAAGGGGGAGCGGTTCCCGGAGACCGTCGATGTCATCGCCGTCTGTCCCAAGGGGATGGGCGCTTCGGTCCGTGCCCTGTACCTGCAGGGTTCTGACACCAACGGCGCCGGAATCAATGCCAGTTTCGCTGTTGAGCAGGACGTCACGGGCCGCGCCACTGAACGGGCGCTGGGCTGGTCGGTGGGCCTGGGCGCCCCTTACACCTTTCAGACCACCCTACGCTCGGAGTACCTGTCTGACCTCACAGGTGAGCGCTCGATCCTCCTCGGAGGCGTCCATGGCATTGTCGAGAGTCTCTACCGGCGCCTGCGCGCCCAGGGGTTGGACGAGACCTCCGCCTACCGTCGCTCGGTGGACTGCGTGACCGGACCCATCTCCCGCACTGTTTCGGCAGATGGCCTGATCGGCCTGTACCGCAAGCTCGACGCGGCTCAGAAGGAAGAATTCGCGCAGGCTTACGCGGCCGCCTATCCGGTGGGTCTCGAGCTCACTCACGAGATCTATGACGAGGTCTCTTCCGGCAACGAAATTCGCAGCGTCATTCTCGCCGGGCAGCGCCTCGACCGGTTCCCGATGAGCAAGATCGACCAGGCCGAGATGTGGCAGGCGGGCGAGGTAGCACGGCGCGACCGGGACGACGACGCTCTGCCGCTGGACCCGTTCACCGCCGGTACCTTCTGCGGCGTCATGATGGGTCAGATCGACACCCTGGTCGAGAAGGGTCATCCCTACTCCGAGATCGCCAACGAGTCCGTGATCGAGGCAACCGACTCGTTGAATCCGTACATGCACGCTCGCGGAATTGCCTACATGGTCGACAACTGCTCTACCACGGCCCGTCTCGGTGCCCGTAAGTGGGCGCCGCGGTTCGACTACCTGCTGACGCAGGCCGCCTATCCGGCCATCGACCAGAAGAGCACAGACTTGGACTCCGGTTTGATCAAGGCGTTCGAGAATCATCCCATTCACGAGGTTCTGCGAATCTGCGCCGAGATGCGGCCCTCCGTGAATATTTCCGTTCAGTGAAGACGAGCGCCGACTTCGCGGACCTGCTCATCACGAGCTACTCAAGAAGGACGGGCACCGATCTTGTGGCCCCCAACCTCCGAGGCGCCGAGGCTGCCGCCTGGCTGTACCAGGCGCCGTTCGGCCTGCTCGTGCACGATACCGCCCCGGACCCCGTGTTCGTGTATGCAAACCTGACGGCTCAGAGCATCTTTGGCTACAGCTGGGACGAGTTCGTCGGGTTGCCCTCCCGGCTGTCCGCCGACGAGGACGATCGTGACGACCGGCAGGTGTTCATGGAAGCGGTTGCCCGCCGGGGGTACGCCGAGAATTATCGTGGGCGACGGATCACCAAGCATGGCCGTTGCTTCTGGATCGAGCAGACGACGGTCTGGAATCTGGCTCAGGCCGATGGTTCTCCCGCAGGTCAAGCGGCGATGATAAGGCGCTGGAAAGAATGAACGGGACGACCGGTCAGCGCCCGTCCTACACGCAGCACCCGCAGTTCTCGTGATGACGCCCTCACAACCGCCATCGGCAGCGGATGGGGCGACCCGGGACACGATCAGGCAGCGCCTACCGGCGATCCACCACGCCGATGGCATCACGGCGGGGCCGAGCCGGCTCGATCGCCACTGCTTCGTTCCCGAGCGCGTCCACCGAGCTGTCACAGCCCTCGGGCCGCCATGCTCAGCATGCACCCGATATCGCGCCCGGCGGTGTGAAGCGTCATGGCGCGTGTGCTGTTCCGGCTCCCTGTGCGGTCCCGATGCCCTCGACTGACGGTTCCCGGCCGGGTCACGAAACGTCTCTTCTCGTTAGGCTTTCAGTTTGCCAGAGCGGTGGCGCAGACCGTCGAGAGCTATCTCCAGGAGGTGGCCGATCTCGGCCGGTTCGCTGGCCGGGATCTTGGCGATGCCCCCGGCCAGTTTCAGGATCTCTGCCAGGTCAGTGTCGGTGCGGACCTCGTGCGCCTCTTGCGCGCGATGGAGTAGAAGCTCGGCGACGGAGAAGATCGCTGCGCGGCCTTCGGGGGGCAGCGCTGAGTGCGGTTCGGGTCGAAGTACGGTGTGTCCCTTCCAGGTGGATGATCTGGACGGATGAGGGGACGTGTGTGAGCGGCGAACTGGTGCTGGTGACCGGCGGATCGGGATTCGTGGGGTCGCACTGCGTCCTGCGGCTGCTCCAGGAGGGGTACCGGGTGCGCACGACGGTGCGGTCGCTGCGGCGGGAGGCCGACGTGCGGGCGATGACCGGTGAGGACGGTGACGCACTGTCCTTCGCCGTCGCCGATCTCACCGCCGAGGCCGGCTGGGAGCCGGCGATGGACGGATGCGACTACGTCCTGCACGTCGCGTCACCGGTTCCGCAGGCCAGGCCCCGCGACGAGGCGGAGGTCATCGAGCCGGCCCGGGAGGGCACCCTGCGGGTGCTGCGCGCGGCCCGTGCGGCCGGCGTCAGGCGCACCGTGCTGACCTCGTCGTTCGCCGCGGTGAAGTACGGGCACGGCGACCGGACGACGTTCACCGAGGCCGACTGGAGCGACCCGGACGCCCCGCAGATGGCGGCCTACTCGAAGTCGAAACTGGCCGCCGAGCGCGCGGCCTGGGAGTTCACCGCCGGGGGCGGCACCGAGCTGGCGGTGGTCAACCCGCCGGCCGTGTTCGGCCCGGCGCTGGGCGCGGACCTGTCGCTGTGGGCGGGCATGGTCGACAGCCTGCTGAAGGGGACCCTGCCGGCGCTGCCGCGGATCACCGTCGCGGTGGTGGACGTGCGGGACGTCGCGGACCTGCACGTGCGGGCCATGGTCGATCCGGCCGCGGCCGGTGAGCGGTTCCTGGCCGGTGCCGGCGCGCTGACCCTGGCCCAGATCGCCGCGCTGCTGCGGGAGAACCTGGGGGACGCCGCGGGCAGGGTGCCGTCGCGGACCCTGCCGGACTGGGCCGTGCGGCTGGCCGCCCGGGTGAATCCCCGCGCCGCGCTGGTGGTCTCGGAGCTCGGTGTGGCCCGCGAGCCCTCCGGCCGCAAGGCGCGGGAGCTGCTCGGCTGGAACCCCCGGCCGGTCGAGGAGTCGGTGCTGGACCTGGCCCGCAGCCTTCAGGCCCGCAGCCTGCCGGCCTGAAGCGCCGCCCGCCGGATGGGCTCAGGCTCCCCGGCGGGCTGTTCCGTCGGCGCGGTCGAGGTGATGGCCCCACCCCTGGCTCGTGGGCAGGACGGCCTGGAGCTCCGCACCGTAGACCGCGGCCAGGCGGGCGTTGCGGGCGCGGAAGCGCACGACCGTGCCGGGGTGCTGCTCCAGCACCCCGGCCAGGCGCCCGGCGAGCAGGCCCCGCAGCTGCCTGCCGTGCCCGGACCCGGGGCGCCGGGCCACGTGGGAGTCCAGGATCAGCTGCACCCGGCCCTGGTGGTGCCAGACCCGGAACCCGATCACGGCCGTGCGCTGCTCGTTCACGAGAAGCGTCCAGGAGCGGCTGAGCGTGATGTAGGCCGGGACGGTGGTCATCACCACCGCGAGCCCGGCGACGAGCGCGAGCACGATCCAGGCGGCGACCGGGAAGAGGAACGCGAGCACCACGACCCCGGCGACCGGCAGCAACGGCCACCCCCGCCGGGCCGCCGCCGACAGCGTCCACCAGCTGACCGCGCGCCAGGCCGCGCCGAACGTCGCGACGCGTACCCCGGCGACGGTGGTCGCGGTGACCAGGTCGTCGTGCAGTTTCTGGGCGTTGCGCTGGAGGTCTGCTGCCGTGCTCACCCCACACAACTACCAAGATCGTGCCTCGCCTGTTTGCGGCTATCATGGGCGGCGTTTGCCCGGTGACGTGTTGTCGTCGCCGATCGGCCGGAGCCTCAGCCGCAGGTGCGCCGGTAGTCCCCGCCGATGTACGTGTCCCACTCGGTGCGGGTGAGGTTGCGGCCGGCCCGCTCGCAGAGGCGGGTCTTCGAGGCGTCCGCCCGGGTGTCCCAGATCTGTACCGGCCCGCCGGTCGTGCTGCCGACGGCCAGCTGTGTGCCGTCCGGGCCGAACGACAGGACCTTCTCCCCACCGGTCTGGCCGGTGAGGGTGAACAGTGGGGTGGCGGTCGCGGTTCTCCAGATCCGCACGGTGCCGTCACCGCCGCCGCTGGCAAGGGTTTCACCGCGCGGCCCGAAGGCCAGGGAGTCGATCAGGTCCTCGTGGTCGGGAATCACGTGCACCTGGCGTCCGCCCGTGACGTCCCACAGTCGCACGACCTTGTCGTACCCGCCGCTGGCCAGCGTCTTCCCGTCGGGGCTGAGGGCGAGGGCGGTCAGGTAGCTGGTGTGCCCGGCGAGCGTGCGCAGCAGCCTGCCGCTGTGGGCGTCCCAGATCCCGATCCGGCTGTCGTCGCCGACGATCGCCACGATCGCGCCGTCGCCGCTGTAGGCCAGGTTGCTGATCTCGCCGTCGTTCCCGGTGATCGTGCGGACCACGGTGCGGGTGTCGGCGTCCCAGATGCGGGTGGTGCCGTCCTGGTAGCCGACCGCGATCAGGTGGCCGGGGCCGAAATCCATCGTCATCACCCGGGTGCCCCTGACGCTGAGTTTTCCGGTGGGCAGGCCGGTTTCCGGGTCGCGCAGCTGCACGGTGCCGAAGTTGCCCTGGTAGCCGGTGGTCTCGTTGAACCCAATGTCCCCGGCGTCCCCGGTGGCCAGCACCGCGCCGTCCGCGCTGTACTGAGCCTCGCCGGTGCCGCCCACGTCGCGGTCCACCTTCGCCCGGGCGTCGCCGTCCCGGGCGTCCCAGAATTTCACCGTCGTGTCCTGCGCATTGACGGTGACGAGGGTGGATCCGTCCGGGGAGTACGCGAGCCCGGACGCCGCGTCGGTCGTGTCGCCGATCAGGCGTGCGCTGTCACCGGTGCCGAGCGTCCACAGGCGCACCCGGTTGCCCAGGGCGATGGCCAGCGTCGTGCCGTCAGGGCTGAAGTCCAGGCCGTCGCCGGAGACGTCCTCGTTCTCGAGACTCATGATCGGCATGAGATTTCCCTTGCGCAGGTCCCACAGCTGCACGCGGTCTCCCCGGGTGGCCGTGGCCAGGTACTTCTGGTCGGGGCTGTAGGCCAGGCCGGACACCGACTGGAGGACGGACCGGGTGACGAACCCGTGGCTCTCACCGTTGCGCGCGTCCCACACCCGGGCAGATCCGCTGAATCCGGCGGTCGCGAACGTCTTTCCGTCGGGACTGTGCCTCACGAACTGCGAGATCTCGTTGTCCTCGCCCGGGACGGTGTGCAGAAGCCTGCCCGTGCCGGCCGACCAGATACGCGCGCTGTTGTCTGCGCTCACGGTGACGACGGTCGTCCCGTCCCTGCTGTAGGAGACGTCGGTGACGTAGTCGGTGTGGCCCTTGAGCGTGTGCAGCAGTTTCCCGGTGGCGACATCCCACAGCCTGCCGGTGTTCCGCACGTTGTCGGCGGTGGCCAGGGTTTTCCCGTCCGGGCTGAACGCGACGCCGGCGACGGCCAGCGCCCGCACGTTCTTCTCGTCCGCGGTGGCGCCCATCTCGCGCAGTTGTCTGCCGGTCGCGGCGTCCCACACCCGGGCGGTGGCGTCCCAGCCGCCGGTGGCGATGAGTTTGCCGTCGGGTGACCAGGTCACGTCCCTCACCGAATCGGTGTGCCCGGTGATCACGCGGACCACCCGGCCGCTGCGGGCGTCCCAGATTCTTACGGTCTTGTCGTCGCTGGAGGTCGCGAAACGTGTTCCGTCGGGGCTGTACTCCACCGATGTCACGGTGCCGGTGTGCCCGCTGACGGTGCGGAAGACCGGTGAGTGGGCGGCGGTGACCAGCGTGTCGGCGGATGCGGCGGTGTGATGGATGCGGTCGGCCTCCAGGGCCAGCAGGGTGGCCAGGCGCGGTTCGGTGCGCAGCAGGTCCTGCGCCTGACTGGTCAGCTGTCCGGCCAGGATGGTGTTGCGGGACAGCTCGACGGCCCGGGTCTGCCGGAGCGAGACCACGGCGAGCACCGAGGCGACGGCGAACAGCACGGCGAAGACGCCGGCCAGCAAACGCGTTCTGCGTGCCCGGCGGCGCTCGGCGGTGCGGGCGGCGTCGCGGTGCTCCTGGCTCGCGGTGAGGAATTCCTGGTCGAGGGTGGTCAGGGCCCGCGGGTGCTGCCGGGACCACGCCTGCATGGTCTCCAGCCGGACTCCGCCCCAGAGGGTTCCGGCCTCGTCGCGGTGGGTGTTCCAGTAGAGCGCGGCGTTACGCAGTTCCTCGTGCAGGCGCAGGCCGGTGCGGTCGTCGTTCAGCCAGCCCTGGAGCTCCGGCCAGGCCGTGATGATGGTCTCGTGGCTCAGGGTGCTGGTGAGCCGGCCGGAGGTGACGATGCGGGCCTCGTTCAGACGGCGCAGAACGGTTGCGGCATCGGCGCTCTTGTGCTGGAAGGAGTTCAGGAGGTCGGAGGTGACGACGCTCTGGCGGGTGTCGTGGGTGCCGTCGCCGATGCTGACCATGGACAGCAGCAGCGGGCGGACGATCCGCCGCTGGCCGACGCTCAGGTCGTTGTACACCTTCTCGGCGGTCGAGCTGATGGCGTGGGCCAGCCCGCCCATCTCCCGGTAGTCGCCCAGCCGCAGCGTGCTGCCGTCGCTGTCCTCCCAGAGCCGGCGCAGCGTGTGGGCCAGCAGCGGCAGCGACTCGGCGCTGGTGTCGTCGAGCAGGGCCCGGGTCAGCCCGGGGCCGAGGGTGAGCCCGGCCGCGCGGGCCGGGCCCTCGATGACCTCCTGGAACTGGGCGCGGCTCATCGGCGGCACGAACAGCGAGTGGTGCTCGAGGTGGACGCGCAGCATCTCCTGCGCGGCGAACTGCGCGTAGAAGTCCGCCCGGAAACTGAGCAGGACCACGGCGTCCCTCGTCGAGGCCCGGATCAGCGCGCTGAGAAAGGCTTCCCGGGCCTGGCCGGAAGGGCCGGGGGCGAACAGTTCCTCGGCCTGGTCGACGACGATGAGCACCCGGGCGCCGGCGGGCCGTCCCTCCAGCAGGGGGCCCAGCGAGTTGCCCAGCGCGTTGGGCTCGCGGGCCAGGTCGTCCGGCAGGGCGCCGACAGGATGGTTCATCGGGGTGATGCCGTGGGCGAGCGCCCGCAGCGGGTCACGCCCCGGCTGGAGATACACCACCGGCCACTCCCGCGAGCCGGGGACGTCGAGCAGGCCGTTGTCGACGGCGGGGATCAGCCCGGCCCGTAGCAGCGAGGTCTTGCCCACCCCGGAGGAGCCGGTGACGACCAGCAGGCTCACCTCGTCCTGGGTGCGCGCGGCCAGGCGGGTCAGCAGCCCGGCCAGGATCTGGTCGCGGCCGTGGAAGAACCCGGCCGCGGCCTCGGCGGGACCCACCGGGTCGAGGCCGGGGTAGGGGGCCTGGCGGGGGTCGCGCTCACCGGGCTCGTCCACCGGGGTACGGCTGTCGGCGAACCGGCGGATCTCGGCCTGCCGCACCTGTTCCAGGCGCATGAGCTGGGCCAGGGCCGCGGTCTGCCGGGCGGCGTACTCGTCCACGCGGTCCTGCCCGGCCTGCACCTGGTCGAGGATGATCCGGTTGCCGGTGGCGATCACGCCGCCCAGCCCGTTGAGCGCGTCGACCAGACCGGCGTGCAGGCCGGGGTCGGTGCCGGTCTCGTCCAGGGCGCCGGTCAGGTGCAGGAACCGGTTCACCTCCTGCTCGAACACCAGCCGTACACCGCGCTGTTCGTCTTCGGACAGCAGCCGTTGGAAGGTCTGCTCCAGCAGGGCCTGCAACCTGGCCTGTTCATCAGCGCTGCCGGTGGAGGTGGCCGCTGCCGGGTCGTCACGGATGTGCCGCCACACGTCCTCGATGACGCTGGCCATCAGGTTCCCGCCGACACCGGCGACGATCGCCGCGGCCCCGGCCGTGCCGCCGGTCAGGAGTGCGGGCAGCCAGATCTCGGCGCTGGTGGCGGCGGCGAGCCCGGCGACCAGCGACAGGCCCTGCGGCGTGGCCTGCCCGCGCAGCCGCGCCATCCAGTGGCGCGCGCCGGTGCGGCCCTCGTCCGTCATCCCTCACCCCCGCCGCCCAGATTAGGGGGTAATCGGCACTTTCGGCATGATGTTCGGTCTCCCGGCGCTGCCGGGCCGGTTCGGGGCGACCTACGATCGGGCCCATGGCCCGTTCCGACCTCGGCGACTACCTGACCGGCCGCCGCGCCCAGATCACCCCGGCCGAGGCCGGCCTTCCCACCGGCGGTCTGCGCCGGGTGCCCGGTCTGCGCCGTGAGGAGGTCGCCGCCCTGGCCGGTGTGAGCGCCGACTACTACATGCGCCTGGAACAGGGCCGCGAACGTCACCCGTCGGCCCAGGTGGTGGCCGCGCTCGCGGCTGCCCTGCGGTTGGGGGACGACGCGCGCGGGCACCTGTTCCGCCTGGCCGGTGCCTCACCCGCGCGCGAGCCGCAGCCGGCCACCGACCGGGTGCATCCGAGCCTGATCCAGCTGATCGACGCCTGGCCGGAAACCCCTGCGCTGGTGTACAACCGGGCGTTCGACGTGCTGGCCTCGAACGCCCTGGCCGACGCGCTGTTCGGCGGCTGGGCCGGCACCCGCAACCTGGCCGAGGTGGTGTTCGGCACCCCGGGCGCGCGCTCGTTCTACCCGGACTGGGCCGAGGTCGCCCGCACCACGGTGGCCGGGCTGCGGCTGAGCCTGGGGGAGGTGCCGGACGACCCCCGGGTGCGGCAGGTGCTGGGCGGCCTGCTGCGCGAGCGGGCCTTCGCCGAGCTCTGGAGCCGTCATGACGTGAGGGGTAAGTCACTGGAGCGCAAGCGGTTCCACCACGCGGACGTGGGGCCGCTGACCCTGACGACGCAGGGCTTCGCGGTGCGGGCGGCGCCGGGACAGGAACTGGTGGTCT
Organism: Kineosporia corallincola; assembly: GCF_018499875.1. Lineage (GTDB taxonomy): Bacteria > Actinomycetota > Actinomycetes > Actinomycetales > Kineosporiaceae > Kineosporia > Kineosporia corallincola. The sequence goes on along the minus strand of NZ_JAHBAY010000005.1, from coordinate 82,147 downwards.
ACCACGCGGAGCCGGGTTCCCCCGACGTCCATGCTCTGCGCCTGCTCGGGACCCTGGCCGCCACCGGCCGTCACGCGCCCGGACCTGGCGCGAGGTCCTGAATCCGTGCGCCGGGCGGGCTATTCGGTGGCGATGGCCGGTGCTGGTCCTGGTTCGGCGTCTCGACGGCTACTTCCCGCGGGCCTCCCGTGCGCGGGCCTTGATCGCGAGGATGACCTCCGTCTTGGCCCGGGTGTAGTCGTTCTTGTCGTCCCACTGCCGGCGCAGCAGCGTCCTCTTGGTGTTCTCGTACAGGGCGCGGTCGTCCGCGTCGGAGCGCAGCCGGTCGCGCAGGAGGAGGTAATCGTCCACCGCCGGATGGTCGTGCTCGAAGACGTGCACATGGACGTCGTGGGCCGGCGTACGCACCAGGCGGTGCTCCGGCTCACGCACCCGCAGCTCGTACCCGGCCGCCAGAAGCCCGTCGAGATAGTCCTCCTCGGCCGTGATGTCGTCGACCGTCACCACGATGTCGACGATCGGTTTGGCCGCCAGCCCGGGGACGGACGTGGAGCCGATGTGCTCGATCCCGATGGCCGCCGCCCCCAGAGCGCCCCGGATCCGGTCGCGGTGCTCCCGGTAGATCCGCGCCCACCGCTCGTCGGGCTCGTGCAGCTCCAGCCCCAGCGACTCGACACCTCCCACGGCCTCGACGGTGGTGACGTCCGGACGGCGCGGCTCACGGTTCCTGCTCACGTCGGCATTCTCGCAGGGGCCGCGGCACGTCCTGCCCGGAGCCCGGAGCCGAGGGGTACTGCAACAGCTGCGAGAGCTGGTCGGCGAGCTGACGCACGGCCGCTTCCAGCCGGGCTCCGTCGGTGGCGAAGTACTCGGTGGTGCCGACCAGGCATGCGGCGGCGGCCACGGCCCCGCTGGAGTCGCGCACCGGAGCGGCGACCGACTGCATGCCGGTGTCGTCGAACGGCTCCATCGAGATCGCGCCCTCCTGCACGACCTGGCGCACCCGGCGCAGGAACCGGTCGCGTTCCAGGCGGGAGTAGCGCGGTGGGAAGAGCTCGGCGATCTCGGGCAGTTCGAGGTCCATCACCAGCACCGGCCCACCGTCGGAACCGATGATCGGGTGGGCGCGGCCGCGCCACGGGGACATCCGCAGGCCCGCGCCGGGCGACGAGAGGTGTTCCACCAGCGTGAAACTGCGCATGCCGTGCAAGACCGTGAGGAACACGCAGGTCCGGGTTCGCTCGGCTGTGAGGGCGGCCAAGGGGGAGCCCAGCCGCTCCAGGGCGGGCACCGTGGCCCTGCGGTGCCAGGCGTGCACGGCCCAGCTGAGCCGGTAACGGGTGCGCTTGTTGTCGGTGGTGACCAGGCCGGCCCGGACACAGGAGTCCACCAGGCGCTGGGCGCGGTCGGTCCGCAGGCCTACCGCGCGGGCCGTGCCGCTCAGGCTGTCCGGCCCGGCGGCCAGGTGCTGGAGGATGAACAGGGACGCCAGCAGCGCGGTCGGCGCGGTCGGTACGGTCTCGCGGACGGGTGCCTCGGTGAGCGGGCGGCGGGCGCTCAGATGCTGGGCGATCGCGTTCTCGATGCTGCGCCGAGCGGTCTGCACGGCCCGGTGGGCGCTGAAACCGTTCTGTGCCAGTCGGTTCACGGGAAGCCGTACGGCGAGCACGGCCACGTTCTCGCCCTGCGGGCCGAGCACCGGGGCGGCGATCTCGGTGCACCGGCCGATCGTCGACTCGAAGGTGTCGATCTGTTCGGGGTCTTCGGGCAGCGGGCGGTGGGAGCGGTCGGCCCGGGCCATCGCGCTGTGCTGTTCGTCGACGACGTCACCGGGGTCGGCGGGTGCGTGCAGGGTCCACAGCGACTCGACCATGGCGGTGATCAGCAGGGCGGAGCCGCAGCGGGCTGCCAGGCAGGCGGTTTCGCCGGTCTGGTGGGCAGCCAGGGTGAGGGCATAGCGCACCGCCCGGGCGTAGGGCGCGGCGGCCCGGCCGGAGAGCCGGACGGCCTCGGGGCCCAGCCGGTAGGTGCCGTAGGCCTCGCCCGGCTCCAGCAGGCCCAGGCCGTGCAGTTCGGCGCCCAGCCGGGAGGTCTGGCTGAGCGAGGTGCCCAGGTCGCGGGCGAGCGTGCCGACCGGGACGGGCACGGTGGGATCCCCTCGCCCAGCGATCATTTGCACCATTGTTAACGCGGTCGACACGCGAGCGGTCATTGTTTCCCCGTTCACAGAATCGGCAATTCTTCTGTCTTCGGATTGCGGTCCATACCTACCACGTCCGCGCCGCCGGAGAACGCTGCTATAGCGTCCGCAGACATTCGGATCCAGTTCCGAAGGTCCCCCATATCTGTGCCTCCACGCCCGCTTCCCCGGCCCGCAAGGAGTTCTCGTGAGAATGTCAGTTCTGGCCGCCGTCGCCGCGGCCCTCGGTACGGCCACCCTGCTGAGCGCCTGCGGCAGTGATCCGGCCGGTTCGGCCCCGGTCGCGGCGCAGACCGCGATCGGCTCCGACTTCGTGCCCGGCACCTACGACGAGAAGATCGCCGCCCTGGTGCCCGGCGAGATCGCCGCGGCCGGTGAGATCACCGTCGCCGCCGGTCCCGGCTATCCGCCCTTCTACCTGCTCGCCGATGACCAGAAGACGCTCGCCGGTGCGGATATCGAGGAGGTGAGGGCGATCGGTGACGTGCTCGGCCTGGAGATCAGCTTCCAGGACATCAAGTTCGACGCGATGATCCCGGCGTTGCAGACCAACCGGGTGGACATGGCCGCGGGTGGGTTCAGCATCACCGAGGACCGGCTGAAGGCGGTGGACTTCGTCAGCAACTTCTCCGGCGGTACCTCGCTGATCGTGCCGGTCGGCAATCCGCTCGGCCTGAGCCTGGACTCGATGTGCGGGCACAAGATCGCCGTGCAGAAGGGCACCGTCTACGCCGACGACTACATGCCGGTGTTTGCCGAGAAGTGCGCGGCCGCAGGCCAGGACGAGATGGACATCTCGGTCTATCCGACCGCGGCCGACGCGGCCCTGGCCCTGACCTCGGGCCGCGCCGACGCCACGATGTCCGACTACGGGCCGCTGGCTTACCAGGCCGAGCGTTCCAACGGGCAGTTCGAGGTGCTGGAGGAGAACTACGACCCGAGCACCTGGGGTTTCGCCTTCCCGCAGGGATCGGGGCTGGAGAAGGCGGTGGCCGCGGCGATGAACCAGCTGATCGCCGACGGCACCTACGGAAAGATCCTGGACAAGTGGGGAGTGGGATCCGGGGCGATCACCGAGTCGGAGGTCCACACCGATGACGCCGACTGAGACGGGCACCGAGGTGACCACCGCGGCGGGGCGCCCACCGGCGTCCTCTGTTGTGAAAGTCGTTCCGGTGCGCCGTTACGGCCAGTGGATCACCACGGTGGTGCTGCTGGCCGGGGCTGCTCTGGTGGTGCGGTCACTGGTGACCAACCCGCGATTCCAGTGGGACATCGCGTTCGGCTACTTCTTCAACGAGCAGGTCCTCGACGGCCTGGTCACCACGATCTGGCTGACCGTGGTGGCGATGCTGGCCGGGATCACGATGGGCGTGGTGATGGCGGTCGGCCGCCGGTCGGACAACCCGGTCGTGTCCGGCGCGGCCGCCCTGTACATCGGTTTCTTCAGGGGCACACCGCTTCTGGTGCAACTGATCTTCTGGTTCAACCTGGCCGCGCTGTACCCGGTGCTGTCGATCGGCATTCCGTCCGGACCGACGTTCGCCTTCGGCAGCGCCAACGTGCTGATCACCCCCACCGTGGCGGCGATCCTGGGGCTGGGCCTGAACGAGGGCGCCTACATGTCCGAGATCGTCCGGGCCGGGCTACAGTCGGTCGATCCGGGACAGACCCAGGCGGCCCAGGCACTCGGGCTGCGCAGGGGTCAGGTGTTCCGCCGGATCGTGTTCCCGCAGGCGATGCGGGTGATCATTCCGCCGACCGGCAACGAGACCATTGCCATGCTGAAGACCACCTCGCTGGTCAGCGTGATCGCCATCCCCGAGATCCTTTTCCAGGTGCAGGCCATCTACTCGCGCACCTACCAGGTGATCCCGCTGCTGATCACGGTGAGCCTGTGGTACCTGATCCTGACCACCGTGCTCACGATCGGCCAGGTCTATCTCGAAAGACGTTTCCGGCGCGGTGATCTGCGCACCCCGCAGCGCTCGTTCCGGGCGGTGTTCCTGGGCCGGCGTGAGCCCGGGCGAATGGAGCAGAGATGAGTGCCACTCCTATGGTGGAGGCCGTCGGCGTGCACAAGCGTTACGGCAGCAACCCGGTCGTCAAGGGTATCGACCTGACCGTCGCCCAGGGCGAGGTCATGTGCCTGCTCGGACCCTCGGGCTCGGGCAAGAGCACGTTTCTGCGCTGCATCAACCATCTGGAGAAGCTCGACGCCGGAACCATCCGGGTGGCTGGGGAACTGGTCGGCTACCGGGAGCGCAACGGGCGCCTGCACGAGCTCAAGGATGCCGAGATCGCCGCCCGTCGCAGCGACATCGGCATGGTGTTCCAGCAGTTCAACCTCTTCCCGCACCTGACCGTGCTGGAGAACCTCACCGAGGCGCCGGTGCGGGTGCGGCGCGAGAAGGCCGCCGTGGCCCGGGAACGGGCGCGGGAGCTGCTGGCCAGGGTCGGCCTGGCCGACAAGGCGGACGCCTACCCCCGGTCGCTGTCGGGCGGTCAGCAGCAGCGGGTGGCGATCGCCCGGGCGCTGAACATGCGCCCGCAGCTGATGCTGTTCGACGAGCCGACCTCGGCGCTGGACCCGGAGCTGGTGGGGGAGGTGCTGGACGTGATGCGGGCGCTGGCCGCCGACGGGATGACGATGGTGGTGGTCACGCACGAGATCGCCTTCGCCCGTGAGGTGGCCGACACGGTGACGTTCATGGACGACGGTGTGGTGGTCGAGAGCGGTTCGCCAGCAGTGGTTCTCGGTGCCCCCCAGCATCCCCGGACCCAGGCGTTCCTGGCCAAGGTTCTGTAGTTCTCACAGAAGGAGTGATTTCATGGAGACGTTCGACGTGGCCGTGGTCGGCCTGGGCGCGCTGGGCAGTGCCGCCGCCTACTACCTGAGCCGGAAGAACGCCCGCGTGGTCGCCTTCGAGCAGTTCGAGCTCGGGCACGTGCGCGGCGCCTCGCACGACACCTCCCGCATCATCCGCACGTCGTACGGTTCGGAACCCTACGTGCGACTGGCCCAGTCGGCCTACCGCGACTGGGCGGCCTTCGAACAGGACTCCGGCGAGCACCTGGTCACCCTGACCGGCGGCCTGGTGTTCATCCCCAAGGCCGGCCCCTACTCGGCCGGTGACTTCGCCACCAGCCTGGGCGCGGCGCAGGTGCCCTATGAGCTGCTCTCGCCGGAGCAGGTGGCGCAGCGCTGGCCGCAGTTCCGGCTCGGCGAGGACGTGGAGACGGTGTACACGGCCGACTCCGGCATCGTGCACGCCTCCCGGTCGGTGGCGGCGTTTCAGATGCACGCGCGCATGCACGGGGCCAGCCTGCGCGACCGCACCCCGGTGCAGCGGCTGACGCCCACCGAGGGCGGGGTCATCGTGCACACTCCGGCCGGTGACGTGCTGGCCGGCAAGGTGGTGCTGGCCGCCGACGCGTGGACGAACACGCTGCTGGAGCCGCTGGGTGCGCGGATTCCGTTGATCACCATGCAGGAGCAGGTGACCTATTTCCGGCCGGCCGATCCGGGGCAGTTCGACCGGGAGCGTTTCCCGGTGTGGATCTGGGAGGACGAGGAGTGTTTCTACGGCTTCCCGACCTACGGTGAGCCGACCGTCAAGGCCGCCCGCGACCTGTCGAACAACGTGATGAGCCCGGCCGAGCGCACGTTCGCCCCCTCGGCGGCCCTGCTGGAGGAGCTGAGCAGCTTCATGCGGCGCACCGTCCCCGGCAGCGGAGAGGTACTGCGCACACTCACCTGCCAGTACGCGATCACCCCCGACCGCAACTTCGTGATCAGCCCGCTGGAGCGTCATCCCGATGTGCTGGTGGCCCTCGGGGCCGGTCACGCGTTCAAGTTCGCCCCGGCGATCGGCCGGGTGCTGGCCGAGCTCGCGCTCGACGGCAGTACCAGTGATGACATCTCGGCCTTCGTGGCCCCGGAGGCAGTGGGTGCGGCATGAGTGAAGTCTGGTTGCGCAACGCGCGTCTGCTACAGAGCGAAGAATTGGTGGACGTGGTGGTCGCCGACGGGCGGATCTCCTCGATCGGCCCGGCCGGCAGCGCACCGGGTACGGGCGCCGGTGCCGACCTCGACGGCCGGGTCCTGGTACCCGGGTTGTGGGACGAGCACCTGCATTTCACCCAGTGGACGATCCAGCAGTCACGGCTCGACCTGACGCGCACCACGAGTGCGGCGGAGGTGCTGGAGGCGGTCCGCCGCGCGCTCCCCGGCGTGACCGGAAAGTTCCTGTCGGGGTACGGGTTCCGTGACGGCACCTGGTCGCAGCCGCCCACGCTGGCCGGGCTGGACGCGGTCACCGGGACGGTGCCGGTCGTGCTGATCAGCGGCGACCTGCACTGCGCGTGGATGAACACGGCGGCCGCTGCCCGGCTCGGTGCCCGTCCGGACGCGTCGGGACTGGTGCGGGAGGCGGCCTGGTTCGAGGCCGGCCGTCGTCTGGTGGAAGCGGCTCCTCCCACCGTGGCCCAGTACGCGGCGGCGGCGCAGGCGGCGGCCCGTCGCGGTGTGGTGGGCGTGGTGGAGTTCGAGAACGAGGACAACATCGCCGACTGGCCGGCCCGGGTCGCGCAGGGGGTGGACGCCCTGCGGGTCGAGGTGGCGGTCTGGCCACAGCGGCTGGCGGCGGCGATCGCGGACGGTCACCGTACCGGTGATCTGCTGGAACCACAGGGGCTGATCACGATGGGCCGGCTCAAGGTGGTGGTGGACGGCTCGCTGAACACCCGCACGGCACTGTGCTGGGACCCGTACCCGGGTCTGGAGCATGACCTCGTGCACGGCTGTGGGGTGGCCACGGTGAGCCCGCAGGAACTGCGGGAGCTGCTGGAGCGGGCCGCCGCCCACGGTATCGGGGCGGCCGTGCACGCCATCGGCGACCGGGCCAACTCCGAGGTCATCGAGATCTTCGCCGAGCTCGGCCTGCCCGGCAGCATCGAGCACGCTCAGCTGGTCGGTGACGAGGACTTCGCCCGGTTCGCGGGGCTCGGCCTGGTCGCCAGCATCCAGCCCGAGCACGCCATGGACGACCGGGACGTGGCCGACCGGCACTGGGCCGGGCGCACCGGCCGCGCGTTCGCCTACGGTTCGCTGCACCGTGCCGGGGCCACGCTGCGCTTCGGTTCCGACGCGCCGGTGGCCCCGCTCGACCCGTGGCAGGCGGTGGCCGCGGCCACCTCCCGCAGTCGTGACGAGCGTGAACCGTGGCATCCGGAGCAGTGTCTGCCGCTGGACGTGGCGCTGGCCTCCAGCATGCGCGGGCGGCTGCGCCCACGAGTCGGTGACGTGGCCGATCTGGCGGTGCTGGAGGCCGACCCGTTCGCGGTGACGGCCAGCCAGCTACGGTCTCTGCCGGTGGCGGCGACCCTGCTGGCGGGCCGGTTCACGCACGACACCCTGACCGGGAGCCGGTGATGCGGCACACCCCGGCCTACGCCGTGCCCGAGGTCGCCGAGGTGCGGCGGCTGATCGCCGCCCACCCGTGGGCCACGATGATCAGCCACACCTCGGCCGGGCTGGTGGTCTCGCACTACCCGGTGCTGCTCGAGGGCGGTGAGGGGGAGGACGAGCTGGTGCTGGTCGGCCACGTCGGCCGACCCGACGAACTGCTGCACGAACTGGGCCGGCACGAGCTGGTTGTGGTGTTCTACGGGCCCAGCGGCTATGTCTCGCCGAGCTGGTACGACCTGCCGGTCGGCGTGCCGACCTGGAACTTCGAGGTGGTGCACGCCTACGGGGTGCCGGAGATCCTGAGCGACGCCGAGAACCTGCGCGAGCTGGAGCGGCTGGTGGACCATTTCGAGGATCCGCTGCCCAACCCGTTCCGGATGCGGGCCACCCTGGCCAACGAGGCCTACGCCGAGCGGATCGTGCGCGGCACCGTGGGGTTCCGGATGCGGGTGAGCCGGTTCGAGGCCAAGAACAAGATGAGCCAGGACAAGCCCGCGGCGGTGCGCGAGCGGATCGTGGCGGCGCTGCGCGGGCCCGGGCCCTACCGCAACCTGGAACTGGCCGAGCGGGTGAGCAGTTCCGTCCGGGTGCCCGAGAGCACCGGCTGAGCCGCGGCCGGGCGGCCGGGCTGCCGACCGGGAGCCCGGCCGCCTCGGCGACCCCGGTGGATCAGGCCGGGACCGGGCTGCCGAGCATGCCGAACAGGTCCTTCGGGTCGTCCGGGCCGGCGATCAGGTCGATCTGCTCGGCGAACCGGGTGCCGGTGACCGCCTCGCGCACGTAGGCCAGGGCGGTGAAGTCCTCGATCGCGAAACCGACCGAGTCGAACACCGTGGTGCGTTCCGGGCCTACCCGGCCCGGGCGCTCGCCGGCGATCACCCGCCACAACTCGGTGACCGGGAAAGTGGGCGGCTGGAGCTGGATCTCACCCTCGATCCGGGTCTGCTCGGGGTACTCGACGAAGACGTCGGCGCCGGCCACGATCGCCGGGTCGAGTTCGGTCTTGCCCGGGCAGTCACCGCCCACCGCGTTGATGTGCACCCCCGGGTGGACGTCGGCCCGGTGCAGCACGGTGGCGTTGGCCTTGTCGGCGGTGCAGGTGGTGACGATCTGCGCGCCGCGCACGGCCTGTGCGGGCGAGTCGACGATCTCGACGTCGAAACCCTGTGGCCGCAGGTTGCGTACCAGCTTGGTGCAGGCCTGCGGGTCGACGTCGAACACCCGTAGCCGGTGCACCCCCAGTTGCGAGCGCACGCCCAGGGCCTGGAACTCGGCCTGGGAACCGGCCCCGATCATGGCCATCACCTCGGCCCCGCGCGGGGCCAGCCAGCGGGCCGCCAGGGCCGAGGTGGCGGCCGTGCGCAGCGCGGTCAGCAGGGTCATCTCGCTGATGAAGGTGGGGTAGCCGGTGAAGACGTCGGCCAGCACCCCGAAGGCACTGACCGTCTGGAGGCCGTGCCGGGGGTTGCCCGGGTGCCCGTTGACGTACTTGAACGCGTACTGCTCGCCGTCGGTGGTCGGCATCAGCTCGATCACCCCGACGTCCGAGTGCGAGGCCAGGCGCGGGGTCTTCTCGAACTGTGGCCAGCGCCGGAAGTCTCGTTCCAGGGCGTCGGTCATCCCGGCGATGACGGCCTCGGGCCCGGTGGCCGCGACCCACTGGGCCATATTGCTCACGCTCACGAAATGCATGTTCCAACGGTAGTTTTCGCCGCCGCAGGCGGGCAATCGACGAACCGGGCGATCTGCCCGGCCCGTTCCGGCGGATCGCCCGGTGTCACCGGGCGATCCGCCGGGACCGACGCCAGGAGGAATTGGCATGGACGCTCTGGACCGCCGTCTCGTCGCCGCCCTGCGGGCCGACGCCCGTGAGCCGGCCGCCTCGCTGGCCCGTCGCCTGGGCGTCACCCGGGGGACCGTGACCCAGCGGATCGAGCGGCTGCAAGACAGCGGCGTCATCCTGGGGTTCACCGCCCGGGTGCGGGACGGGGCGGTGGGCGAGGTGCGTGCGGTCTCGTTCATCGGGATCGAGGGCCGGGCCACCGCCCAGGTGATCGAGCAGCTGCGTGGGCTGCCGCAGATCGTCTCGCTGCACACCACCAACGGCGCCTGGGACCTGGTCGCCGACATCCGGGCCGCCTCACTGGCGGAGTTCGACGCGGTGCTGGGCCGGATCCGCTCGGTCGAGGGTGTGCTGAACTCCGAGACCAGCCTGCTGCTGTCATCCCTGCTGCTGTGAGGCGATTTTGGTCCCTCGCCACAATGCCGCCCGATTCTTTGCCTTCCCGGCACATTGTCCGGCGTATCAGCGCTTCCTAGCCTCGACACATGGACCCGGCGGTCCCTCACCCCCCCCCAGCAGATCGAGTCCCAGCGAACTAGTCGGAGGACGACTGCAATGACCAGGAAACATTCTCCGGCCTACGCGGTGGCTGCCACCTCCGCGCTCGCCGCTCTCGTGCTCACCGCCTGCGGTGGTGGCGGCGGGACCGAGGCGGCGTCCACCAGTTACGTCTCCGGCGGCACCTTCAACCTGGCCCTCAACGACGACCCGGGCAGCCTGTCCCCGCTCACCGGGGTGTCCCTGGTGCAGCGGGCCCTGGTGCCCTACGCCTACGACTCCCTGGTGCAGACCACGGCCGAGGGCGAGTTCCGCCCCTGGCTGGCCGAGAGCTGGAAGGAGACGCCGACCTCCATCACCTACACCCTGAAGGAGGGCGTCACCTGTTCCGACGGCAGCGACTTCAGCGCCGCCACCGCCGCCGCCAACATCAATTACCAGGCCGACGCCGAGAACGGCACATTCTGGAACGGCTCGAACATCACCGCCGACATGTCGGCCGAGGCCGACGGCAACCAGCTGACGATCACCAGCAAGACCACCAACCCGTTCCTGCTCTCCTCCACCGGGGCGGTCGAGATGGTCTGCCAGAAGGGCCTGGACGACCCGGACACGCTCAAGGACGCCACCAACGGCACCGGCCTGTTCGAGCTGACCAAGGCCCAGGCCGGCAGCGAGTACACCTACACCAAGCGCGACGGGTACACCTGGGGCCCGGACGGGGTCACCAGCCAGACCGAGGGCCTGCCCGACACCGTGGTCGGCAAGGTCGTCACCGACGAGTCCACCGCCGCCAACCTGCTGCTGTCGGGCGGCCTGAACGCGGCCGGCATCGCCGGTTCCGACCGTGACCGGCTGAAGGCGGCCGGAAACAGCAGCAAGGGTGTGCCCAACCCGATCGGCGAGATGCTGTTCAACGAGCGCTCCGACCGGCCCACGGCCGACGAGAACGTGCGTCAGGCCCTCACCCTGGCGCTGAACCGGGAGGCGGTCGGCGACATCGTCACCGACGGGTACCGCAGCGACATGACGTCGCTGGTGGTGCAGACGCCCCTGCTGTGCGTGGCCGACGGGCCGAAGTGGCAGTTGCCCGCCAGCGATCCGAGCAAGGCCGCCGCCCTGCTCGAGCAGGCCGGTTACGTCGCCGGAGCCGACGGAATGCGGGCCAAGGACGGCAAGCCGCTGAGCATCCGCTTCCTCTACGACGCGGGCACCCCCAGCCACGCCGCCGCGGCCGAGGAGGTGCAGGCCGAGTGGAAGGAGATCGGCGTGCAGACCGAACTGGTCGCCGAGGACCCCACCGGCTGGTCCACCGACCTGTACCAGACCTACGACTGGGACACGGGTTTCATCCAGCTCGCCCCGGGCACCCCGGTCGTCCTGAGCCTGTTCTTCTACGGCGCCACCTCGGAGGAGGGCGGCTACAACTTCATGGGGGTGAAGAACCCGGAGTACAACGCCCTGGCCGAGAAGGCCTTCACCGCCGAAAACTCCCAGACCGCCTGCGGGATCTGGCAGGACGCCGAGGCACAGCTGGTCGAGCGGGCCGACGTGTACCCGCTGGCGCAGACCGAGTCGCCGATCTTCTTCGCCGGGGCCACCGCCGAGGTGACCGGCTCGATCCAGCCCACCAGCATCCGGATGCTGGGCTGACGTGACCACGGCCCCTCCTGTCACGGTCGTCGCGCCCCCGTCCCGCTCCCGGGCGGGGGCGCCGCGGCTGGTCTTCCTCCTGCGTCGCCTGGCCCGTGCCGCCGTCTCCCTGGCGGTGGTGCTGGTGGCGGTGTTCTTCATGGTTCAGTTCGTCCCCGGCGACCCGGTCCGCGCCGCTCTCGGCCCGACCGCCCCGGTGGCCACGGTGAACGCCCTGCGCGAGCAGCTGGGCATCGACCAGCCCCTGGGCGCCCAGTTCGCCGACTACCTCGGTGGCCTGCTGCGCGGCGACCTGGGTCTGTCGGTCACCTCGCAGCGCCCGGTCACCGCGATGCTGGCCGAACGGCTGCCGACCACCCTCACCCTGGCCGTGGTGGCGTTCCTGGTAGCGGTGGCGGGGGCGTTCCCGCTCGGGGTGGCCACCGCCGTCTCGGCCCGCTCGGGCCGGCACCGCATCCTCGACCTGGGCGTCTCCGGGGTACTGGGGGTGCTCGTGGCGGTCCCCAACTTCCTGCTGGCGGTGCTGCTGGTGGCGACCCTCAGCATCGGTCTGGGACTGTTCCCGCCGGCCGGCTGGGGCACCCCGGCCGAGGCCGTGCTGCCGGTGCTCGCCCTGGCCGCCGGCCCGCTCGCCTATCTGGCCCGGATCGTCCACGTGGAGATGCTCCGGGTGCTCGACACGCCCTACCTGACCACGGCGCGCAGCAAGCGGCTGCCCGGGCGCCTGCTGTACCTGCGCCACGCCCTGCCCAACATCGTCGCCGCGGCCCTGACCGCCGGCGGGGTGGTGCTGGTCGGGCTGGTGGCCGGCACCGTTCTGGTCGAGACCGTGTTCACCGTGCCGGGGATCGGCTCGATGATCGTCTCCTCGATCACCGCCAAGGACTACCCGCTGATCCAGGGCGTGGTGCTGGTGTACGCGCTGCTGGTGCTGGGGGCCAACCTGGTCATCGACCTGGCCCTGGCCGTTCTCGACCCACGCTCGGCGATTGCGGAGGCCTGATTCGTGAAACGTGTTACTCCGCAGGGTGTTGCGGTGTGTGCCGGTCTGCTGCTCCTGGTCGCGGCGGCGGTGCTGGGCCCGGTGCTGTTCGCTGATGCCGCCACCGAGCGCGACCTCGCCGGCCGGCAGGCCCCGGCCGGCCTCGAGCACCTGTTCGGCACCGACGACCTGGGCCGCGACCTGTTCGCCCGGGTGGTGGTGGCCACCCGGCTGTCGATGCTGCTGACGCTGGGCGCGGTGGGCATCTCGGTGGCCGGTGGGGTGCTGCTCGGGGTGACCGCGGCCGTGCTGCCACGGTTGCCCCGGCGTCTGCTCACCGGTCTGATCGACATCCTGCTGTCGTTCCCCTGGCTGCTGCTGGCGCTGTTCTTCTCGGTGATCTGGGGAGCCACCTCCACCGGGGCGATGCTGGCCATCGGTTTCGCCGGGATCCCGGTGTTCGCGCGCCTGGTCTCCACCCTGGCCGCCTCGGTGGCCAACACCGACTACGTGCGGGCCGCAGGGCTTCTGGGCAGCAACCCGGTACGCACGGCGGCCCGGCACGTGCTGCCCAACATCCTGCCGCCGCTGGTGGTCAACGTGGCCGCCCACGCCTCGGTCACCCTGCTGTCGTTCGCCGCGCTCAGCTTTCTCGGGCTGGGGGTGCAGGCGCCGGAGTACGACTGGGGCCGGCTGCTGAACGCCGGGGCCAAGGACATCTACCGTGAGCCGATGGCGGCGATCGGGCCGGGGATCGCGATCGTCCTGACCGGGGTGCTGTTCTCGCTGCTGGGCGAGATGCTCAGCCAGGAACGGCGGCACACCGTGCGGGCGGCCCGCAGCGGCGCGGTGGCCGCGGCCGGGCCGGACGGCGACGCCGTGGTCGACGTGAAGGACCTGCGGGTCTCGTTCCGGACCGACGACGGTTCCCTCATCGAGCGCGTGCACGGGGTCGACCTGAGCATCGCGCCCGGTGAGGTCGTCGGCGTGGTGGGCGAGTCGGGCTCGGGCAAGTCGGTCACCGCGATGGCGATCGCCGGGCTGCTCGGGCCGCAGGCCCAGGTGAAGTGCGAGCGGCTGCTGTTCCGGGGCATCGACATGACCGGCCGGTTCACCTCCGCGCAGCGCCGGCAGCTGGGGCTGGAGCAGGCGATGATCTTCCAGGACCCGCTCTCCTCGCTGAACCCGGCCCTGTCCGTGGGGCGTCAGCTCACCGAGGTCAGCCAGGTGCACGCGGGGGTGGGCCGCGGCGAGGCGGTCGCCAGGGCGCTGCGGGCCCTGCGGCTGGTCCAGATCCCCGAACCGGACCGGCGCATCCGGCAGCTGCCGCACGAGTTCTCCGGCGGGATGCGCCAGCGGGTGATGATCGCGATGGGCCTGATGGGCTCGCCGCGGCTGATCGTCGCCGACGAGCCGACCACCGCCCTGGACGTCACCGTGCAGCGGCAGGTGCTGCGGGCCCTGCACGATGCCCGGGAGCAGACCGGCGCCGCCATCCTGCTCATCTCGCACGACATCGCCCTGGTGAGCGGGTTCTGCGACCGCATCGTGGTGATGCGCGAGGGGGTGGTGGTGGAACGGCTGGCCGCCGCCGACCTGAGCAAGGCCCAGCATCCCTACACCCGAGGGCTGATCGCCTGTGTGCCCGACATGAACACCGACCGCTCGAAACCGCTGCCGGTGATCGGGGTGGCCGCCGACGAGGCGGCCCCGGCCGAGCAGGAGGTGACGGTATGAGTGAACTGGTCTTCGACCGGGTGAGCGTGCGCTTCGGCGGGCACCCGGCGGTGGACGACGCGTCCCTGGTGGTGCGCCCGGGCACCACGCTCGGGCTGGTCGGCGAGTCCGGGTCGGGCAAGTCCACCCTGGCCCGGGTGGCCGTGGGCCTCGAACGGGCCGCCGGCGGTGCCGTGCGCCTGGACGGGGCCGCGCTGACCCGGCGCACGCGCCGCCGGGTGCAGCTGGTCTTTCAGGATCCGCTGGCCGCGCTCGACCCGCGGATGCCGGTGGGCACCTCGGTGGCCGAAGGACTGCTGGCCACCGGGCGGCGCTGGAGCGGGCCCGAGCGCCAGGCCCGCGTCCGGCAGTTGCTGGAGCTGGTGCACATCGACCCGGACCGGGCCGGCGAGCGTCCTGACCGGTTCTCCGGCGGTCAGCGACAGCGGATCACCATCGCCCGGGCCCTGGCCGCCGAACCGGCGGTGCTGATCGCCGACGAGATCACCTCGGCGCTGGACGTGAGCGTGCAGGGAGTGGTGCTGAACCTGCTGCGCGAGCTGCGCACCGACCTGAACCTGACGATGCTGTTCATCTCCCACAACCTGGCCGTCGTGCGCTATGTCGCCGACGACGTGGCGGTGATGCGTAACGGCCGGATCGTCGAGAACGGTCCCACCGAAACCGTTTTGCAGGACCCGGGCGACCCGTACACCCGTGAGCTGCTGCGCTGTATCCCCGTCATCGGTCAGCCCCTCGATCTCAAGGACG
This sequence comes from Kineosporia corallincola, assembly GCF_018499875.1. Taxonomy (GTDB): domain Bacteria; phylum Actinomycetota; class Actinomycetes; order Actinomycetales; family Kineosporiaceae; genus Kineosporia; species Kineosporia corallincola. The sequence continues at coordinate 67,014 of NZ_JAHBAY010000005.1, read as the reverse complement.
CCTGATGCCCCTGTTCACTACCCCCGCCGGGGTGGAGGTCTACTACGAGACCGACGGCGAGGCGTCGCACCGGGCGCTGGTGCTGTTGCACGGTGGTGGGGCCCAGCTGATCGGCTGGTCCGACGACTTCGTGGCGCTGCTGGTGGAAGCCGGCTTCTTCGTGGTGCGCCCGGACAACCGCGACGTCGGGCTGTCGCAGCAGACCGGCGGCCCCGACGAGCTGAGTGCCGACTACGACCTCATCGACATGGCCGACGACGTGATCGCCCTGCTGGATCACCTGGGCATCGAGCAGGCCCACCTGACCGGGATGTCGATGGGCGGATTCATCGCGCAGCTGGTGGCGATCCGCCGCCCCGAGCGGGTGGCGAGCCTGGGGCTGATGTCGACCTCGCCCTCCAGCGCGCCCGAGTTCCTGGTGGGTGAGCACGGGGACGGGCAGCCGGTGACGGCCGCGCCCGAGCTGCTCGACCACGATGCCTACGTCACCATGTTCGTGGGCGGCCAGAAGCACTACCAGTCACCCGGATTCCCGTTCGACGCCGAGGAGTCGGCCGCCCTGGGCAGCCACTACTACCGGCGCATCTACCGGCCCGACGGTCTGGTGCGGCAGTGGAACGCGATGCTGCGCGGGCCCCTGGAACGGCGTGAGCAGCTGCGCGGCCTGAACATCCCGGCGGTGGTGATTCACGGCATGCGCGACCAGGTCCTGCACCACAGCGCGGCCACGGCCTTCGCCGAACTGTTGCCGCAGGCCGAGATTCACCTGTACGCGCAGATGGGCCACGACATACCCCGCCAGCTGTGGCCCGAGTTCGTCGCCGTGCTGTCGCGGACCGCCGGCATCGGCTCAGCGTCGGACGGCCCCCAGTAGCCTGACCCGGCAGGCCAGTTCGAGCGCGAACCGGGTGTCCGGGTCGTCCAGGTCGAGCTTGAGTTCCTCGCGCACCCGCTTGAGCCGGTAGCCGACGGCGTTGGGGTGCAGGTTCAGCTCCCGTCCGGCGTGCGCCAGCGATTTGCCGTGGGAGAGGTAGGAAAGCAGCGTCACCACGGAGGTGTGTGCCCGCTCGGGGCCCAGGGCGTCGAGCGGGCGCAGGATGTCGGCCAGCAGACTGCGGCTGGTGGGTGAGGCGTAGACGTCCAGCAGCACCCGCCGCAGCCCGGTGACGTCGGTCAGCTCGACGCTGCCCAGTCGCCCTGCGGCGACGGCAGACTCGGCGGCGATGCGGGCCTCGGCGGCCGAGGAGCGCAGGCCGCCCGCGCCCAGCTGCGGGGTGCCCAGGCCGAGGGTGTAGGCCCACTCGGGGCCGGCCAGGTTCTGGGCATGGGCCTGCACGCGCTCGGCCACCTCGCGCAGCCGGCGCTGGTGGTCGCCGGCGCCGTGTTCCTCGGTGCAGACCAGGATCAGGTCGTCCTGGACGAAGGCCACGTGCCACATCTCCGGGCGCTCCTCGGCCAGTTGCAGGGCGAAGAGCTCGACCGCCGGCTGCACGCTGCGTGGGGCCCGCGCCTCGGGGGTGATCAGGCTGGTGGGCCGCAACCAGCCTGCCGCGTGGGACAGCTGGAGGGGCAGGCCCAGCCGGGCGGCGCGGGCCACGAAGCCCTCCACCCGCGAGGACTCGGCCAGGATCAGCTCGACGATCAGGTCGGCCCGCGACTGGGTGGGCGCGAACCGGTCGCTGATGCGGCGCTGCGCCGCCCGGGACATCAGCGAGGCGATCACCGGGCGGGCCACCGCCACCGCGGGGTCGAGCTCCGACCCGGCCAGGCGCCCGATCGGGACCTCGCCCACACAGACCGCATCGGTCGCCGACCAGAGCACGTGCGGGTCGTGCACCAGGACCAGGTCCGAGCCGAGCGCCCGGTTGGCCGCGGCCAGGATGTCTTCCGGCAGGCCCTCGGCGGCGGCCTCGGAGGCCTTGGCGATGCCGTGCCCGGCCCGCATGATCGCCTCCGAGGCACCGGCCGAGAGCAGCCTGTCCACCGTCATCGCCAGCTCGGCCGGGCGCACCGTGGGCGCGGCGAAGACCGTGACGCCGCCGCGTTCGGCCAGGATCCGCGCGGTGGTGGGCAGCGTCAGGCCGGTGGTGAAGACCAGGGCGGTCACCTGGCGGGCGCTGGCCTGCCGCAGCGCCACGTCGAGACGGTAGGGCGGTGGGGGAGCGTCACCGGGGACGATCACCAGAGCACCGGCCGGCGCACTGTCCAGCCGCTCCAGGGTGGCCACCTCGACCCGCGCCACCACCTGCTCACCGGCCGGGCCGGCGCTGAGTACGAGCCCCAGGCGCTCGGCCTGGGCGGCCAGGTCCGCGATCGTCACTTGTGCCACGGCCACAGTATGAACAGATTCTCTGGACCGCGGAACCATAGGGCGGCAGCGGCAAGGTTCCTATCGTGATGCTCATGCCTCCTACCTCCCCAGCCTCTGCGGGTGCCCAGGTCGCGGCCGCGGACGTCGCGGCCCTGGCCGCCGGTGCGGCGATCTTCGGCACCGGCGGCGGCGGAGCCGTGCACACCGCCCAGGTCGTGGCCGAGCAGGTGCTGCTCGAGAACGGCCCGGTGCCCCTGGTCACGGTCGACGAGCTCGGCCCGGACGACCTGGTGATGCTGATGTCCGGCATCGGCGCCCCCACCGTCGGCATCGAGATGCTCTCGTCCCGGCACCAGATCGACCTGCTGGTGCGGGAGGCGCAGGCCGCCGCCGGCCGCCCGATCACCGCCCTGATGGCGGCCGAGATCGGCGGCAGCAACGGCGTCAGCCCGGTCGGCTGGGCCTCTCGCCTGGGCCTGAAACTGCTCGATGCGGACGGGATGGGCCGCGCCTTCCCGAGTGCCGCGATGGTCTCGATGAACGTGGCCGGGCTGCCCTGCGACTTCGCGATCCTCAGTGACGTGGTCGGCAACGTGTCGGTGATCAAGACCATCGACCTGCACTGGCTGGAGCGGCACGCCCGTGCCCTGACCGTGGCCAGCGGCTCGATCTGCCTGGGCGCGCACTACCCGATGACCGCCGAGACCGCCCGGGGGGCGGTGGTCGAGGGCACGGTGAGCGCCGCGATCCGGGTCGGGCACGCCCTGCTGTCGGCCTCCGAGCCGGTCGCCGCGGTGGCCGCCGAGCTGGGCGGCTCGATCCTGCTCACCGGCAAGATCACGGACCTGGACCGGCGCACCGAGGACGGGTTCGCCCGTGGCTCGGTGACCATCGCCGGGACCGGCGCCGACCGCGGCCGGTTGCAGCGCCTGGAGCTACAGAACGAGAACCTGGTGGTCCTGGAGGACGGCGAGGTGCTGGCCAGCGTGCCGGACAACGTCACCGTGATCGACGCCGAGACCGGTCAGGCGATCACCACCGAGATGCTCCGCTACGGCCAGCGGGTGGCCGTGCTGGCGTGGGCCTGCGACCCGATCTGGCGCACCCCACGCGGCCTGGAACTGGCCGGCCCGCAGGCCTTCGGCTACGACCTGACCTACGTCCCGTTCAAGGAGACCACCCGATGAACCGCGACCTGTCCCTGGGCGTCGACGTCGGCGGCACCAACACCGACGCCGTGGTGATCGACGGCGCCGGCCGGGTGCTGGCCTCGACCAAGCAGGCCACCAGCGACGACGTCACCGGCGGGATCCGGGCGGCGATCGCGGCGGTGCTGGCCCAGCTGGGTGAGCAGCGTTCCCGGGTGTCACGGGTGATGCTCGGCACCACGCACGCCACCAACGCCATCGTGGCCCGCCGTGACCTCGACCGGGTGGCCGCGATCCGGCTCGGCGCCCCGGCCGCCACCGAGTACCCGCCCCTGCTGGGCTGGCCGAAGGGCCTGGCCGGCCTGGTGCTGGCCGGCTCGGCCATGGTCGGCGGCGGCCACATGGTCGACGGCACCCCGATCGCCCCCCTCGACCGTGACGGCATCCGCCGGTTCCTCGACCGGACCGAGGGTTTCGACGCGGTGGCGGTCACCGGCATCTTCAGCCCCTCCTCACCTGAGCAGGAACTGGCCGTGGCCGAGCTGGTGCGCGAGCACCTGGGCCCGCACACCCGGGTGTTCCTGAGCCAGGACATCGGCCCGACCGGGCTGCTGGAGCGCGAGAACGCCACCGTGCTGAACGCCGCCCTCTACAGCGTGGCCCGCTCCGTCACCGAGGCACTGGTCACCGTGGTGGCCGAGGAGGGCATCGACGCGGTCACCTTCTTCGCCCAGAACGACGGCACCCTGATGTCGCTGGACTACGCCGCCCAGTACCCGGTGCTCACGATCGGTTCGGGCCCGGCCAACTCGATCCGGGGCGCGGCGCACCTGTCCGGCGCCGAGCACGCGATCGTGGTGGACGTCGGCGGCACCACCTCCGACCTGGGCGTGGTGGTCAACGGCTTCCCCCGCGAGTCCACCCTGCCCCGCGAGATCGGTGGTGTGCGAACCAATTTCCGGATGCCTGACATCCTCAGCCTGGGCATCGGCGGCGGCACCACCGTCGACCCGCGCACCGGCGCGGTCGGGCCCGGCTCGGTGGGGCACCGGATCACCGAGCAGGCGTTGCTGTTCGGTGGCGGCACCCCCACCCTGACCGACGCGGCCGCCCTGGCCGGCGCCGTGGTCGGGGGCCGCTCGCTGCCGTCGCTGCCGCCGGTCACCAGCGCCCTGCTCAAGACCGCCCTGGAGGACGCCCGCCAGCAACTGGAGGACGCGGTGGAACGGCTTTCGCTGGGCCGGGCCGACCTGCCCCTGGTCGTGGTGGGCGGAGGCGGGTTCCTGGTGCCGGACGGCCTGCCCGGCGCCGGGCAGGTACTACGGCCCGAGCACGGGGACGTGGCCAACGCCGTCGGCGCGGCCATCTCGCTGGCCGGTGGGCGCGCCGACCAGATCAGCAGCCTGCACGACCGGGAGGCGGCCGTGGCCCAGGCCAGCGAGGCCGCGGTGGCCAAGGCCATCCACGCCGGTGCCGACCCCCTGCGGGTGAGCATCGTCGACATTCTGGAGACCCCCGTCACCTACACCGACCACCCCACCGTCAAGGTCTCGGTCAAGGCGGCCGGCCCGCTGGCCCGGCTCGGCGAGAAGACCGGCGCATGAACGACCTCGTCGCCCTGCGCCGCGCCCTGCACCAGCAGCCCGAGGTCGGCCTGCACCTGCCCGCCACCCAGGCCACCGTCCTCGAGGCCCTGCACGGCCTGGACCTGGAGATCTCCACCGGGCAAGGGCTCAGCTCGGTGACCGCCGTGCTGCGGGGCGGCCGGCCCGGCCCGGTGGTGCTGCTGCGCTCGGACATGGACGCCCTGCCGGTGACCGAGGCCACCGGCCTGGACTTCGCCTCCACCAACGGGGCGATGCATGCCTGCGGGCACGACCTGCACATGGCCGGGCTGGTCGGCGCGGCCAGGCTGCTGGCCGGGCGTCGCGAAGACCTGACCGGAACCGTCGTTTTCATGTTCCAGCCGGGCGAGGAAGGCTTCGCCGGAGGCCGGCTCATGCTTCAGGAGGGCGTGCTGGAGGCAGCGGGCGAGCGGCCGGTGGCGGCCTACGCCGTGCACGTGGACTGCGTGACCCCGGCCGGTCAGGCGGTCACCCGGCCCGGCCCGATGATGGCCAGTGCCAGCGCTCTTCGGCTTCGCGTGGCCGGAACCGGTGGCCACGCGGCCTTCCCGCACCACGCCGTCGATCCCGTGCCGGTCGCGGCCGAGATCATCCTGGCGGTGCAGTCGTTCGCGGCCCGGCGGCTGCCGGTCAGCGACCCGGCCGTGCTGTCGGTCACCCGGCTGAGGTCGGACTCGGCCGCGAGCAACGTGCTGGCCGGCTCGGTGGAACTCGAGATCAACATCCGGGCCCTCTCGCGCGAGACGCTCACCAGCGTCCGTACGCAGTTGCCCGTACTGCTCACCGCGGTCGGTGAGGCGCACGGCTGCTCGGTGCAGACGGAGTTCATCGACTCCTACCCGGTGACCGTCAACGATCCCGGCGAAACCGGCTTCGTCCTGGGAACCCTGGACGAGCTGTACGGCGACCGGGTGGTACGGCTACCGTTCCCGGGCATGGCCTCGGAGGACTTCGCCTATGTGCTGGAAGAGGTTCCGGGCACCCTGGTCTTCCTGGGGGTGAGCCCGGCCGACGGCAGCAGTGGGCCGATGCATTCGGAGCGCGCCGTTTTCGACGACTCCCGTCTCGACGAGCACGCGGCTCTGCTGGTGGAGCTGGCCCGGCGCCGGCTGGCCCGCTGACCTTCAGGACGACCACGACGGCCATCACCCCACCGGCGTCATCCGTGCGGCGGCGGGGTGATGGTCCTGCGCAGGCGACCGTGCCCGGCGGGTCGGCCCAGATCGGCTCCGGTCGGGCGGATGTTTCTCCTCCGCGGGGCGGACGGACTCCGCCCCGCATCGATGGACGGGTTCACCTGGACGGAGCGGATCAGGGCATGGAGCGGCAGCTCATCGCAGCGTCCCGCGCGACCAGGTACGGGGCCGTCCTCGCGTAACCGGCCCCGGGTTTCACCGAGAAGACGCTGATGTACACCTGGCTGTCAGCCGGCATGGCCGCGGTGTCGATCACCAGGTCGTACGCACGGGACTCCCCGCCGTCCCTCGATCGGCTATCGGACGCTGTAGGCCCGCAATACGGTCTGCGTCACTGTGTCACCGCTCGCGTCGGTGGCGACGGCCCGCAGGGACACGAACCCGGACGCCGGGTTGGTGACCTGGAGGGTGCTCCGGTCGCCGGATCCGCTGACGGTCGTGTTCTTCCAGGTCGTGCCGTCGTCGGTGGAGAACTGCGCCGTCAGGGTCTGGTTCGCCGGTGTGCCGGAGGCGTGCACCACCGTCACCGGAATGCTGAACCTGCCCGCCGGTGCCGCGTTCCGGCTGTCCAAAGCAGGGCTGAAACGGACCGTGGACAGCGGGAGTTCGGTGTCCCCGTGCTGCGACGTGAAGGTCCAGACCGCTCCGACGGTGGTGCTGAGCCGGAACGGTGCGGTGCGGGTGGTGCTCATCTCCAGCCGGTAGGCGGTCGCGGCGGTCGGCACGGGGAACGACGGGTGGTCGGTGTCCAGCTCCTTGATCAGGACGCCGTCGGCGTACAGCGCCGAGCGGGAGGTGGTGTCCGCCAGCACCTCGACCGATGCGCCGGTGCCGTCGGTGAACATCGGCACGGCGGCGGTGATCCGGTCGCCGTCACGGCTCGCCCCGGAGGTGCCGTCGGTGGCCGAGGGCGCGAAGACCGCTGCGTTCCAGGACTGCTGCAACGACTTCCGGGCCTGGATCGGTAGCTCCGGTTTCGTGGTCATGGTGAGCGGGCCGTCCTCGCCGTTCTGCCGGAACAGGTTCTGCCAGGTGACCGTCCCGGCCGTGCCGCCCAGGTATGCGGTGCGCCGGAAGGGCAGGGAGAAGGTCAGGGCGGGGGCGTTGCCCTGGTTCCCCTGAACCACGGGCAGGTTGAAGGCCACACCGGTGGCGCCGTCCGCCTCCCGGGCGAAGGTCTGCTCCACGGTCATGAGCTCGGACTGCTCGATCTTCTTGACGAACCCCGTGGGGAAGGTGCCCTCACCGACGTAGGCCGTGTCGTACGTCCACGGGCTGTCCGCGAAGCCCTCCTCGTCGTTCTTCCACTGCGCGAACGTGCTGGTGATCTCGCTGACGAAACCGTCTTTGCCGGCGCCGGAACCCATCTGCGCGGTGTAGAGGTCGCCCGGTGTCAGTGAGTCCGCCCACCATCCGGCTGTTCCGCCCCCGCTGATCGCCCAGAAGGCACCGACCGCAGCCGCGGCCTGCCGCGCGTCTGTGCGCGGCGGGGTGATGCTCACCGGTTGTGCCGTGCGGGCGTCCACCGTGATCGTCCTGGTGTCGTCGACCGTGACGGACGGGTCGACCACCATGCTCGTCGTGCCGTCGTCACCGAAGATCGTGGAGACCAGGCCGTAGGTGCCCCGGGGGACGTTGTGGGTCTCGGTCTCCACGCCGTCGTAGAACTGGTACGTGCCGGTCCCGTCCAGGCCGATCAGCGAGGTGTAGTAGTTCGTGGCGGCCTGGCCGTCGCGACCCAGATGGCTGATCGAGACGTCGTGCGTCTCGGCACCGCGGTCGATGCCGACCGGCGTGACCACACTGACGCCGTCGGCGCCGGTGGCCACGACGTAGCCGCTCTTGAGCCCGTCGGTACCGGTCTTCGTGTCGGCGACAACGGTGGTGGACGCGGTCGCACCGGCCGGGACGGTCAGCTCGGTGTCACCGGCGGAGAATGTGCCGGTGTCGCCCTGCATGCTCAGCTTCAGGGTGACGGGCTCCTTTCCGCTGTTGCGGTAGGTGAGCGCTCGGGTGATCGGCTCGTCGTCGGTGTGGGGCCACTCCTGCCGCCCGAAACTCAGGCTGCCCTCGTCGGCCGAAACCTCCTGTGTCACCGCACGGCCCAGGTCGAGGCGCCCGGCGCCCTGGGTGAAGACGCTGGTGTCAGGGGTCGGGTGTGCCGAACCCATGAGCGCCGTCTTCAGGTGCTGCGGCGTCCAGTCCGGATGCTCCTGGGCCAGGATCGCCGCGGCGGCGGCCACATGCGGTGTCGCCATCGAGGTGCCGTCCATGGCGACGTACCCGTCGTCCACCGGGGTGCCCAGGGTGCCGTGGACGGCGCGGGCCGCGACGATACCGACGCCGGGCGCGGTGATGTCGGGCTTGATCAGCTCGTCGGGGCCGGTCGGGCCGCGCCCGGAGAAGGCGGCCACCTGGTCGTTGCCGTCCACCGCCCCGACGGTCACCGCGTCGGGGGAGTCGCCCGGGAACTGGACCGTCCCGGCGCCCTGCGCGCCGGTGTTGCTCGCCGCGATCACGAAGAGCGTGCCGTACTCCTGCGAGAGTTCCGGGATCGCCAGCGAGATCGGGTCCGGCTCGGCCGTCGCGTAACCGTTCAGGCTCATGTTGATCACCGAGGCCAGCGGCGCGGCCCACTCCATGCCGGCCAGGACGGCCGACTCGGGGCACCAGCCGTCGCACACCTTGCCGATCGCGAGCTTGGCGCCCGGCGCGACACCCTGGTACTTGCCGCTGGACCTGACGCCGCTGCCGGCGATGATGGACGCCACGTGCGTGCCGTGGCCGCTGTCGTCGTCCGTGTCGGTCGTGTCGGTGAAGTTGGCGCTCTCGGTGATCCGGCCGGCCAGATCCGGGTGGGTGGCGTCGATACCGCTGTCGAGCACCGCGACCGTCACACCGGTGCCGTCCAGGCCCCGGTCCCAGGCCTGCTGGGCGCCGATCTGCGTGCTGCTGGCGTCGTCGGCGACCTGCATCCGGCCGTCGAGGAAGACCCGCCGGATCCCCGACCGCAGGGCTCGCCTACCGGTGGCACCGCTGGTCAGCGCGTTCCACACGCCGTCCTGAACAGTGCTCTTCTGGCGGATCGCCATCATGCCGACCCGGGGGAGCTCACGCTCGATCCGGGCCTCACCGGTCAGTGCTGTGCGGGCCTTGCTCCTGCCGTTCTCGGCGTACTGCACCAGCAGGGGCGGGTCCTGGGTGCCGGTGTATCCGAAGTTCTGCAACAGCGTGATGTCGAAAAGACGCTGGTCTATTTGTTTTTCACGCAGCAGCGGCAGCGCGTCGGACGGGATGACGTACTGGTGACCGTCGGTGGTGGCGCGCACGAACCGGACGCCGGAGCGTCCGGGGGCGCGCTGGACGCTGGTGCCGTGCTCGGTCACGGTGACGGTGTCACCGGTGATCAGCGTGACACTGACGGGAGCGGCCGAAACCGCTGATGCCGCCGATGTCATGGTCCTGGCCGCGGCGCCGCCGGCCGCCGGGACGGTCCCGGCGACGGCCGCCAGGGTGGCCCCCACTGCGGCCAGCGCGGCCCAGTGCCTTCTCGGGTGCATGTTTCTCCTCTGCGGGAAGGTTCTCGTCTGGACGGAGCGGATCAGGGCATGGAACGGCAGCTCATCGCCGCGTCCCGCGCGACCAGGTACTGGGCCGTCTTCGCGTAGCCGTCACCGGGTGTCACCGGGAAGACGCTGATGTACACCTGGCTGTCCGCGGGCATTTCCGCCGCGTCGATCACCAGGTCGTACTCACGGGACTCCCCGCTGTCACCGGGGCGCGCGCCGACACCGAAAACGTCGGCTGCCTGAGGTAGTTCGCCCTTCTTCGGCTCGCAGAAGGCACCGGTCCTGACCGTGGCCTCGACGCCCGCCTGCTTCAGCGCCTTCTCCAGGGCGGAGGGCTCGAGCAGCTGATCCGGGTCCAGGGTCAGCTTCACCGCGCCGTCACCTTGCCTGACCAGCGTGAACGCTGTCTGTGTCAGGGACGGCAGCGGCTCGGCGGTGGCCGGCGCGCCGGCCTGGGCCGAGGACTGACCGTTGCCGTTGCCGCTCCCGGTGATCGCCGGCACGGCCAGTGCCAGGGCCGCCGCCCCGGCCAGCCCGCCGACGGCGGTGCCCAGCAGGGTGCGGTGACGCCGGCGGGCCCGGCCCCGTTTCACGATCAGCTCGACCGGGCGGTGCATCCGCACGTCCGAAAGTGCCTCTCGCATCTCGTCCACCACGTCGTCGTCATTCATGATCAGCTCTCCAGCCGGCTCGGTTTCAGGTGTGTGTGGAGGTTCGTGAGGGCGCGAGACAGGTGCACGGGCACGGTGCGGGCGGAGATCCCCAGTTCCTCGGCCACGGTCCGGGTGTCCAGGTCGAGCCAGATCCGCAGGACGAGCACCTCACGCTGCCTGCGGGGCAGCCGGCGGACGGCTGCCAGCAGCAGGTGGTCGGCGCCCAGAACATCGTCTGCGGCCCCGATCTCGTCCCGGCCCTCCAGCGCCACCTCGCGTCGGCTGCGCCGCCACCACGAGATCCGCAGGTTCAGGGCCGTGCGCACCACCCACGCCGCCGGCGCGGGATGGCGGCTCACCTTCGCCCACGACGACCAGGCCCGGGCGAACGCCTCCGCCACGAGATCCTCGGCCAGGGCCCGGTCGGGCGTGCCGGCGGCCAGCACGGCCCGCAGACAACCGTCCCGGGAGCGTCCGTAGAACTCCGCGAAATCCTCCCGCTCTCGTTTCACACCGGCCTCACGCTGGGGAGCCCTGATCCATTTACCCGGAACGGGAGAAATTTTGACGCACCACTCGTGACGGAGGTGAAGGACCGGCGTTCGGACGGCCCTCGTCGCGGCCAACTGCGGCGATGCCGTCGCGGAATGACCGGCCCGCAGTAGCTGCCCGGCGCGATCACCCCTCTCCGGTCGGTAGCGTGGTGCACCGTTCACCACTGGTGCGACGCTCCCGACGGGAGAGGGCTCTGATGGCCAGGTTTGAGGGTAAGCACGTGCTGGTGACCGGGGCAGCAGCGGCATCGGGCTGGCCGGGGCACAGCGGATCGTGGACGAGGGCGGCCGGGTCACGCCGACCGGCACCGATCCGGCGCGGCTGGTGGCGGTGGCCGGGAAGCTTTCGCAGGCAAGGGTTCTGAGCAACGACGCGGCGGACCCGGGAGCGGTGGACGCCCTGGTGCAGGCCGTGGCCGGGCAGGAACTGCACGGGTTGTGGCTGAACGCCGGGTACGCGGCGGTCGGCCCGCTGGAAGAGGTCGGCGCCGAGGGCTTCGACGCGATGATGGCGGTCAACCTGCGGGCCCCGGCGTTGCAGCTGGCCCGGTTGTCGTCGCACCTGGCCGAGGGCGCCTCGGTGGTGATCACCTCCTCGACCTCCGCCTACGAGGGGGGCACCGATGACGAGCCTGTACGCCGCAGCGAAGGCGGCACTGGTGTCGGCCGCCCGGGGCTGGGCCGCCGAGCTCGCACCGCGGAAGATCCGCGTGAACGTCCTGGTTCCGGGGGCCACGGAGACCAACTTCCGCGACTTCATGAGCCAGGAGCAGCGTTCGGGCTTCGAGTCGGCTCTGCTGGAGCAGGTTCCGCTCGGCCGCGCCGGATCCGCCGAGGAGGTCGCGGCGGTGGGAGTGTTCCTGCTGTCGGACGACGCCTCGTACGTGACCGGCGCGCAGTTCGTCGTGGACGGCGGGCTGCTACGGCGGTGAGCCCTCGCGCCCCGGGGACCATGGCGTCACCGGGCGCGGAGTTCCCGCTGCTGGCGGAGATACTCGGTGGGGGTGAGGGCATAGCGGGCCCTGAACGCCCGGCTGAAGTGACTCGCGTCGGCGAACTGCCAGTGCGCGGCCACGTCGGCGATGCTCCAGCCCGGCGCCGCCGTGAGCAGGGCGGCCCGCGCCGCCTCCAGCCGCTGCTCACGCAGGTGACCCGTGACCGACTCGCCCTGAGCCGAGAAGGCGCGCTGAAGCGTCCGTAAAGAAACCCGCAGCTCGCGGGCCAGCCCGGCCGCGGACAGGTCCGGATCGCTCAGCCGGGCGGCGGCCAGGTCCTTCGCGGCCTGGGCCAGGGGAGAGGCGAGAAGAGGCTCCTGATCGTCGAACCGCCGCCCGGCCACGGCCCGCGCGAGCTCGAGCAGCGTGCCGCGCGCCGCCTCGACCCCGGCCGGGCCGAGGCCGGACAGGGTGCGGCGCACCATCCGGGCGTGCGCCACCAGCAGCCGCAGCTCGGCGGTACCGGCCGGCCCGGTCACCGTGCGCTCGCGCATCAGCGTGCGGGGCAGCACGAACACCTGCGCGACGGTGCGCGGCGGGGTAGCGAAATGGGTCAGGCGGCCGACATGCCGCAGCATGAAACCCCCCGCTGAAACCGTGGTCTCGTTGTCGGTGCGGGAGTTGCCCAGGGCCCACTGCCCCCGCCGGACAATCCACAGGCGCACGACGTCCTCCCCGGCCACAGGCGTCCCCGCGGTGCGGAACGCGGAGTCGGCGGCGAAATCGACGACCAGGGTGTCACTCAGCCGCGTGGCCTGGAAACGCCCCCGCAGCCCGGCCCGGGTGCCGGCGCTGAACGCCGGCAAGGGCACGGACTCACCAGTGAGATCCCGCCAGCGACGCGTCATCTCGCCGAAGCCGGCGCCCGGCTCGCGGGTGTCGAGGGCCTGGGTTCCCGAGGTGCCGACCGCCGTGGTGCCCGCCGTGGTGCCGCTCATCGTGTCGCAGTTCTTCCAGCCGGGGACGTCGCGCTCGTTCAAGACCCGACCCTAGCCGACCTCCTACGGTCGGCAGCGTGACAGAAACGAACGAGACCACCGCCCGCCGCGTCGTCGTGATCACCGGCGCCGGAGGCGGTCTGGGCGCCCCGATCGCCCACCGCTTCGCCGCCGACGGCTGCACCACCGTGCTCCTGGGCCGCACCGAACAGACCCTGCGCGAAGCGATCGCCCGCGGCCCGCAGGGCGCGGACATGCACCCGTGGGTCGGTGACGTGTCAGACCTGGAGGCCATCACCGGGGTGATGAACGCGATCGCGCAGCGCTTCGGCCGCCTCGACGTCCTCGTCAACAATGCCGGCCTGGCCCTGCCCGGCACGGTCGAGGCCACCGACCTGGCCACCTACCGGGCCATGATGAGCGTGAACGTGGACGGCGTCTTCTTCGCCTCCCGCGCCGCGCTGCCGCACCTGCGCAACACCCGGGGCAACATCGTGAACATCGGCTCGATCGGCGGGATCCGCGCCGACTGGCAACAGGCGGCCTACAACGCCGGCAAGGGCGCGGTGGCCAACCTGACCAACGCGATGGCCCTCGACCACGGACACGAGGTCCGGGTCAACGCGGTGCACCCGAACACCACCTGGAGCCACGACTACATCCGCCAGGCACTCGCGGAGGGCAGCCCGCTGCGGGCGCGGTTCGACGACCGTGTACCGATGCGCCGGCCCGGCCATCCGCACGAGATCGCCGCCGTGGTGGCGTTTCTCGCCGGCCCGGAGGCCAGCTACGTCAACGGCGCCCAGGTGCCCGTCGACGGCGGCCTGACCGCCTCGAACGGGCAGGCGGACCCGTACCGGGTGTAGAACAGCACATCTTCCCGCCAATTGGCCTTCAGCTCGGACATCGGAAGCCTGGGGAACGACGGCCGTTAGGCTGCGTGTCATGGTTGACGGGAAGACAGGCATCCGTTTGGTCGACGTTTCGGACGCCGAGGTCTTGGCTGCTCATCTGGCGCGTGACCGGGCGTCGTTCGCCCGCTGGGAGCCGGCGCAGCCCGACGAATACTTTACTGTGGCAGGGCAGTCCGCGCGGATCAGGCGTCTTCTTGAGCAGTACGAGCAGGGACGCACGTGGCCTGGTGTGGTCCTGGCCGACGGTGTCGTGGTCGGTCAGGCCACGGTGGGCACGGTGATCGGTGGCCCGTTCCGGAAGGGCTCGGTGGGCTATTGGATCGGGAGCCCGCATCAGAACCGGGGGCATGCGCGGCGGGCGAGTGCCTTGCTGCTGGAGCGGATGTCCGGTGATCTGGGGCTGCATCGTGCCGAAGCGAGTACGCAGCTGGAGAATCTTGCTTCGCAGCGGGTGCTGAGGGCTGTGGGGTTCTCCCCGTACGGGATCGCGCACGATCACATCTTCCTGAACGGTGCCTGGCGGGACAGCCTGCTGTGGGAACTGACGCTGGGTGACTGACCAGCGCGGGCGCGCTCAATCGCCGACGCTGCGCTGAGGAGCGTGATGCGCTGTCCCGCAATGACTGTCGTGTCCATTCCCTTCAGGAATCGGATGTCGTCGGCGTCCACATAGATGTTGACCAACCGCCGGCACCGGCACATCACCGGCAGCTCCCGAGGAATCGGTATTCGCCTGGTCCGCTCTTGTGATGCTGACCACGCACCAGCACCGACCGATTGGCTGGTCGAGGCCGTCCAGAGATGGCTTACCGCCCTGACCGACCGAAGCCGGTCTCTGCTGAGCCTGGCGACGCTGGCCAGAACGCCACGTTAGAAGTTCACAGGCCGATCGCAGATTTCGGGCCCATGTACGAACCAGCCTGCGGCCAGCCGGCCAAGCAGCCCGCCACCGTCCGCGGCCAGCTCAGCCCCAGTGTTGAAGGTCGCCTCGAACCCCAGGTACAGCACGGCCCGGACCACCTCGTCCTCGGTGCCGAAGCGCTTCATCAGGTTCTCCTCCCGCATCGAGGCCATCAGCTGGTCCGCGAGCTCGGTGGGCATGGAACGGTGCAGGATGCCGGTGTCGATGGGGCCGGGGCTGACCGCGTTGACCCGGATGCCCAGGGGCATCAGGTCGGTCGCCAGCGTGCGGGCCATCGAGCGCAGCGCCGCCTTGCTGGCCGAGTACACGCTCATCATCGGCATGCCCATCCGGTTCGCCGCGGAGGTCGTCAGCACCACGCTGCTCCCGGCAGGCATCAGCGGGACCAGGCTCTGCACGGTGAAATACGGGCCTTTGGCGTTGATCGCGAAGACCTCGTCGAACCGGGACTCGGTGACCTGGGTGAACGGCTCGCTCGCTCCGGTGATCCCGGCGTTGGCGAACAGCAGGTCCAGGAAGCCGAACCCGGAGCGGACCAGCTCCGCGAGCGCGGCCCGGTCGTCGGGGGAGGAGGTGTCGCTGGCCACCACGAGGGCGCGTTCGCCCACCCCCCGTGTGCCGGGTCGGCGCTCGCCCACACCGGAAGCATGATCCCGCCGGTGCCCCTCCGGTGGACGGCGCTCGCCCGCCCACCAGAGGCATCTCTCACGCGGGCCGGATACGGCCCCGGTAATGGCGCAGGAGACGCCGCGTCTCGCGACGGTCCCGGTGGTTGGCCTCGGCCGCCCAGCGGGTCGCCTCGGCCCCGCAGCTGTCCAGGCGGACCCCGTACAGCTCGGGCCCGAACGTCCAGTAGCAGGTGCCGTGGGCGCTGCGGGTGCTCGCGGGCGTCACCTCACCGGGCAGCGTGCAGGGCCCGGAGCGGTGGTCGTGATGTGCCTGGCTGGTCCGCAGCGGGGTGTCGGCCAGCCGCACCCAGTAGGGGCGGTGTTTGTCGGTTCTGCTCATTCCGGTCACCTTTCGGTTCCGCGAGGCCCCGGACGGGGCCGTCGCTAGACCGGGTGCATGGCGATCATGACAATCTCCTTCCCGGGACGCGCGGCGTCGTCAGCACATCAAGGTTCCGGCGCCCGCGCATCGGGGACGTCCCTGATCCCGCCCGCCTCCCGGGCCGGGTCCATGACGCGCGACACGTCGCCCAGAGCTTCAACGGCGGCCGGATCTGCCGAGAAGAAGACTCCCGACCGTCAGGAGTTTAGGTGTCGCTCGCCCCGAACGTCGCTGCCCGTTCCGCGTCATCGTCCCCCGCACCCCGGGCGGGATGGCTGAGGGACCGCAGTGTCAAGGCCAAGATCCTGGCCCCGATCCTGGTGATGGCGCTGGTCGCCGTGGGGGTCGGCGCCACCTCGCTCCAGCGGCTGAGCACGATGAACACCCGGATCCACGCCCTCCAGGAACAGCGGATGGCCGGCGTCGAGGCACTGAACGAGCTCAACCATCAGCTCAGCCAGATGTACCGGGCCCAGTTCCTCTACGAGGTGACGGGCGCGCAGGGCGACCAGAAGTCGGCGAAGGCCACCTGGCTGCCGACGGCCGAGGCCGCCGACACCGCGCTGGACGCAGCGCTGGCGAAGTACGAGAAGGTCGCCGGCACCGGCGGCGGGCGGGACGCACAGATCGAGCAGGTCGCCACGGCCGCGCAGACCTACCGGACGTTGCGTGACGTGATCATCTTCGGGGAGGCCCCGCCGGACGGGTTCGAGATGCCCGACGACCTGGGAACGGCCTTCGGTGACGCGGAGACCCAGCTGAACGAGGGCGTGGTGGCCCTGGCCACGCTGGAGACCACGGCCTCGCAGGCGGCCACGGCGGAGGCCGCCGCCGACTTCCGCAGCGCCCGGATCGCGGTCGTCGCCTCGCTGCTGATCGGGCTCCTGCTCGCCGCCGGCCTGGCTCTGTTCGTGCTGCGGCTGCTGCTGCGCCAGGTGCAGGCACTGTCCGGGTCGCTGGCCCGGCTGGCCGAGGGCGACCTGACCCAGGAGGCGGAGATCTCCTCGCGGGACGAGCTGGGCCGGATGGCCGCGATGGCGAACGAGGCGGTGCGGGCCTTCCGCGGCATGCTGTCCACCCTGGTCAGCGGGGCCGAGACGGTGTCCGGCAGTGCGGCCCAGCTGAGTGCGGTGACCAGCCGGATCGGGGAGGGGGCCCGGCTGGCCAACGAGCGGGCCGGGGTGGTCAGCTCGTCGTCCGAGGACGTGTCGGCGAACGTGCAGACGCTCGCGGCCGGCGCCGAGGAGATGGGCGCCTCGATCGGCGAGATCGCCCGCAACGCGCAGCTGGCGGCGGACGTGGCCGGCACGGCCGTGGCCCGGGCCCAGAGCACCAACGCGACCATCAGCAAGCTGGGGGAGTCCTCGGCCGAGATCGGCAACGTGGTGAAGGCGATCACCCAGATCGCCGAGCAGACCAACCTGCTGGCGCTGAACGCGACCATCGAGGCGGCCCGGGCGGGGGACGCCGGCAAGGGCTTCGCGGTGGTGGCCGAGGAGGTCAAGCAGCTGGCCCAGGAGACGGCGCGGGCCACCGAGGACATCGCGAACCGGGTCGAGGCGATCCAGGCCGACACCGGTGAGGCGGTGACCGCGATCAGCGAGATCGGCACCGTCATCGCGCAGATCAACGACTTCCAGACCACCATCGCCGCGGCCGTCGAGGAGCAGAGCGCCACCACCACGACGATGAGCCGCAGCGTCGGTGACGCCGCGCAGGGAGCGACCGGGATCGCCGGCAACATCGCCTCGGTCGCCGAGGCCACCCGCAGCACCACGGCGACCCTGACCGAGGCCGACGCCGCCGTCGAGCAGCTGGACCGGGTCGCGGCCGAGCTGCGCACGGCGGTGGGACGGTTCCGGCTCTGAGACTGTGGGCCGGGCCCAGGTCCCTGCCGGCTGGGCCCGGCACATCGCACCGGTCGATGGCGCGGATGTCCCGGGAATCTGACGCGGGTGTCCAAGCTCGTGCCGGGGTCGTGCTCCTAGCGTGGCGGTATGAGTGTTATTGCCATCGTCGGCGCGGGCTCCCTGATGGGCCGCGCCATCGCCAGGCGTTTCGCGGCAGGCGGTTTCGACGTCGCGCTGATCGCCCGTGACCCGGACGCGCTGAAGGCCGTCGCGGACGACATCCAGGGCGTGCGGGTAGGAATCTTCCCGGCCGACATCACCGATCGCCAGGCCCTGAGCCGGGCCCTGGCCCGGGCCGAGACCGAGCTCGGGCCGATCGAGGTGCTGGAGTTCTCGCCGACCCCGCGCCGGGCCGACCTCGCCGTCTCGCCGTTCACCGGCGCGGCGGAGACGACCGTCGAGACCCTGGCGCCGCACGTCGAGCTGCACCTGTACGGCAGCGTGGCGGCCGTGCAGCAGGTGCTGCCCGGCATGATCGAACGCGGGCGCGGCACCGTGCTGCTGACCGCCGGGGCCGTGTCCAGCCGGATGGTCGTGCCGGCCATCACCAACGTGAGCATCGCCGTCAGCGCGCTGCGGGCCTACGCGCTCAACCTGAACGCCGGTCTGGCCGGGACCGGTGTGCACGCGGCGCACGTGTCGATCGCCGCCAACATCGGCCAGGGACGGCCCGGTTCGGAACCGGACGTCATCGCCGAGGAGTACTGGAAGCTCCACGTCGACCGCGACCAGGCGGACTTCTACTACGAGGACCTCGCCGACGCCCCCGTGGTGATCTCGGACCGCTACACGAGCGACTGAGCGGTGGCCGGCTGATCGGCGGCTGACATGGCGGTGCTCGGTGTGTGGCCGTACCGGCGTTTGTAGACCCGGGTGAGGTGGCTGCTGTCGGCGAAGTGCCAGCGCGCGGCAGTCTGGGTGACGCTCAGGCCCGCCTCGAGGTCACGGCGGGCCCGCTCCAGCCGCTCCTCGCGCAGGTAGGAGGCGACACTCGTCCCGCTGTCGGCGAAGGCGCGTTGCAGCGTCCGCAGCGACACGCTGAACTCCCGCGCCAGCATCGCCGGGGTCAGGTCGCGGTCGGCGAGCCGCTCGCGGGCCAGCCGTTTCGCGGCCTCGGCCAGGGCGGGGGCCAACTGGGGCTCGGCGTCGTCGAAACCACCCCGGGGCACGGCCCGGGCGAGTTCCACCAGAGTGTCCCGCGCGGCCCGGCGCCCGGCGGGGCCGAGACCGCGATGGGCCAGGTGCAGCATCTCGGCGTGCGCGGTGACCAGACGGATTTCAGGCGTCGTGACCGGGCCGGCCGCCGGGCGCGGGTCGAAGGCGTCGGCGGGCATCGCCACGTGCAGGGAACTGGTGTTCGGTTGCGACACGAAGCGCTCGGCCGGTCCGTGATGCAGCAGGAACTGCCCGGCGGACACGGTGTAGGCACTGCCTCGCCGCGGGTCGTGCAGGGTCCAGCCGCCCGACCGCACGATCCACAGCCGCACCCGCCCGGCGGTGTCCTCGGGCATGTCCGTGGTCGTGATGCCCGGGGTGCCGCTGACCCGGCTGATGATGACGTCGTCGAGACGGGCGAGCGGGTCCGCGCCGTGCCATCCGCTGACGGTCGCCGGGGCGAAGGTCGGCAACCGGAAGTCCTTGCCGATCATCGCGTCCCACCGGCGCTGGAAGGCGGTGAACGAGGAGATCATGGCCTGACACGGTACTCCCGCGGATCAGGCGCGCCTCCGGGACGGCCACCCGCCCGTCCGGATCTGAAGGGCCGCCGGTCGGCCCGGCCGCCGGGGAACGGGGCGTCACCGTGACCGTGACCCGTGGCCCCGGGCCACGCACCCGCAGCACCACCGCGACCCCGGCCGAGGCCGACGTCGCGGTCGAGCAGCTGGACCGCGTGGCGGCCGAACTGCGGACGGCCGTGGGACGGTTCCGGCTCTGAGCCGAGAATCCGAGCGGACCGGATCAGCCGGGGTGTCCCAGCATGGCGGCGGTGTCGGCCGTGGTCTCGCGCAACGCCCGCAACTCCTCGGCCGGACCGTAGCAGTGGGCCCGTGATCCGCGAACGGCGCCCACTTGGCGAAGGCTTGCGATGACGCCCGGACCTGACCGCCTCGGGGCAGTGCTCCGGGCGCTGGGTGTCCAGACGGTCTGCCGGAGAAGTGGTTCAGAGAGCGAGCTTTGGCAGTCAGCTCTCTGAACCACTTCATCGGGCTACGCCCTCGTCTATCGGGCGGTCAGACCGTAATCGAAACCGAAGTGCGAGTCCTGGGTGGATGAGGAGACGAGTGACGTCGTCTGCAGAACCGCTGAGGGGGCGGCTTTGTCTTCGGTCCGGTCGGGGTGTTCGGGCAGCTTCGGCATGTGAACCTCCGGGGGAGCGGTGTAGGACTGATGACGACCATAGGCGACCAGTTGCACTTCATCAACGGGATCCGGTCGCTTCAGGGAGGGGCTGCCGGAAAGCGGCGCATTCGGTAGGGCAACCACACGACTCCGTTCGGTAGCCGAGCTGCCAGGCCGAGGTGGATCAGCTCGTCGATGACGGGGCCCGGATCTGCGGAGGTCTGAGCTGGCCGGTCCAGGTCAGGGCCGAAAATGCCGGTCAGCAGCAACAGATCGACAGTATGACGACGCCGGTCCTGCTCGTTCCGATCGTCGTTCACGAGAGCGAATCCAGGTCCACGACGCCAGGTCAGGGCTCCGTAACGCCAGGCCCGGCGCCAGTCATGTGAACGTTGCGGCGGCACCAGGTGCGTGAAGTGTTCCAGCAGAAGCGAATCGGCTGCCCCCGACCAACGCAGGGGTAACCCGTGCGAGAGCGCGGCCTTGGCCAGCTCGGTCCAGGCGACCGCGAGGGGGCCGCCGACCACGAGCTCCCTGGTGATCTCCAGGGCAGCAACCTGCGCGTGAGCCAGTACACCCACGACGGCCGGGATGCCGGCGTTCAAAGGCACGGTGGGTGTGCGAACGGTGATCGTGAGGCCGGCCGGGCCCACTCGGCCGAGCACACCGGCGATCCTGGCCAGGTCGGAGGCCCGGGAGTCGATGGTGATCTCGTCCGGCAACGGGCCTGGTAGGACAGCTGCGATGCGAGCGAGTTCGGCCAGCAAGGGCTCAGGTTCGGTGAACGGCAGAGCCGGCGCGACCACGCGCCCCGCGCCCCGCGCCCGTAGCAGACGGGGCGTGTGCGCGAGCGGGAGAGGGCGTCGTCGGTGCGGCGCCGCATCATCCGGTGGCGAAGGCATTAAGACTCTCCTCGTCGGCGGTCGGTGGGCCGATGTCCGACGCGCCGTTGCGACGGCGCGGATCGGCGGGAACCGCGAGGGCCACCCAGTTCTCCTGCCGCCGGAACACGTCGCGATACACCAGACCGGCTTCGAGCCAGTCGCCGAGAAGGACGGACAGTTCTTTCTCGGGTATGTCGCACCCGCCGGCCCGCAGGGCTGCCTTCAGACCCGGAAGACTGAGATGCCTTTCGAGAGTGCTGTAAACGATTGCCTCATCGTTCCTCAGCACGTGGTCGGCGGATGCCCAGCCGGCCCTCCGGTCCCTGATGGTCAGGCTGTCGCCGCAGGCCCGCAACGACAGGCTGGAGTGCTCGTAACCGGCTTTCCACTGATCCACGGCCGAATGCAGTTCCCTGGCCTGCGCCTCGCTGATACCCCGTGGCTGGTACTCGAAAATATAGGCCAGATCGACAAGTTCATCGTCCGGTAGGTCATAGACGAGCCGGTACCAGCCAAGGGCACGCCGTGGGTCGTCGATGCCCAGCTCAGGCCGGTCGAACAGCGGCGAAAAGCGTTCCAGGGAAAAGCGGATGGCATGACTGGGCGGGGGGAGATGGACCAGGGCGGGCATCTGCCGCACGACGTCGGCGTAGTCCTGGTGCCACTGCTCACCAGGGAAGCCGTACAGATAGTTCCAGCCCGGGAAGATGCCGTGCTGAAGGAACAACCGCAGGGCCCGCACCTGGGCGGCGCCGGTGGTGCCCTTGTCCATGAGCTCCAGCGGTCCGGAGGAGAGGTTCTCGATGCCGGGCTGCACCACGGTGACGCCGGGGGCGGACAGTGCGCGCATCTGCTCCGGTCTGAGATTGGACTTGACCTCGTAGAAGATTCTCAGGTCCCATCCCGCAGCGGAAACGCGGGGGAGTAAGGAGTCCAGGTATGCGGGATCGAGAATGTTGTCGGTGAAGGCGATGTCGAGCACCTGGTGCTCGTGTACTGCCTGCTCGATCTCGGCCCAGACACGCTCGGGCGGCTTGGACCGGTACTTCATGGCACCACCGTTGAGCCCGCAGAAGGTGCACTGGCGCTTCTCGCCCCACCAGCATCCGCGGGAGGACTCCAGTCGCTGATGGAGGCGGCCGACCCAGTTCCGGACGGGCGAGGTCTCCATGTCGGCGAAGTACGGTCGCAGATGCGGCACCGGAATCTGGTCGCCGGGGGTCAGAGAGGGCCGGTAGGGGTTCTCGACCGAGCGGCCGTCGCGGTCGCGCCAGCACAGACTGCTGACATCGGCCAGATCGCGCCGCCCCTCCAGCGCCTCCATCAGCTCGGTCACCGGCTGTTCACCCTCGCCGCGGACCACGTAGTCGAGGCAGGTGAAGTTTCGGTGCAGGGCCGCGCCCATGACGCCGTCACAGTTCGCGCCGCCCATCACTACCGGGAGAGCGGGCTGGCGGCGTTTCAGCTCGGTCGCCAGCGCGAGTGACGGTACGTTCTGCTCGAAGGTACTGGTCAGACCGACCAGATCAGGTTTCCCGGCCAGGACGCGGTCGGCTGCCTGCCGGATGTACTCCGGAACCAGGCGGTGCATGCCGGTGGCCTGGGCGACGGGGCCGTATTCCCTGTCGCGCAACCACCGCACATACGCGTCCTCATGCCGACCCGGCGACGACAGCGCTGAGCTGAATATCCACTCCCCGACACCATCTTCATAACCGGACAGACTCACCGTGATGTAGTCATCCGGAGTGATCCGGCCACCGCTGGCCGTCAGGAGATATTCGGGAAACCGGATGTTCTCGTACAGGTGGCTCACCTGGTGCCCGAGGTTGCTGAGCGTTCCGTCAAGCGTTGCCAGGGCCATGGACGGCCAGTCGAGTACGTGCCAGGGCATATTGACCAGCGTGATGCGCATGAGCTCCTCGTCCCATCTGCACTGAATCCTAAGCCCGCACATGCATGCCATCAATACCCTTCTGGGCGGATTCGGGTGCCCGTGAGAACGCGGCCCGGTGGCAGTCAGGTGAAGCAGGTAAGCGAGACGAGGGGATGGATGCACCGGAAAAGCGGGCACCTCGCTGCTCAGCGGGAGCGACGATGGCCGGCCACTTCGCGCCGACAGGGCATGGCCCAGTGAGAACAGGCTGTTAGCATCGCGCGATGCATCCGGTGACGCTCTCCGGCCCGGCCGTCCGGCTCCGGGAGTTCCGAATCGAGGACGCCGAGGCGGCGCACGCGTTTCTCGGGAGCGATGAGGTCACCCGGTGGCTGGCCTTCGACAGCCGCAGCAGGGCCGAGACGGTTCGCATGATCGCCGACATCGTCGAGATGGCAGTGGCCGAGCCGCGCGTGGAATACGCCCTGGCGGCCGAGGCCGACGGCGTCCTGATCGGCATGGGCCGGCTTTTCCTCGGGAGGGCGAAGTCGGCCAAGCTGTTCTGCGCTCTGCGCGCGGATCACTGGCATCTCGGTCACGGTACTGAAATTGGTCGGCTTCTAGTAAGTTTCGGATTCTCCAGCTTGGGGTTGCGCCGGGTTTCGGCCGCGATCGGCCCAAGCAACACGGCTTCGATGAAGGGCGCCGAGAAGCTCGGTATGACCTACGAGGGCCGGATCCGCGATCATGTCTTCACCAACGGTGAGTGGCGGGACTCCAATCTCTACTCGGTCCTGGCCCACGAGTGGGGCGCGTCGCGGCCGGGCCAGGCATGACGCGGCCCCACTCACCGGGCCCTTCCAGCGGCAGGGATCAGCTGTCCCGGTAGACCGGATCCGGCCCGTCGGGATCGGGGACGAACTCCTCCCAGTCCATGTTGGCGATCTCCAGGTTCGCGTGCACGGTCCAGACCGAGTCGGCGGCGACGCGGATGCTGCGGGGCGAGTTCTCGTCCGGCTCGTAGGTCTCGCTCGCGGCCGGGATGCTGGTACTGACCGTCAGCACCGGATGCCCCCGGCCGGTCATGGAGACGGAGTCGGCGATGTGCACGGCGGGAATCTGCTCCGGGTTCGGCACGGCCGCCATCACCTCGTCCAGGCTGGCCCCCTCCCAGGACCTGTCGTTCACCGGATGCTCCTCGGCGTCCCCGAAGGACTCATGGCCGGTCAGCTCCCGCAGCAGGGCGTCCCATTCCGCGTCGTCGGAGAAGTCGGTCCGCACCAGCAGGAAGTCCAGTTCCGGCAAGGGCGCTCGCCCGGGCGGAGTGAGCACCTGCGGCCCGCGGGGCGGCCGGGCCAGCGACGCCGCCACGAAGCCACCCAGCATCTCACCGTTCAGGTCGCCCACCTCGGGGCAGACCCCGGCCGCCCGGAACGTCAGCTCCAGGCCGGCCCACACGGCCAGCCAGTCGACGCTGCCCTGGAGGTACGTCGGCACGTCGACCCTCTGGGCGGCCTTCTCGACGTCCGGGCGGGTCACGCCCATGCGGATCCTCGGGTACGCCTGCCGCACGTGCGCGACGGTCCGGCCGTCGGCGTGCAGGGCCCACTCCTGCGGCCATCCCTCACGGAGGGCGTCGTAACTCTCGCGCGCGACCGTGGTCCCGGTCGAGAGCCGCTCGCCCGGGAGCCAGGGGGCTCCCGCCATCAGCAGGGTGTCGTCGCCGAGCGGCACGGCGGCCACCGGCACCTGTCCGTCCGGGCGCGACGCCTGCAGGCGCTGCCAGGTCGTCACCGAGACGTCCTGGACGTCCCAGCGGCGCAGCACCTCGTCCGGCCGGGTCTTCTTGACGACGGCGACCGTGTAGCCGTGATCGGGCGCCAGGGACATGAACCGCCGTTCCAGCACCGCCTGATGCGGTGGGTTCCGGACCAGCCGGTCACCGGGGTCCTGCCCGTACCGGACGTGCGCCGGCGTGGCCCACACCACGTCGCCATCGGCCTGCACCAGTTCGGCGCGGCGGCCCCACACCTGCAATTCCTCAGCCGGGCCGCCGAACTCGTGCAGCACCTCCTCGCCCGCCCGCAGGCGCAGAACTCCGTCCAGACCCAACTCAAGGGCGCTGCCGGGCCGGTCGTCAGCATGCGCCCAGTGATCCCCCTCGCCGGTAACGAAAAAACTGACCCCTCTCTCGGTGTGTGCCAGCACGCTCAGCCCGTCGGGGCTCACCAGGGACTGATGCCGGAGCGACTGCCCCCGGCGCAGCACCGACCCCCACCCGAATACGATCGGGGAGTGAGCCAGAGGCTCGACCGCGCCGGCGGTGCCGCTGCCCCACACCTTGCGGCCGTCCTCGTCGAGCAGCTCCAGCTCCCCGCTGTCCGTCAGCCGTAACACCACGCCACCGAGCCCGGCCGTGGCGGCCCGCCAGACGGGAAGCCGGGAGCGGTTCCTGACCACCAGGTCACCGTCCAGGCCTACGACGAAACTGCTGCTGTCACGAGGTCTGTCGTCCGGGACGGTCCACAGCACCGCACCTGAGGCATTGTCGTACAGCCGGGTCGCGGCGCCCCTGACGTTCTGGAAGGCGAAGCGCCCCGACCGTGAGCTGATGGACGTACCGTGCAGGTACTCACCGAGCCGCAACTCATCGGGTCGGTTCGGCGACGGAGACAGGTTTTCGGACGACCTCATGCATCCACTCACGGGGATGCCCGCCTGGTGGTTCAGGCGACGGCGGCTGTCCGTCCGTGAGCCGTCCGCCCCGGGACAGCGCGGTGAGCAGGCAGTACGGGACGCGAACAAGGACGAGTGGCCAGGCTGGTCAGGCGAGCGGAGAGCTCACCCACGCTCGACAACATCCAGAATCAGCGCAGTCCCGGACCGGCCGCCGAGCTTCCGCGACCCCGCGCGACCCGGCCGGCTCAATCGCCACCACGAGACCGGCATGTGGAAAGGGACCCGCTCGATCGCCCAGGACGACAGAGTGCGCTTCTGCGCTCGACGCGCCCGGTAGCCCGGGGTATCCCTGGCCGGCCGGGGACGGGCGATCAGCTGGCGCCTCCTGGGCGGCAGGATGACGCAAAGCCATTGCTGAGAGTCGGTATTCGTGAAGTGACTGCCCGGGACGACGATACCTTGGTGCTGCGGCACGGGTCGTCCCTGCGACGAACGAGCCGTGAGTCGCGGTCGTGCGGGGCTGGTCGGGGTTGACTCGACGGGCAGTCATGATGACCTCGCGGACACTCTGGTGGATCCGGCTCCACGGAACGTATACGTTGCTGGGCCTGAGTTCTGGGCCTGGAGCGACGGTCGGGCGGTCAAGGTGGCTGCAACCGGAGAGGATGAGCATGGTGGTCTGTGGTTACAACGACACGATGGGCGACGGGATCAGGCTCTTGTTCGAAGGCATGTATCAAGCCATCCTCACGAAGAGCGAGCAGGAGCGGTCCACGTTTCGAGACGTGCTGCGGCGTGAATTGTTTGGGATGCTCGATGTCAATCGGCAACTGAGCGTGGCGTCCTCTCCCGACCTGCAGATGCTCCTCGGCCTGAACGGGATGGTGCTTCCGCATTTCACGAGGCTTCTCGACGGTCCGGGACCTCACGTGCCGAAGGAAGAGTTCATGGCGGCGGTGGACGATTTCGTGACGATGCTGGCTGATGTCGAGGAGTACGGTTCGACCCTTCCGGCCTTCCACTTCACCCAGGGCAACGCTGTCGAGGAGCGGGCAGCGAAGATCGGGAAGTGGGCGCGGGATCACTACGCGCCCTCGGTCACTGATCCAATGTCCGGTCACTGAGGCAGAAGTCGCCCACCGGTGAGCTGGACTGCTGCCGGTCGTGTCTCGGCCGTACTCGTGAGGCACGTTCGCGCGGGCTGTCCGGCACGACTCAACGGGCAGACCTGATGGCGTTGAAGACGTTCTGCTGGATCGTGCCCGGAGGAACGTATACGTTGCAGGACAAAGATTCTGGGCCTGGGACGGTCGGGCCGGGCAGCCAGGCGCCTGAGACCGGAGGAGACAGCATGGTGGTCTGCGGTTACAACGACACGATGGGCGACGGGATCAGGTTGTTGTTCGAAGGCATGTATCAAGCCATCCTGGCCAAGAGCGTGCAGGAACGATCCACGTTCCGGGATGTCCTGTGCCGTGAGCTCATTGAGATCCCCAACGTCAATCGGCAGCTGAGCGTGGCGCCCTCTCTCGACCTCCAGATGTTCCTCGGCCTGAACGGGATGGCGCTGCCGCATTTCACCAGGCTCCTCGATACGCCGGGCCCCTATGTGACGAAGCAGGATTTCATGAGTGCCGTGGACGATTTCGTGACGATGCTGGCTGATGTCGAGGAATACGGTTCGACCCTTCCGGTCTCGCACTTCACCGAGCAGGACGCCGTTGCCGCGCGGGCATCGAAGATCGGGGAGTGGGCACGGGAGAACTACTCCTCCCCGGTGCCCGACTCCGAGCCGGGTCGCTGACAGGATCCTGATCGGGACGCTTACGGCATCACCGAGACCGGAGCGCTGCCGTCAGGCCTCACGCCAGTCGTCGCTGGTGAGGTGGGAACCGGCCTGCGGTCCCATGTTCAGCATGCCGCCGTCGACCGCCCAGGAGGCGCCGGTGACGTAGCTGGCGGCCGGTGAGGCGAGAAAGGTGACTACGGCTGCGATCTCACGGGCGTCGCCGGGACGTCCCAGGGGCACGCCGGGCCGCCGCACGGCGTGCGGGTCCTGGTCGGTCTGGCCGGTCATCGGCGTGGCGATCTCGCCCGGGGCCACGCTGTTGGCGGTGATGCCGTGCCGCCCCAGCTCCAGGGCGACGGTCTTGATCAGGCCGCCCAGACCGTGCTTGGCGGCGTCGTAGGCCGCCGCCCCGACCCGGGGCTGGGTCTCGTGCACGCTCGTGATCGCGATGATCCGACCCTGCCCGCCGTCGGCGACCATGCGCCGGGCCGCCCGCTGGATGCAGACGAAGGCCCCGTCCAGGTCGGTGGCCACGGTGCTGCGCCAGGTTTCGTAGTCCAGGTCGAGGAAGGGTTTGCCGTCACCGGTTCCGGCATTGTTGACGAAGACGTCGAGGCCGCCCAGCTGGTCCATGAGATCGTCGATCACCGCACCGCACCCGGGCAGGTCGCTGGTGTCCAGCTGGGCGGTCACGGCACGACGACCCAGGCCCTGGATCTCCTCGGCGGTGCGCCGGGCGCCGCCTTCGTCGGAGTGCCAGGTCAGCGCGACGTCCATGCCGGCGGCGGCCAGGGCCACGGCCACGGCGCGGCCGATTCCGGAATCGCCTGCGGTCACGATGGCGCGACGGGGTTCGAACGGCATGTTGTGGGTCCTTTCGGAGAACCGGCATCGGGGAGCCGGCCGCTGCTGGACCCGCGACACACCCCGGACGACGGGAGACGATCCAGTCGCTCACGGTCCGGCCTGTGCGGTCCGACCCTGGTGCAGGTCCGCGCTGTCCGCAATTTCACCCGCGGTCAGCAGCCTCAGCCCGGCGTCCAGATGATCTCTGGACCGGTGGTGTCCATCAGCAGTGAGCGGCAGGTGGCAGTGGGCTGGTCGCGGTGCACGGCGCGGCGCCAGGCGGCCGAACCACCTCACCCACGGCCGAGAGCGTCCAGGATCAGAGCGATCTCGGACTCGAATGCCTGCGTGGCGTCCGGGTCGGGAGCACGCACGATCCTCTCGATCATCGGCAGCCGCCCGGTGGCCAGCTGCCGGCCCAGGTAAGGGCCCAGCGTGACCTGCCACTGGTGGGTGTCCAGCCCGCTGTCCGCGCTCGCCCGCAGCTCGCCGATCTCCCGGCGCAGTGCGCCGAGCAGGTAGGAACTGAGTAGGCCCACGGCCACGCGCAGGGCCTGCGGCTCGCCGCGGCCGGGGGCCTGGGACAGGGCGGCCGCCGTCGCCTCGGACACCTCCAGCGTGTTCGGCCCGAGATACGGCCGGCCGCCCAGCAGATCGATCGCCCAGGGATGACGCAGTACCGCCCGGCGGGTGGCCCGGGCGACAGCCAGCGCTCGTTCCCTCCAGGGGTCGCTCGCCCGCGGCAGGTCCCGGGCCACCTCGGCGTAGACCTCGTCAATCATCAGGGCGAGCAGGTCGTCCTTACCGGCGACGTGGTTGTACAGGCGCATGGGGCGAATCCCCAGTGCGGTGGCCACATTGCGGATCGACACGGCGGTCAGGCCCTCGGCGTCGGCCAGCCGGACGGCGGCCTGCACCAGGTGGGCTCGGGGCAGGGGGGCGGCGGCCCGGCGCTCGTCGGGTTCGGGGCGTTCCCAGATGACGGGGGACGGCTGTTCCGGGCTCATGCGATACAGTGTATCGCGATACGCTGTATCGGTTGAATGATGAGAGGTGAACCATGCGCGTCACCATCGTCGGGGCCGGAGTCGCCGGTCTCGCGCTCGCCCGCATCCTGCACCTGCACGGCATCGAAACCCTACTGCTGGAAAGAGATTCCGCCCCGAACGCGCGATCCCAGGGCGGAACCCTCGACCTGCATCCGGAGTCCGGGCAGTACGCCCTGGAAGCGGCCGGGCTGATCGAGGACTTCCACGAGCTGTCGCGGCCGGAGGGGGAGGAGCACAAGATCTTCAGCCCGGCCGGCGAACTGCTCGTGCATCACGTGCCCGAGGTTCCCGGCGGGCGGCCCGAGATCGACCGCACCCACCTGCGCGACCTGCTCATCGGCTCGTTGCCGCCCGGCACGCTGCGCTGGGGCGCACGGGTGGTCGCCGCGAAAGAGACTCCTGGAGAAGGATTCCGGCTGGACCTGGCCGACGGAACCCAGACCACGTGCGACCTGCTGATCGGCGCCGACGGCGGCCGGTCGGTGCTGCGTCCGCTCCTGGTCGGGGCCGCCACCAGCTACCTGCGCTCGTACAGCTACATGGTCATCCCGGACATCGACCGCACCCGGCCGGATCTGGGCTGCCTGGTCGGCCAGGGCACCCTCTGGGCGCTCGGCGACAACCAGAACCTGGTCGCTCAGCGAGAGAGCACCGGTCAGGTACGGGTAGCCGCCAGCGTGCGCGACGCCCACCCCTGGCACCCGGCCGGCCGCGACGACGTGCTGGCCCGCTACGCCGACTGGTCGCCCACCCTGACCGCCCTGATCGAGGCCGCCGCGGAACCGGTGACGACGCTCGAGATCCGCAGCACCCCGGCCGACATGCGCTGGCCGTCGCACCCCGCCCTCACGCTGATCGGTGACGCCGCGCACCTGATGGCCCCGACCGGCGAGGGTGCCAACCAGGCCCTGCGTGATGCCGCCGACCTGGCCGCCGAGCTGGCCGCGAACCCGCACGACCAGGCCGGTGCCATCGCCCGCTTCGAGGCCCGCATGTGGAGACGGATCGGCCCGGTCGCCGAGTCCTGTGCCCGCCTGGAGCGCAGGCTCCTGTCGCCCACCGCGCTGGACGACATGGTGCGCTTTTTCACCCGTCCTGCCCAGACGTCCGAGGTCCAGGCGTCCGAGGCTCAGGCCCCCGACAGCCGGGCACACACCTGATCGGCCACCCGGCCGGCGTCCAGCCGCGACGTGTCCGGCACCAGATCCGGGGCGAAAGCCTGCCGCGGCAGCGAGTTCTGGTGCAACGAGAGCCCGGCCGGGTGCTCGTGCCGGCGCTGACGCCCGGCCAGCGGATCGTCGTCCACCCGCAGTTCGACGATCGCCGGCCAGCGTCGACTTCCCGACCGCCGACGGGCCGTCGAGCACGACGCACAGAGGGATCGGGGGCACCCGCGCGAATCTACCGCCCGGCGTGCACCAGCTGGGCCAGCAAGGCCAGCGCCCGCGCCGACCCCGACCCCCGCGCCGCCGTGCAGGTCACCAGGATCTGCTCCGGCGCCTGCACCGCCCGCAACGACTGCTGGGTCACCGTCAGCGAGCCCACCAGCGGATGCCGCAGCTCGTAGTCGGCCGTCGGGCAGGGCTTCACCCGGTGATCGCCCCACAGCCGGCTGAACTCCGGGCTGCTCATCGACAGCTGCCCGATCAGCTCCGCCAGCAACGGGTCGTCCGGATGCTGCCCGGCCGTCAGCCGCAGATTCCCCACCACCGCCTGCGCTTTCGCCGCCCAGTCGGCGTACAGCTCGCGGTTGTGCGGATCCAGGAAGTGCATCCGCAGCAGGTTGGGCCGCGCCCGCGGGTCGTCCGGCGTGCCGCGCTCCACGTGCCCCGCCAGCAGGGCATGACCCAGGGCGTTCCAGGCGAGGACGTCGTTGCGCCGGCCCAGCACCACGGCGGGCACGTCGCCCAGGTCTTCCACCAGGGCGGCCAGCGCCGGGTCGGCGTGCTCCACCGGCGGGCGCCGCGGCCGCACCCGGCGCCGCGAGCCCTCGGCCAGCGCCCCCAGGTGCTGACGCTCGGCGCCGGTCAGGTTCAGCGCGCCCGCGATCGCGTCCAGCACCTCGACCGAGGCGTTACGCGACTGCCCCTGTTCCAGCCGCGTGTAGTACGACGCGCTG
This sequence comes from Kineosporia corallincola, assembly GCF_018499875.1. Taxonomy (GTDB): domain Bacteria; phylum Actinomycetota; class Actinomycetes; order Actinomycetales; family Kineosporiaceae; genus Kineosporia; species Kineosporia corallincola. The sequence continues at coordinate 35,647 of NZ_JAHBAY010000005.1, read as the reverse complement.
ACCCCGGCGAGCAGGGCCAGCTCCTCCCGCCGCAGGCCGGACACCCGGCGGCGCTCGCCGTAGGTGGGCAGCCCGGCGGCTTCGGGGGTCAGGCGCGCACGCCAGGCGGTCAGGGCCTCACCGAGCGGCCCGGCGGTGCTGGTCATGCCCCCAGTCTCGGGCATCCGGCGCCGGCCTGCCTGCCCCTGCCAGGGATACCCCGGCCACGGTCTGGCTGATCACGCCGGGCGGGGCGCAGGCTCCTCGTCGTCCCCGATTGGAGAGAAGGAACGCGACATGATCACGATGAGCATCGGCGGCGACCTGACGGTGAACCGCATCGGGTACGGGACGATGCAGATCGTCGGCCCGGGCTACGTGGGCCCGCCCCGCGACCACGCCACGGCCGTGCGGGTGCTGCGCCGGGCGGTGGATCTCGGGGTGAACCTGATCGACACCGCCGACGCCTACGGTCCTTTCGTGGCCGAGGACCTGATCGCCGAGGCGCTGCACCCCTACCCGGACGACCTGGTGATCGCGACCAAGGGCGGTGTGGTGCGCACCGGCCCGGACGTGTGGATCCCGCTGGGACGCCCGGAGTACCTGCGCCAGGCGCTCGAGAGTTCCCTGCGCAGGCTGCGTCTGGAGACGATCGACCTGTACCAGCTGCACCGCGTCGACCCGCACGTTCCGCTGGAGGAGAGCCTCGGCGAGCTGGAGAAGCTGCGGCAGGAGGGCAAGATCCGGCACATCGGGCTGTCCGAGGTGAGCGTGGCCGAGCTGGAGCGGGCCCGGGCGACGGCGCCGGTCGTCTCGGTGCAGAACCTGTACAACCTGGCCACCCGGGACGCCGAGGACGTGCTGCGGTACGCCGAGGCGAACGGGCTGGCGTTCATCCCGTGGTTTCCCATGGCCACCGGTGAACTGGCCCGCCCGGGCGGGGTTCTCGATGCCGCCGCCCGCGAGCACGGGGTGAGCCCGGCCCAGCTGGCGCTGGCCTGGCTGCTGCACCGGGCGCCGAATGTGCTGCCGATCCCGGGCACCTCGGACCCGGCCCACCTGGAGGAGAACGTGGCGGCGGCCGGGATCGCCCTGACCGCGGAGCAGGCCGAGGAGCTGACGGCGCTGTGACGGGGGTGTTCAGCCCGGCGTCGGAGTCCGAGGTGTGCCGCCGGGTGCTGGGGGAGCGGCGGTTCGGCTTCTGCCCGCAGGTTCTGGACGACATGCGCGCCGGGCAGGAGGGCTCGCCAGCCTCCTGAGCGCGGCGTCCGAGGCGGTCCCGGGCTCGGCGCTGTACATCAGCAGCGTCAGCCCGGGATCGAGCGGGGCGCTCTCGAACGGCAGGTCCAGGTCGCCGGCCACGGGGTGACGCACCCGGTGCAGGCCGGCCCGGGGCACCCGCACCTCGTGCCGGGCCCACAGGTCCCGGAAGACCTCGCTGCGCGAGCACAGGTCGTCGACCAGGCCGGTGAGCACGTGGTCGCAGGGGTTGCGCCCGGCCTGGGCGCGCAGATGATTGACGACGCCGGTGGCCACCGCCGGCCAGTCCCGCCAGAACGTGCGGGCGCCGGGATCGGAAAAGGTGCTCAGGGCAATGCTTTCCGGCCATCCGACCGGCTTCTCGGGTGGTCCGGTGAGCGGCCCGTACAGGGCCCGGCCCAGGTCGTTGGCGCCGGCGATCTCCAGGCGCCCGTTCAGCACGAGGGCGGGCGTGGCGGTCATCGAGTCGAGGATGCGCCGTACGGCGGGCCGGACGGTGGACGGCGAGGGGAGCAGCCGGCACGGGTGCACCCCGCTGCCGGAACGCAGCAGGTCGGTGAGGTGGGCCCGCTCGTCGTCGCCGAAGCGCAGGGCCCGGCCGACGCCCTCCAGCACCCCGTCCGAGGCGCCGGTGGCCTGGCCGCGTTCCAGCCGCACGTAGTACTCGACGCTGATCCCGGCCAGGGCCGCGACCTCCTCGCGGCGCAGGCCCTTCACCCGCCGGTTGCGGCCCGGTGCCAGCCCGGCCTGGGCGGGGTGCAGGCCGGCGCGCCGGGTGGTCAGGAACTCGCCGATCTGCCGGCGCACGTGCGCCCGGGCCTGAGTGCTGTCTCCCACCCCGGCACGATAGGCGCCCCGCCGAGGCTGGGACAGACACCCGCGGTACCCCCTTCGCAGGATCTGTCGCCCGGCCCACGGGCCGGATTGGCTGAGGGGGTGAACACGACACCACAGACACCGCAGAAGAAGATCGGCTCCGGTTTCGGGGCGACCACGAGTACCGGCGACGTGCTGGCCGGCATCGACCTGACCGGGCGGCTGGCGATCGTCACCGGCGGCTACTCCGGGGTGGGGCTGGCGACGACGCTGGCCCTGGCCGGGGCGGGGGCCCGGGTGGTGGTGCCGGCCCGCCGTCCGGAGACGGCAGGTAAGGAACTGGAGGGGGTGGACGGCGTCGAGGTGGTGCCGATGGACCTCGCCGACCTGGAGAGCGTGAGGGCGTTCGCGGAGCGGTTCGAGGGGCGGAGCGTGGACCTGCTGGTCGCCTCGGCGGGGATCATGGCCCCGCCGCTGGAGCGGGTCGGGCCGGGCTGGGAGTCACAGTTCGCCGTCAATCATCTGGGGCACTTCGCCCTGGTCAACCGGCTGTGGCCGGCGCTGCGGGCGGACGGCGGGGCCCGGGTGGTCACGGTCTCCTCGCGCGGCCACAGGGCCGGCGGAATCCGCTGGCACGACTGGAACTTCGAGCACGACGCCTACGACAAGTGGACGGCGTACGGGCAGTCGAAGTCGGCGGTGAGCCTGTTCGCCGTCCATCTGGACGCCCTCGGCCGGGAGGCGAACGTGCGGGCGTTCGCGGTGCACCCCGGCGTGGTCGACACGCATCTGCAACGGCATCTGCCGGTCAGCGAGCAGATCGCGATGGGCTGGCTCACCGCCGAGGGCACACCGCCCCCGGGGCACGCCTTCAAGACGCCCTCGCAGGGCGCGGCGACGTCGGTGTGGGCCGCCACGTCGCCGCAACTGCACGGGCTGGGCGGGGTGTACCTGGAGGACTGCGAGGTCAGTGAGGTGACGACGGAGTTCGACTACACCCGGCCCGGCGTCATGCCGCACGCGATCGACCCGGGCGAGGCGGCCCGGCTGTGGACGCTGTCGGCCGAACTGACCGGGGTGTCCGGCCCGACCGCATGAAGGCATGAGGCGTCAGATGTTCATGACGCCGAACTGGTCGAGGGCCACCGCGGCGACGGCGAGCACGGCGATCAGCAGGATCAGCCCGGAGACCAGGATCTTGCGCACGACGACGGCGACGACCAGCAGTGCCACCGCCAGGGCGATGATGATTCCGGCGTCCACGTGTCCTCTGCTTCTGTGCTGCGAATCCGGGCGGACGCGCCAAAGTAGGCCATGCGCGCCCGATTCGGTACGGCCGAACGGGTGACGCCGCACGCGGGCCCGGCTTGCGGCGGGCCCGCGGGCGCTGGGCCGGGAGCATGACAGCCCGGGCCCGTGCCCCGGCGGCCCCCTACGATCGGACCCTGATCCCCGTCGGGAGGCCTGGTCGCATGAGCCGGATGAACCATGTCGTGATCGTCGGCATGCGTGCCGATCAGGCCGTCGCCGCCGCGGCGTTCCTGGACGGCCCGGGCGTGGCCACCGTCGACGGGTCGGGGCACCCGGTCTGCCCGGCCGACGTCAGCGCCGACACGGTGGCCAACGCCGACGCGCTGCTGGTGAACCTGGACGTGCCGGCCGACGTGGTGCGCACCGCGCTGTACCACGCCCGGGGCAAGGTGATGCTCGACCCGACCCCGTCGTACGGCGACCACCCGGACCAGATCGCCGCCTGGGTGGACGTTCTCGCGCCGTTCGTGCACGTGCTGGTGCCCGACCCGCCGACCGTCGGGGTGCTCTCCCGCACCGCCCCGGGCACCACGGTGGACGAATTGTTCTCGCAGGCGCGGGATCTGGCCGAGCGGCTGCGGGTGAGCGTGATCGTGCCGATGGGTGCCTCGGGGGCCCTGATGGCGGCGCAGGGCGCCCGGCCCCGGCTGGTGCCGGCGCCGCCGGTGCGCGTCGTCGACACCGCCGGTGCCGACGACTGCTTCCGCGGGGTGCTGGCGGTGCTGCTGGCCGAGAAGGTCCCGCTGCCCGAGGCCGTGGACACCGCGGTGCGGGCGGCGGCCTGGTCGGCCACCGCCCCGGGCCCGCGCGGCGCGCTGCCCACCCGCGATCAGGTCTCGTCGCTGAGCACGACCAGCTGACGGGTGGCCCGCGTCATCGCGACGTAACGGTCCACCGCGCCGAGCTTCTCCGGGTCGACCAGCACCACCAGGTCGAACTCCAGCCCCTTGGCCAGCTCGGGGGTCAGCGAGCGCACCCGCGGCCGCGGCCGGAACCGGAAATCGCCGATCACACAGGCCGTTCCGTCCTGGTTCTGCTCCAGCCACGCGTCCAGCACGTCGGTCAGGTCGCCGGGCGAACCATGGACGACGGGAAGACCGCTCCGGCGGATCGACGTGGGCACGTTCGCATCCGGAAGAACGGCGCGGATCACCGGCTCGGCCTCCGTCATCACCTCCTCCGGCGTGCGGTAGTTGACGCTCAGCGACGCCAGCTCGATCCGGTCCAGCCCGGCGCGTTCCAGCCGCTCCCTCCAGGTGCCGGTGAAGCCGTGGCTGGCCTGGGCCCGGTCACCGACCACGGTGAAACTGCGGGAGGGGTTGCGCAGCAACAGCATCTGCCACTGCGCGTCGGTGAGTTCCTGGGCCTCGTCCACCACGACGTGCGCGAACGGCCCGGCCAGCCGGTCGGGTGTGCTGGTGGGCCGGCCGGCCTCGTCGATCAGGGCGTCCTTCAGGTCCTGCCCGGTCAGCATCGTCACGGCGCCCTCGAAATCGTCGTCCGCCTGGACGATCTCGGCGGCCACGTCGGCCCGGCGGCCGGCCTCGGCGGCGATCGCGGCCTGCTGCCGCTCGCGGCGCCGGGCCCAGGCCGGATCGCCCAGCCGGTGCCGGGCGGCGTCCAGGAACGGCAGGTCGGACTCCGTCCACCCGCGCGGGCGGGGACGCTGGAGCAGCCGCACCTGGTCACGGTCCAGGTGCGGCGCGCAGCGGCGCAGGTAGGCCGGCACGCTCCACAGGTCCGCCACCAGGTCGCCCGGCTCCAGGTAGGGCCAGGCCCGGTTGAGCGCGCCGGCCAGTTCCTCGTTCTGCCGCAGGGCCCGGCGCAGCAGTTCCGGGGACGGCGGCGCGGAGACCTCACCGGTTGTCGCGTCGTCCCCGGTTCCGTCGTCCTGGGGGTACTGGGCGGCGACGATCGAGGTCAGCTCGTCGAGGATGATCGCGGGCGCCTCGTTGTGCGGGGTGCCGGGCGGCGGCGCGGCGAAGGCGGCGGCCCACTCACCCGGGCCGATCCAGGCGTCGCCCCACGGGGTGGACACCTCCAGGCCCTCGGCCGGCGGGTCCTCGTAGAACCGCACGGCGGCGTCGATCACGCCGGTCACGTGCGCCGACGACTTCAGCCGGGCCACCTCCGGGTCGGTCTCCGGCCGCGCCGACGCCCCCTCGGGGGTCAGGTCGCGCAGCGTGCAGGTCTGCACGCCCTCCTCGCCCAGACTGGGCAGCACGTCGGACACGTAGTCCAGATAGGGCTGGTGCGGGCCGACGAACAGGATGCCGCCGCGCCGGTGCCCCAGCCGGGGGTCGGAGTACAGCAGATAGGCCGAACGGTGCAGCGCGACCACGGTTTTGCCGGTGCCCGGCCCGCCGTCGACCACCAGGGTGCCGCGCGATCCGGCCCGGATGATCGCGTCCTGGTCGGCCTGGATGGTGGCGAGCACGTCGCGCATGCGTGGCGAGCGGTTCTCGCCCAGGCCGGCGATGAACGCGGACTGGTCGTCGAGGGCGGCGTGACCCGCCTTCGCCCGCTCCAGACCCTCGGCGGTGAACACCTCGTCCCAGTAGTCACTGATCCGCCCGCGGGTCCAGCGGTAGCGGCGGCGGCTGGCCAGACCCATCGGATTGCCGTGCGTGGCACCGAAGAACGGCTCGGCGACCGGCGAGCGCCAGTCGTGCAGCAGGCGCCGGCCGTCCCGGTCGGTCAGGCCCAGACGCCCGACGTACACCGGTTCGCCGGGTTGCTCGCCCGCTCGCTCACCTGCCGGCAGGCCGTTGCCGTCCGGCACCATCCGGCCCAGGCACAGGTCCAGGCCGAAGCGGCGCAGCGTGCGCAGGCGGGCGGTGAGCCGGTGGATCTCGGTGTCGCGTTCCAGCGCCCGCGGCCCGCCGCCGCCCGGGGCCCGGCGCTGCTCGTCCAGGCGGGCGGACAGGTCGCCGATCGACTGCTCCAGGGTTTGCTCGATCGCCGCGAAATGCCTTTCGTCGGAACCGATCAGGGCCGGGTCGGCCTTGGCGCGCAGATCGCCGGGCAGGGCGAACGCGCTGCGGGTGGGGGTGTTCATGGGAGGGGACTCCGATCCTCGACCGCCCGATTGTGGGGCCTGCCCGGGGCCTTGCCGCAAGGCCCCCCACCCGCTATAACGTAGGTAGTGGCGGGGGATGCGACCCCGCCTTTCTCATGCCCCGACCGGGTTTCCTGTGCCGATCGAGTCCAGTTCGGCCAGGTCCGCCTCCGACAGCTCGAGGCCCGCACCGGCCACGTTCTCGCGCAGGTGCTCCGTGGACGACGTTCCGGGGATCAGCAGGATGTTCGGCGAGCGGTGCAGCAGCCAGGCCAGCGCCACCGCCATCGGGGTCGAGCCCCGGCGGGCGGCGACCGCCGACAGCGTCCCGGACTGGAGCGGGGTGAAACCGCCGAGCGGGAAGAACGGCACGTAGGCGATGCCGTCGGCGGCCAGGGCGTCGATCAGGGCGTCGTCCTCGCGGTGGGCCAGGTTGTACATGTTCTGCACGCACACCACCGGCGCGATGCCGCGCGCCTGCTCGACCTGCCCGGCGGTGACGTTGCTGACGCCGAGATGCCGGATCAGGCCCTCGTCGCGCAGCTGCGCGAGCGTGCCGAACGCCTCGGTGACCGATCCGGGAAGCCGGCCCTGGGCGTTCCCCATGCGGAGATTCACCAGGTCGAGCCGCTCCACCCCGAGGCTGCGCAGGTTCTCGTGCACCTGCCGGCGCAGGTCCTGCGGGCCCCGGGCCACCGGCCAGCCGCCCTGCCCGTCCCGGTCGGCCCCGACCTTGGTCGCCACGAACAACGCGTCCGGGTAGGGGTGCAGCGCCTCGCGGATCAGCTCGTTGGTGACGGCCGGCCCGTACGCCTGACTGGTGTCGAGGTGGGTGATGCCCAGCCCGGCCGCCGCACGCAGCACCGCCAGCGCGCCGTCCCGGTCGGCGGGCGGGCCCATCACCCACGGCCCGGCCAGCTGCATGGCCCCGTAGCCGAAGCGGCTGACCGTGGTGTCACCCAGCGTCCAGGTGCCGCCGGGCAGGGAGGGGGAGATCGCGTTCATCGGTGGAGCCTCTCGTCGTGGACCGGGATGGCGCCGGGCGCCTGCCTGCATGAGTATTGGAGAGCAGCTCCCCAGCGGGAAGTAGGCACTTCAGAGTGCGTAAGGCACCACGAGAGGCGGCACCATGAGCACCAAGGCCCAGTACGACGCGTTCCTGGCGGTCTGCCCCAGCCGCCAGCTGCTGGCCCGGATCTCGGACAAGTGGGTCGTGCTCATCCTCTGCGCGCTGGGCGGCGACGCCCAGGACGGCACCGGCGTGCCCACCCCGATGCGCTACTCCGGCCTGTCCCGGCTCCTGGCCGGCGTGAGCCAGAAGATGCTCACCCAGACGCTGCGCTCGCTGGAGCGCGACGGCCTGCTCACCCGCAGCGTCACCCCGACCGTCCCGGTCACCGTCACCTACGAGCTCACCGCCCTCGGGCGCTCGCTGCACCAGATGACCCGTGGCCTGCGCTCCTGGGCGCAGCAGAACATGGACGAGGTGTTCACCCACCGCGAGGAGTACGACACGCGGGTCTCCTCCTGAGCCGGAACGAAGCCGGAACGATGCCGTCGACGTCCTCCCCGCCACGCTGGATGGCCGCCGCCGCGCTCGTGAACACCGTCGGGGCGGGGCTGTTCATCAGGGTGATGCCCACGCGCGACGACCTCGGGCTCGACTTCACCTCCGCAGTGCGGGTGCCTCCGGGCCGAGGCGACATGAGGTGATGTGCGCGGCGGGTCAGTCGCTCTGGCTGGGGGTCACCGGTACGGACTCCAGGAACCGTTCGAAAACCTCGCCGCACTGCCATAACTGGTCAAAGTGTGTGCGAAGCATCCCGTTGAAGAGGGGGCCCTGCACGCGACCGCCGGACAGTCCCTGCCGGGTGCCGTCGGACACCGCGACGTACGACGTGCGGTCGTCGACGAGACACATGTTCAGACCGTCGCCGCGGCTCATCCAGGGGATGACCTTGACCTCGTAGTTTCTCAGGTCGGCCGTCTCCTGCGCGTGGGCGCGCATCCAGGCGAGGATGCGTGGGTCGTGTCGGTCGCCGGTCATCGGGATGCCGATGATGCGGCGGAGGTCGTGCGCGCCATCGTCCCGCGCCCATTGCAGCAGCCCGGCGAAGTAGGCGCTGGAGGCCTCGCTGGTGACGTAGTCCGGCGAATGCTGGCGGATGTAGGTCACTCTGACGCTCTCCGCGGTCGCGGCGTCGGCCAGCGCCGCACGGTAGAACTCCGAGTTGTTGCGGTAACGGGTGACGACGCTCGTCTCCTCGTTCGGTCCGAGGAGCAAGTCGGTGGACGACGGGAGAGCCGTCGCCCCGATCGGTCCCGGCCCGGGCTCGGGCATCCGGCGGATGCTGCGCTGACGGGCCCGGTTCGACTCGTCGCGGCGGCGCAGCAGTTCCCGGTTGGCCGCTGTCCAGGCGATGCCCGCGGCCCTCGCCTCCTCGTGGCTCGCCCCGCAGGCGAGGGCGACGGTCTGAGCCAGGTCGCGGGACGGGGGAAGCCGGTCGCCCTCGATCCATGCCCGGGCGGTGTTGCGGGCCACACCGCTGTGCTCGCCGATCTCTTCCAGCGTGCGCTGCGACCCGGATTCGGCCAGCCGGTGCCGGAATTCGCGAAGCCGCGCGGCGAACCGGTCGACTACTTCTTCTTTCGTCAGCTCAGCGAGCTTCTCATCGGGCACGGTGGCGGTCCCCTCGGCCGACGGCGGCGCAGGAACTTCTCACCACCGGTTGATGCCACTCAGGTCTGGGGTCGTCCGTCATTGTCCGTCCATGTCCGTACGGCCTTCCGGACATGATGACAGGATTCTGGCGGTAATTCAGTGACTTGGTGAACCCGTCGGTGACGGTCTGCCCGCCGTGACTTGTCGTACCCGGACGGAGCACCATCAAGAAAAGTCGATCAGGGGAGGTGACTGGAATGTGACGCATTCATGAGGCGCCGGAGCAGGACAAAACCCTAGAGGCCGCTGCCATCCCCTACCAAGAGCGGGCAGCGGCCCCCGACCACAGGAGGAACCCATGTTCGTGCAACTCACGATACGCCTTCGATTCCGCCGCCGGAGCCTGATTCCGGTGGCCGTCGGGGCGTTGCTCGCTCTGGCTCATGCCCGGCGGGTGGAGGTCCCGGAGGAGGTCGTGGCCTGTCTGGTCACGACGATCGGGATGCTGATGGAACAGCTGGCGGGCGGGAACGCGCGGGACGAGCCGGTCGTCACGGCGGCGTCGCACCGGGGTGCGACGATCACGCCCGGCCCGCAGGCCTTGGTGATACCCGGCTGGGCGGGGCAACTGGTGCCCGTGGCCGGCGCCGGCGGCCCCTCGCAGCCGGCGGACCCGGGAGCCGGTGCCGGGGTCTGAGCGGACCGGTTCCGCGGAAGGATCTCGGCGCCGATCGGGACACTCACCCCGATCGGTGCCGAGATCCTTCTGGATTCTCCCGGGCATCGGGCACCGGGCTACCGGCGGGGCTCCACCCGTAGCCCCGCCACCAGCAGCCCGACCAGGTGCCGGGCGTCGTAGCGCCGGTTCGTGCCCGCCCCGGCGCACAGGCTGCCGATGCCCCGCATCAGCTCGTAGGCGTCCTGGCCGGGGGCGATCTCGCCGGCCTCGGCCGCGGCGTCGAGCAGCTCGCGGCACACCGGTTCCAGTCGCTCCACGAAGTAGGTGTGCAGCGGGTCGTAGCAGGGGTCGGCGGACTGGAGCACCGCCGGCAGGCCCTGCTTCGTGATCACGAAATCCACGAACTCGCCGAGCCATTCGGCCAGCGCCGCGTGCGGGCCGGTGTTCGTCGTCCTCAATTGCGGGCCGGACAGCGCCAGCGCCTCCACCTGGTGCCGGTAGACCGCGACGATCAGGTCGGCCCGGGTGGGGAAGTGCCGGTAGATGGTGGCCGTGCCCACGCCCGCCCGGGCCGCGATCTCGCGGATCGGCGCCTCGACGCCCGAGCTCACGAAGACGCCGGCCGCCGCCGCGAGCAGGGCCTCCTGATTACGGCGCGCGTCGGCCCGGCGGGGGCGCGCGGTCTGGTCCGGGCTCACCGGGACAGCCTACTTGTCAACCGGGACGCTGTCCCATATCTTCGAAACGGGACGACGTCCCGTTTTCATACTCGTTGCCGGAGAGGCCTTGTCATGCCCGAGAGCATCCCTGTCGTTTCGGTCGAGCCCCTGGTGGTCCCCGCGCCCGGCCGCGGCACCGACCTCCAGGTGCGGGTGTCCGCGCCGGTGCACGGCGGCGGGCTGCCCGTGGTGCTGTTCGCTCACGGCTACGGCTCCTCGCACCACGCCTACCACCCGCTGACCGACTACTGGGCGGCCCACGGATTCGCCGTCGTGCAGCCCACTTTCCTCGATTCCCGCACCGTCGGCCTGGAACCCGGCGACCCGCGCGTGCCCGGCATCTGGCGCTCGCGGGTCGACGACCTGCGGCGTGTGCTCGACGATCTCGGCCGCCTCGAGGCCGCCGTCCCCGGCCTGCGCGGGCGTCTGGATCCCGGCCGGATCGCGGTGGCCGGGCACTCCTTCGGCGGGCAGAGTGCCGGAAGCCTGCTCGGGCTGCGGGTTCCCGACCGCCGAACCGGGGACGCCGAGGACCTGTCCGACCCGCGCGTGAGGGCCGGCGTGCTCCTGGCCACCGCCGGCAGCGGCGCGGACCTCACCCCGGAGTCGGCTGAGCGGTTCCCGTTCATCAACCCGGATTTCACCGGGATGCGGGCCCCCGCACTGATCGTCGCCGGCGACCGCGACGACTCCCCGCTGAGCCTGCGCGGCCCGGACTGGATGACCGACGCCTACCGTCTCAGCCCCGGCCCGAAGAGCCTGCTGACGCTGTTCGGCGCGGAGCACTCGCTGGGCGGCATCCCCGGGTACGAGGCCGCCGAGACCACCGACGAGAACCCGGCCGTGCTCGGCCTGCTGCGCCGCACCACCCTGGCCTACCTGCGGTGGGCGCTCGGGGTGGACGCCGCGGCCTGGCCGCTCACGCTGACCGGAGCGGAGTCCGGAGTCGGGCACATCGAGTCGACATGAACCGCTGAACGGCCCTTCCACACGCGCCCGAGAATGCTGACGATATTGTTGACATTGTCTGACGGTGTGCGAAAACAGGGGTAGGAGCATGCGGCGAGGTGGCCGGGTTGGCTGAGGGTCTGCAAGAGGGGGCGGTCGGCACCCAGCTCGCGATCGGCGCCCTGCGGGAGGCGCTGGGCCGGGGCGACCTGTCACCCGGGCAGCGGCTGATCGAGGCCGAGCTGGCCGAAGCCTACGGAGTGACCCGCGCCAGCGTGCGGGCGGCCCTCATCGACCTGACCGCCGAGGGCCTGGTCGAGCGCATCCCGAACCGCGGCGCCCGGGTGCGGATCATCTCGGTCGCCGAGGCGATCGCGATCACCGAGTGCCGGATGGTGCTCGAAGGCCTGTGCGCCGCCCGCGCCGCCCAGCTGGCCACGGAACAGGACGACACCGAGCTGCTCGGCATCGGCGCCCGCATGCGCGCCGCCGTGGAGAACGGCGAGCCGGCCGTCTACTCGGCCTGCAACCGTGAGATGCACCGGCGGGTGCGGCAGATCGCCGACCAGCCGGTCGCCGACCGGCTGCTGGACCGCCTCAACGCGCAGTTGGTGCGCCACCAGTTCCGGCTGGCGATGCGGGCGGGGCGGCCGCAGGTGTCGCTGGGCGAGCACCTGGCCGTCATCGACGCGATCGTGGCCCGTGACCCGGCGGCCGCCGAGGCGGCGGCGCGGGCGCATCTGGCGAGTGTGATCACGGCACTGGAGAAGGACGCCCCGGGTCCGTGATCACTGCGGGCTCGGGCCGGTAGGCCGTCTGTCCTGGCAGTGCAGAGCGTGTGGCTCCCGGCGAGATGCGGAAGTTCTCAAGGGATGCTATGACCCGCTGATATCGAATGCCAGCTCTTCATGGACCTTTTGACAGATCGTGGCGGTAGTGTCCGCAGTCGTCTCGTCTTTCGTCGTCGGTGATTGCGTGAGGAGCGGTCTGAGTGCGGACCTGTGACGACCGCGCGGATCGCGAAATAGCCTGTGGCCTGGAAGATTCGGGGTGGGGGTCGGGGCGTGCCCAGATTCCGGCGACCGTCTCGGGGGCCGGCACTGAACCTGGTGCTGCCCCCGTCCGTGAATCAGGCTGGCGCACATCGGCCCCGCCGGTGGCGCTGCTGGCTACTGACAGGTGCCAGAAATGAGCCATACGGATCCGACCTCGCCAGGAGGCAATCATGTTTCGTCCCTCTACCAGTAGGTGTCTGGCCGTCGTGGGGATCACGGCGCTGGGGATTCTCGGGCTCTCGCCGAACGCTCAGGCCGACGAGGTGGCGGCCCAGGAACCGGTGAAGATCATGCCGCTCGGGGCCTCGATGACCTACGGAACCGGGTCCACCACCGGCAACGGCTACCGGGCCGAGCTGCGGGACGAGCTCACCGAGGCCGGGGTGGCGGTCGACTTTGTCGGCTCCCTGAGTTCGGGAACCATGAGCGACCCCGAGAACGAGGGGCATGGGGGCTACCGCATCGACCAGGTCGCCGCCGGCGCTCAGAACTGGCTGGCCACGTACCAGCCGGACGTCGTTCTGCTGGCCGCCGGAACGAACGATACCCTGCAGAACTACGACCTGCCGAACGCCCCGGCGCGCCTGGGGGCACTGATCGACGAAATCCTCGATGCCCGGCCCGGAGTGACGCTGATGGTGGGAACCCTTCAGCCCTCGCGGGACGCCACCGACGACGCCCAGGTGGACGAGTTCAACGCCGGGGCCAGGACGGTGGTGGCGGACAAGGTCGCCGCCGGCGCCACGAACGTGCACCTGGTTGACCTGAACGCGGTTCTGACCACCGACGACATCCTCAGCGACAAGATCCATCCCAACGACGGCGGCTACACCAAGATCGCCCAGGCCTGGTTCGACGCCCTGGAACCGATTCTGGCCGGCACCGGCCACTGACCCCTCCGGCTCCTGCCGCGCGGCAGGCCCGCGCGAATGGCCTGAGCGTCAAGGCACTTCGCGCGGGACCGGCATCTGTTCCGCTCGGGGGAACAGATGCCGGCGACCGAGCGGGGCCCGGCCGGGCGAGACGTCGACCGCACCCGACCGCACCCGGTTCAGCAAGATCCGCCGCGAGCCACGCCCGTGGGCAGGCTGCGCCGGCCCCTCACCCGGCGACCTGCTCGGTCACGGGTTCGGTGGGCAGGTCGGAACGCGTGACCCTGGTGCCGAGGCGCTCGTGGTGAACCCGTTCCTGCAACCCGGGCGGCAGCGCGGAGGCCGAGCGCGCCAGGAGGTCCATCACCTGGGGGCCCAGTCGCCGAGCCTGGACCAGGACGAGGTCCAGCGCCTGGTCCTGCACCGTGGGCGGCAGGATCGCGAGATGATCGATCAGGATCCCGACGAAAGCCCTTGCCTGTGCGGGGTTCTGGCAAGCAGCCAAGTCCAGCAGGTGCACGCTGTCGCGGGAGACCGTATTTTCCGACCGCGCCAGGAACCGCGGGGCGTGCTCGAGCAGCAGCTCCGGATCCAGCCGCGTGGAGCGCAGCAGACCGTGCAGATGACGCAGGCCGAACCGGGCGGTGCGGGGATCCCCGTTCTCGGCCAGGGCCACATAGTCGCCGGCCCGTGCGGCGCGCTCGTCGTCCGTGGGGCTCAGGAGATCGTGCAGAGTCGTGAAGAAGCGCAGGGCGGCGGGGCGGTCACCCTGCCGCAGGCGGTCGAGGCAGCCGTCGAGCAACTGCGCCCGGTCCACCTGGCCGGTGGCCGCCAGCGTGGCCAGCGACGGTGCCAGGGCCGCTCCCTTCGAAGACAGCAGGACGCCCAGACCCGGGATCCGGAAGAGCTGCGGGAGCAGAGCACTCAGGTACGGGCCGTCCACCAGACGCTGCGACATCAGGACGACCTGCCAGTTCTCGTCCGACGGCCACCCCCACAACCGGGTCGGGGACAGCAACCAGGCGACCCAGCCGGTCACGAACCGCACGTCGTCGGGAACCGTTGCGGCACAGGCGGTGACGAGCCGGGCCACGGACCGCCACTCCTGACCCAGATCGCCGGGCCGGATCTCCGCGGCCATCCGCACGGCCAGGTCGGGGAGCCAGGAGACACCACGGCGGGCAGCGGTGGAGACCAGGCGCTCCACCGGCAGATGCGACCAGTCGGGGCGCAGCGAGGGGCGCGTGAGCAACGCCGCGGCCTCAGCGGCCGAGGGCATCAGCGCCACGGCGGCCACGGCGGCCGCCGGGAGGGGAGAGGTCAGCGGGGATCCCGACCGCCTGCCCTCAGGCCCTTCGCGCCGTACGTGCTGGGACAGCTGCTCGGCCAGCGTCTCGCGTTCCTCGGCGCTCACCCGGGTCAGCAATGCTGCCGTGGACCCGATGTGATGACCTGTCAGATGCCTGAACAGTGTCTCCGTCTGAATGCTCATGATCACAGTCCTTTCCGGATCACCTGCCGTCCGTCGAGGCGGCGGACCCGCCCGGTGGGACTACGCACGCACGGTGGCGTGAGGTTCAGCAGCCTGTCGCCGTCCTGAGCACGAACAAGCGCTCAAGGGCACACAAAGGTGTGCCTGGTAGCGTGTCGCGGCCGATGCGGACAAGTGGGTGACCTGGGAGTGGCGGTGCAAACCTGGTTGGACGGTCTTCCCGATCCAGGGCAGGCGTCGACGCTCGACGAAATCGCCGAGCAGCTGCTGCAATTGAAGCAGTGGGCCGGTGCGCCCTCCTACGAGACGATCACGAGGCGGGTCAACGAGGCACGCCCACCGGGGGAGAGGGTCGGCCGTTCCACGGTGGTGGACTGCTTCCGTCCCGGCCGGCGACGCCTCGACCACGACCTGGTGACGTCGGTGGTCGGCGCACTGCACCCCGACCCGGGATATGTCAATCACTGGCGGCAGGCGCTGAAGGTCCGGACCGGCGCGAGCAAGGCCCCGGACCACGTGCGCGTCCTCCACGGCCTACCCGGTGTGAGCGGCGGTTTCGTCGGGCGGCAGGACATCATCGCGCACGTGCGGCACCTGGCCGGTGACCCGGCATCGCCGTCCCGGCACCCGCGCAGGACGCCACTCGTCTTCACCGTGCAAGGCATGGCCGGCGCCGGCAAGACCCAGCTTGCCGTGCATCTCGCGCATCTCCTGCTCACCGACGGGGTGCTCGACGAGGCGGCCTACGTCGACCTGCGCGGCTTCCACGAGTCACAGCCACCCGCCGACCCCGACGCGGTGCTGGACAGTCTCCTGCGGCTGCTGGGCGTGCCCGGACAGCAGATCCCGGTGCGCACAGCCGACCGGCAGGCCCTCTACCAGGAACGCGTCGCCGGCCGGCGGATGCTCATCCTGCTCGACAACGCCGGCGGCCAGCAGCAGGTGACACCACTGCTTCCGCAGGAACCACAGTGCCTGGTGCTGATCACCAGCCGGCGGGTACTCGCCGTACCGCAGGCGGAGCCCGTCCAGCTCGACCCGTTCACGCCCCCGGAATCCCGTCTCTACATCACCGACGCACTGGGCCGCACGGCGACGTCTGAAGACGCTCGCGCCGTCGACCGCATCGCCGAGCGGTGTGGGCACCTGCCGCTGGCGCTCGCCCTGGCCACCGGTCAGATGCGGGCCAGGAGCGGCTGGACACCGACCGATCATGCCGACTGGCTCGACGAGCGCCGCGAGACCGGGCAGTTCGAGTCGGGCGTCGCCCTGGCTCTGGAGGTCTCCTACCGCAGTCTCCCGCCCGGGAGCCGGCGGGTGCTGCGGGCTCTGACCCTGCATCCGGGGCAGTCCTTCGACACCGCCGCCGCGGCAGCCCTGGCCGACCTCGACGTGCAGACCATGACCGGCCTGCTGGAAGACCTGGCGGCGCAGCATCTCATCCGGCAGGAAAGCCCCGGCCGATACACTTTTCATGACCTGATCCGGGAGTTCGTGGCCGCGCTCGCGGTGAACGAGGACCGCCGTGTCGATCGCAGGCAAGCCCTGAACCGTCTGCTGGATCACTATCTGACCCGGACGGTGCGGGAGACCGAGCGGGTGGAACAGGCGTCCTCGTCAGCAGCGTCGCCCGAGCGGCCTTCGTCCGAGGGGCGGCCGGAGGATTCCGAGGCGCCGGGTGCCTGGCTCGATCTGGAGCTGAGTAATCTGGTGGCCACTGCCCAGATGCCTCTGTCGTCCCATGACCGGCAGGGCTACGCGGGCGGTCTCAGTGCGGCGCTGCACCGCTACCTGGGGATGCGCGGACTCGACAAGATCGCCTTGAGCGTGCACGAACAGGCCGTCCGCGTGGCTCGGGAGGCGGGCGACCTCCATGGAGAGGCCGATGCGGTGATGCAGCTGGCCATGACGGAGATGCGGCGCTCCGCCTTTCCCGAGGCCCTGGCCCACCTCAAGGTGGCCGGGGACTTGTACGAACGGTGCGACGACGAAACCGGTCTGCTCAGCGTGCTGTCCTACCGGGCAGTGGCCGAGGCCAGGACCGGGCAGGCCCGGGCGGCCCGGCGAAACCTGCTGGCCGTGCTGGCCATCCGGCGCCGTACCGGTGACGGGCCGGAGACGATCCGTACGCTGCAGAATCTGGCCGGCGCCGAATTCGGGATGGGGCTCTACCAGCAGGCCGCCAAGAACCTGGAGGAGGCCATGACCCTGGCGCGACGTCACGGGGACGCCTGGCTGGAGGCGGTTTCCCTGTGCAACCTCGGGGGGACGGAGGTGAAGCTGGGCCGGCTGGCCGAGGCCGAGGCCCATCTCCTCGAGGCCTTGGAGAATGCCCGGACCCTGGCCTTCCGCACCACCGAGGGAGTCGCGCAGCTCAATCTCGGGGACGTCTACAAGGAGCAGGGCGATTACCGGCGGGCGGAAACCTTTTTCCGGGAGAGTCTCGAGGTGCTGAAAGAGGGGAACCACCGCTCGGCCCAGCTGGCCGCGTACGTCGGGCTGGGCGATGTCGCCCTGGCACAAGGCAACCCGGAGGCCGCAGTCCGTGAATATCTGGTCGCGCATGACGGAGCCCGTAACGAGGGCGTCGTCGATGTGGAGCGGCTGGCGCTGATCGAGGCCGGGCTCGGCGAGGCATACCAGCGCCTTGGCGACTCTCAGCTGGCCTACGAGCACAAGCAGCAGGCACACCGGCTCTGGTTGAAGATCAACAAGACGGAGGCGGCCCGATCCGCCCGCGAACTGTCCACCCGCCGTCCGGGCGCCGCGGAGGACCCGCCGGGCTAGCGATCCCTCTCGGACGTCCGGCGCGCGGAAAAGGTTCAGCATCAGGCCGTACGGGATCGTGCGGATTCCTGGAACCGCTCTACACGGCCGGGCAGGATCGTCGTGACTCGTGCACGGGGCACGGTTGCGAAGCAACGGAGGACTCACATGAGAGTCGCACGACGAGGCCGGGAAAGCCACGCCTGCTGCGGTCCGGTTCCCGGTGAGGACCTACTGCTCGTGGGACGCGGGCGATCAGCTGCGGGAGGCCCGTCCCTTCTGCGGGACCGGGAGGATTGAGCATCGCCATGCTCGCTGCCGCCACGCCACTGGTCCCCAGAAGTACCCGGGCTCCGGCGCTGTTGCGGTCCCCGGAGCGCCCTCAACTTGTCGAGGCTGCCGCCTCCCTGCGCGATGTCGTCCGTCGTCACGCGCCCCGGGCCGGGAAGGACCGGACCTTGGCGGCCGAGGTTCTGGGCGCGCTGCGCGGACCGGGGTTCTTCCGGATGGCGGCGCCGCGCGACATCGGCGGCCTTGCTGTCGATCCGGTCACCGAGGCCGAGGTGATCGAGGAGCTCGCTGCCGCCGACGCATCCACCGCCTGGACCGCCATGATCGGGATTTCCGCCGTCGGTTCTCTGGCAACCCTCTGCTCGCAACGGGCGGTGAAGGAGATCTTCGGCGGTCAGTGGCCTGCGGCAGCGGGGAACGCGACCGTCACCACCCAGACCGCGCGACGCGTCGAGGGGGGCTACACCTTCACCGGGACCTGGTCCTTCATGTCCGGCGTGCGGCACTCGGACTGGGTGTTCTTCGGAGCCCGGCATTCTGGCACCCTCACGATCGGCGTGGCGCCCACCACCTGCCTGAGCCTCACCGACGAGCGGCAGGTGGTTGGGGTGGCCGGTACCGGGAGCTGCTCGGTCACCGCGCAGGAATTGTTCGTCCCGGATCACCGGATCATCCCGTTCCCCCCGGCGTCGCGGCGGGGCGGTCCCCGGCACACGGTGATGGAGTTCAGCCTCACGCCGACCATCGGTCTGCTGGCCGGTGCGGCCCGGCACGGGCTGGCGGCGGTTCGTGAGCACGTCGGCGCCGTGCGGGGCGCTCCGCAGCGACCCGGAGATGTCTCTGGAAGACAGCACGGGCAGCGGGCTCTCGCGGAGCTCGACATCAAGCTCGCTGCAGCGCGTGCTTATGCCTACCAGACACTGACGGAGGTCTGGACCGCTGCGCATGCCGGGTCTCCGCCCTCGAAGGACGAGCATGTCCGGCTGATGGCGGTGATGACGCACCTGGCCGACGTCGCCGCGGAGATCACCGTGACGGCCATGCGGCTTCGCGGTGACGATGCGGCGTATCTTTCCGACCCGCTGCGGCGCAATGCCCGTGACGTCATTGTCGCCGCACAGCACGTGGTTCTGAGCGAGCGCAATTACGAGTCCTACGGGCAGATGCTGATCGGGCGGGCCCGCGACCCCGGGACGGATGCCGGCCGGAGCAGCGCCATCCGCTCGGTCCCCGGACTGGAGCCGGTCGGGCCGCGGCCTTGAAGGATGGACGTGCAGGTGTGCCCCGCCGGGCCGTACCGGCCCGGCGGGGCACACCTGATGCGGTTCGGGTCAGGACTCGCTGTCCGCGTCGAGGGAGAAGGTGCCCTCGTCGACGTCGGTCAGGGTGCGGGTGTACTGGGTGAGATAGGTGTCCAGGTACGGCGAGCGGTCACCCTGGGTCGGCACGTCGGACGCCGGGTTCTGCAGCTCCAGATCGAGCTTGGTGCCGGTGACCTGGATGGTGGCGTCGCTGGGTGTGTCCAGCCAGCTCGTGCTGTCGATCGTGCCGATCTGGACGCCGAGCTGGTGCCCCGCCTCGAGCGTCCAGTCGGTCGACTTCAGGTCGAGGGAGACCTGACCCGCCTGCTCGATGAGGGAGACGTTCTCGT
Source organism: Kineosporia corallincola (assembly GCF_018499875.1). Taxonomy (GTDB): domain Bacteria; phylum Actinomycetota; class Actinomycetes; order Actinomycetales; family Kineosporiaceae; genus Kineosporia; species Kineosporia corallincola. Next base: position 16,088 of record NZ_JAHBAY010000005.1, on the reverse strand, counting down.
CGAACATCACGGCGCTCCCGTCGGCGGCGACGTCCCACAGACGCACCATGACGTTGCCCTGGGCACTGGCGTCGAGCGTGATGCGCGGGGTGGCGGTGATCCGCACACGCGTGGACGCCGGCGTGGAGTAGCGGAAGTAGCTGCTGGTGGTGTCTTCCGCCTGCAGGGTCGACTCGCTGCGGCCGGCCGGCGGGGCCGGGTCGACGGCGTGCTCGTCGTCCTGCTGCTGGGCTGCCCTTCGTTCGGTCGTGGTCGTGGCGCTCAGAGTGGAGGCGGCGCCGTCGTCCAGGTACTCGCCGTCCGGCAGGGACGTCGTCAGTGACGAGTCGGAGACCGGCCAGGTGCTCTGGGCGCGCCAGGCGCCGGTGCTGTCCTCAATGGCGTAGGCAGGGTCCTCCACGGTCGGCCGGACACCCTTGAGGTACTGGTCGTAGAAGCGCATGACCTCGTCGAAGAACCCGGCCCGGCCCTGCAGCAGGTTGCCCTCGTCGTCGGTTTCGTTGCCGCGCACGTGCTGCCACTGCCCCAGCCACCCCCGTTCCACACCCTGGTGGTTGTCGAGGTACAGCTCCATGTCCTCGGGCTTGGTGTTGTTCTCGATGAAGCCCTGGGTGACGAACAGTGGCGTGCTCGTTCCCGCCGCCTTGGCCGCGAGGTTACGTTCCTGCCAGAAGGCCGAGTCCTCGTCCGGGTTGTAGCTGTCGGAGAGGTTGTCGGAGAGGCACTCGGGGTGACTCTCCTCGTAGGTCGCATTGGCCTGGTAGTGCGCGGTGTCGTCAGCCAGCGGGGCGATGGTGGCGATGGAGTTGTAGGCCGCGGGGGAGGAGGTGGCGTTGGGGCGCGGCACCCCGTTGCTGAACAGATAGTTGTACTTGTTCCACGTCGGCTCCTGGGCCACGACCGCCTTCAGGGCGGGCAGTTTCAGGTCGTTGCCGACCAGGCCGGTGCCGGCGTCGTAGGACTTGCCGTACAGCCCGACCTTGCCGGTGGACCACGACTGCGACGCCGACCACTGGATGGCGGCCTTCACGTCGGCCTGCTCGCCGGGGCCGGTACCGTCGAGGCAGCCGGTGCTGCCGCCGAAGCCGCGCAGGTCGGCCATGACGAAGGTGTAACCGTTGGCGAAGAGGTCAGCGCCGCTGGTGAAGTCCTCGAAGCGGTTGGAGGGTCCGGTCTCGGTCCAGTCCTCCGGCTCGGTCTGACCGGCGTGCCCGAAATAGGGCCCCACGGAGAGGATCACGGGTGTCTTGGCGCTGGCCGACAGGTTGGCCGGACGCAGGACGTCGGCGTGCAGCTCCACGCCACTGCCGTCGCTGGAGGGGAAATAGACCTCGGTCCACACCGCGCCCTCCGGAACGCGCGGATTCTCCTCGTGCGTCACGCCTTCCGGGGTGGTCGTGTACGAGACCGGGGCGGCCTGGGCCGTTCCGGCTGCCGTGAGGGGCGCGATGGTGATCAGCGCGCCGGTGACGGCGGCTGTCGTGCCCTTGCGTATGTTCACCGAACCTCCTGGAGCGGATGTGCTGACGGATGGACGCTAGCGCTGCCGCGTCCGTTTTGGGATCCTTGTAACTCAAGGACGTTTGGGGTACAAGATCGACCTGCTCGGCGGTCAGATGATGAAAAAAGTTTTCTGGAAGAAGATTTCATCTCAAAAAACGGCGGAGTGACGCAGCGGGTGATCCACCACCGGGCGGCCTCTACCGGGCGCGCTGCAAGAAAGTCCGTGGGGAAGCGATGACACTCGCCGCTGCTTGGGTGTCTTCGGCCATCGGCGCCGAAGGGCCTGCCCTGGTGACGGTGGCACCTCGGGCGGCCTGCCGAAAATTGCGCGGTGACGTGCCTGGCAGGATTTTATCCTGAAAATCCTTGACCGCAGAGATGATTCCCGTACGTCCTGATGAGTCCGGTCACGACGCAACCGGGTGGGGTCGGGTGCGTCTTGCCGTCGTCGCGCTGCACCGGCACACACCCCGGGGTGGCTGTCAGGCGCGCGGGCCCACTGCTGGACCACATGCGCCGACCGGGTTCTGGATCAGAGGGCCACCGTGGTGCCGGTGCTGAACGCGAACGGGCGACCGTTGTCGTCCAGGCCGGGGTGCGGGGTGGGCGACGGTGCCGGACCGTCGATCGGGCCGATTCCCGCGGACAAGGCTTGCTCGCGCAGGTGCTGGAGCACCTGAGGCCGTCGCCCGCCCCGCTCGCCCGGCAGATCGACGTCCTCCGCCAGGTAGACGGTCGCGTCGTCCTGCTGCTGGTCCAGGGCGAGAACCCGGAAGCGGGACGTCGCCGCGAACAGCACGGTGTCGGCATGACCTGCGAAAAGCGGGCACAGACGCCCGGTCTCGGACCAGATGACGTAGGAGATGGCAGGGCCTTCCCCGAATCCGCCGGCCGGGAACGAAGTCCGGTCGGCCCGGACGAAGGTGGGCTCGATCAGGACGCTGTCGGGAAAGAAGGCGTCCAAGGAGAGGTCGTCGCGCGGCGCCCGGTGGAAGACCGCGCCGTGGTGCACCGGCAGGCGGCTGAGGCCCGACATGAGGCAGGCCGCCAAAGCCCGGTCGCCGGGCTCGGCCGGACCGTTGCGCAACCGGGAGTCCAGCCCGGCGAGCGCGCCCCGCAGGTAGGCCCGCAGGACGGCAAGCTCCTGGTGGACGACCGGCGCGGGGGCGTTCATCAGCATGCCGCGCAGCTCGGGCGGCCGGCTCTCGATCAGGCGCGTCACTTCGGCCAGGTCGGGATCCAGCCCGGTGCCCATCCTTTCGCGGCAGGCGTCCCGCTCCGTGGCCGTGCTCTCATGACCCATCGTGACGAGGGGAACGAACGGCCGGGTCTCGATGACGACCAGCGGAGGGTCCGGATCCTCGAAGTCGTCGGCTGATTCGGCGGGGCCGCTCAGACCGACGAGACCGGCGAGCTGGGTCAGATCTTCGGTCGTCGGCTCGAACAGCGGTGCGGCGGCCTGGTGGTGGTAGGCCGGTTCCTGTTCCTCGTCGAACTCGAGCGAGTCTCCCTGTTCCTGGGCGGAAGCCGGGGGTGGTTTCTGGCGTGTGCCCAGGCCTATCAGTATCAGACCGAGCGCGATGACGATGACGGCGGCGATAGTCGCGGCCTGAGGCCCGTTCATTCAGCTTGCCCGAAGGCCGCTTTCGGCAGCGGTCCCACGTAAGGTGCGCAGCGCGTAGAACAGGCGGCTCTTCACTGTCCCCACGGGAATGCCCAGTACCGAAGCGGCTTCGGCGACCGTGCGGTCCCTCAGGTAGACCTCTTCCACAACGGCCCGGTGTTCCGGCCAGATGGAGGTGAGCATGTCTCTAATCACCATTCCCACAACGATTTGCTCGGTTCCGTCGCCGCCATCCTGCCGCATCGGCACGTCGTGCTGTTGCAGCTCCACCTCGGGCGGCCGGACCTGACGCATCCGGTGCCCGTCCACCGCGAGGTTGTAGGCGACCCGGCGCAACCAGGAGCCCACCGAGCCCTGTTCCGGGGTGAGCCGGTCGATCCGCAGCCAGGCCCGCACGAACGTCTCCTGGACGATGTCCTCGGCGCGCCCGACGTCCCCGCGGGTCAGCCGGATCGCGTACGCCAGGAGAGCGGGACGGTGTTCGCCGACCAGGTCCACGAAGCGTCGCTCGTTGTCGTCCGGTCCATCGGCGGGCCCTTCGGCGGGGCGAGACACAAGGGTCAGAGCCGGTGGCTCTTCCGCGTTCTGCGACATACCCCGACCCTGGCAAGGATGCCTACCGGCCCGATATGGGGTGCTCCCCCCTGCGTGAAGGCTTTTCCCCCGTTCGAGAGTAGGGAATTCCCTCTTGCCCGGGGCCGGCACATCGGCTAAGCCGGGTCTGTCTGTCGTGCGCGGGCGGAGGCGCGGTGCCACGGACCGCTCACGGACAGCAAAATGGCTCCTACCTTCAGTACGGCTGAAACGCTCGGGCGGATCGCCCGCGCCGGTTCTTTCTCAGAAATTTTCTGCGGAGCTCGCCCCGGCGGCCTGGCGGCCCCGGCCGGTCAGGAAGCAGATGCGGCCAGCGCCGCGGCGCCCAGGGCCGTAACCTGCTGGGGTTCTGAAGGGACGTACGGAGGCCTGCCGAGATCGTCCGTGAGCATCGAGACCACCAGGGGAACGTGGGCCATGCCGCCGACCAGCAGAACAGCGGACAGATCACGCGCGTGCACGCCGGCGGACTCGAACGCCCGGCGCAGACTGGGAAGCCCGGCCTCCAGGTAGGGGCGGGTCCACCCCTCCAGCTGGGCCCGGCTGATCCTGACCGGCCGGTCCTGCCCGGGCAGCGGGGCCTGGACGAGAACCTGACCGTCGGGAGGCACCGTGGAGAGTTTCTCCTTGGCCCGGACGCAGGCCTGGCGGACCCGGTCCATCGTCACCGCCTGCTCGGGGAGACGGCCCTCCAGCAGGGAAAGTGCTCCGCTGGAGGTCTCGTCCACCTGCCGGAGGATGAGTTCGTCCAGATCCACGCCGCCGAACCACTCCAGAGACTCGGGCACGCCCAGCACGCCCAGCACGCCGGTTCCCCCGGCACCGCCGGTGCCGCGGTCGTGCCGGTAGGTCAGCGTGGCGTCGAAGCTTCCGCCTCCCAGGTCGTAGACGGCGAGCAGCGCCGGGTCCGGCAGGGGGTGGCTCAGGAGATGGTGCGCGGTCACCGCCTCGGCCTCGCTGACGACGGTGACCTGGTGACGGGCGAGCCCGGCGCGGCGGGCGATCTCGATCAGCTGCTCCCGCCGGTACGGGCCCCAGACGGCCGGGCAGGTGAGCACCACCTGATCCGGCGGGGCACCTTCGGACCAGGCCACCCGGTCCAGGACATTGGCCAGCAAGGTGGTGAGCAGAGCCGCCGGGTTCACGGTGCGCCCGGCCACCGTCAGATTCTTCGAGTCCCCGAGATGACGCCGGAACCGGTGCGCGGCGATGGCGGGACTGCCGCTGCGCGTGCTACCGGCCACCGCCAGATGGTCGGGTTCGATCCTCACCACGGAACGCATGAGCACGGCCTGCCGCTCGGACAGAGGCACCATCCGCGGTTCGCCGCCGCTGCTGACGGCCGCGGTCGTGAAGGTGGTTCCGAGATCGATGCCCAGGCCGTAGGTCAAGGCGCCCCTTCCTGTGCAGCACATAAGTGCAATATTTCCTGCTCTGCACAATAATCCCTTGCGTCCCCCTGCTGGATCACGCGAGGCACCGAAGGCTCAACGCTATGACTACGCCGCATGAATGAACGCCCGGCCGAATCCTTCGCGCCTCCCTTGAGGATCGCTGTGGCGGAGGACGGCGCCCTGTTCCGGGAGGGGCTGGTCCTGCTCCTCGAGGCGACCGGTCACGTCGTGGTCGGCGCGGTCGACGACGGCGACAAACTCTTCCCGCTGCTGGAGAGCGCACCGGTCGACGTGGCCGTACTCGACATCAGGATGCCGCCGCATCCCGACGGTGGCCTGACCACGGCCCGGAAACTGCGGGCCCGGTATCCACGCACCGGTCTGCTTCTGCTGTCCCACTACGGTGAAGCTCACTATCTGATGGAGATTCTGCGGATCGGCACGGAGGCCGTGGGGTACCGGCTGAAGGACCGCATCTCCAGCGCCGTGGCCCTGCGCGACACCGTCCGCCGGGTCGCGGACGGGGAGATCGTGATCGAGCCTGTGGTGGCCGGGCAGCTGGTCGGCAGTCCAGCGGGTCAGTCCGACGCCCTGGGGTCACTGACCGAGCGGGAGGCCGAGGTCCTGCGCCTGATGGCCGAGGGCCGGTCCAACTCCGGTATCGCCCGGGAACTGTTCCTCTCGGCCAAGGCCGTCGAGAAGAACGTCGCCGCCATCTTCACCAAGCTCGGCCTGCCCAACGACGCCACCTCCCACCACCGGCGTGTCCTGGCGGTGCTGACCTACCTCCGGACCCGGCGCGACCAGTGACCGCTCTGCCCGAGGGACGGGGCGGGGTGCTCAAGGCGATCGCGCGCCTGGCTCCCGGCCCGGACCTGCTGCGCCTGACCGAGGTCTGCCGGCACCTGCACTCTGCTCTCGGCGTGGCGCGGGTCCGGCTGACCCTGTCCGACGGCCGGGAATTCTCCTGGCCCGGGCCGCAGGCGCCTTCGGCGTCGCAGGGACCCAAGGCCGGGTACCGGGTGCCGGTCACCGCCTGTACCACCACCATGGGCGTCCTGTCCGTGGAGCGTCACGGTCGGTTGACCCGCCGTCACCGGCGTCTGCTGGCCGATGCGGCCGGCGTGCTGGGACCGGTCCTGCACAACACCATGATCAACGCGGAACTGCAGCGGTCCCTGGAGTCGGCCCGCGGGCACGCCGAGCGCGTGGCCGCCACCCGCCGCCGTGCCCTCGGCGAACGGGACGCCGAGCGCGAGGCCATCGAGCGCAACCTGCACGACGGCGCTCAGCACCATCTGGTGGCCCTCGGCATGATGCTCGGGCTTCTGGAACTCCAGGTGGTGCAGGGCAATCCGGCAGGAGTGCAGAGCCAGCTCCAGCGTCTGCGCGCCGGGCTCGCCCTCACCGAGAAGTCCCTGCTGACCGTCGCGGCGGGGGACGGCCAGCTGCTGGGGGACGCCGGTGTCGCCGCCGCGCTGGAGGCCGAGTTCCGCGACGCGGGCGCGCAGGTGAACCTGGACGCCTCGCAGTGGTGTCCAGAACGTCGCTACGAGAGCATCGTGGAACAGGCCGTCTACTTCATCTGCCTGGAGGCGGTGAACAACGCGCGCAAGCACGCCGCCGGTGCCCCGGTGTGGGTTCGGCTGGCCGAAGGCCCGGCCGGCCTCAGCTTCTGCGTCGCCGATGCCGGCCCCGGCATCCCCCCGGGTGCTCTCGAGACCTCAACCGGCGTGGCCAACATGCGGCGCCGGGTCCTGGCCGTGGGAGGACGGCTTCAGGTGCGCACTGCCCCGGGCGGCGGCACCACCGTCCTGGGCTTCATCCCCCGGTGAGACGAGGGCCCCCGATCCGGTTCGTCCCAACGCCTCCAGCTCGGTCAGTTCCCACGCGCCGTGCCGCAGTTCGGCCAGCTCGAGCTCCAGCAGCCCCAGCTGGTCCGGCGGTGGCGGGAACGCCTGCACCAGCTGCTGCATCGTGCTCAGCACGGTCCGTGCCCGCAGCAGGTCGGCCCGGGCCACCACCTCGGTGGTCAGCGCCTCGGACAGCCGCTCGGGAGGGATGCCCGAACGCAGCGGGCCGACTCCCGGAAGGAGGATCTGGTACTCCGTGCGCGGCGTCCCGGGGACCGGCCCGACGATGACGTCCGGGGGAGTGTCGACGACGCCCGCGGGCAGTGCTCCCCGGGGCCGCTGCCGCGGTAGGTCGTTGTTGACCAGCAGCACCAGATCCGGCCGGGCCCGCACCGTCTGCGTGAAGCCGGCGTGGGGCAGGTCGGGGGCGGGCAGTCCGGCGACGGCGACGTGGACCGGTTCGTCCAGCCGGCTGAGCAGGTGCCGGGCCCGGGCCGATCCGTCGGCGTCGGCGTAGCGGGCCACCAGCCGTAGCGCCTGGGAACGCACACGTGCGTGCAGGTTCCCGGCAGGTACCAGAGCGGCCTGCGCCGGGGGCTCCAGCCGGTCCGGGACCCAGGCCACGACCTGCAGCCGACCGTGGGCGCCGGACTCCTCCTCAGCCACCTCGCACCATCCGCCGACCGCGGCGAGCCGGTCGCCGTCCATGGCCAGGGCTGCCCGCATCATCACGCGAGCCTGTCCCGGCCGGAGCGTCCCGCCCAGGCCGACCAGCAGCGTCATCTGCACCCCGAGAGCATCCACCCGCAGACGGCGGTACTCCAGGACGATGTCCAGGTCCGCCTCGGCCTGGCTGACGGCCTGCACGGCGGCGGCGGCCAGGTAGTACAGCGACGCCACCACCTCCGGGTCCAGCCGGGGCGGCACGGTGCCGGTGATGCGCACCCGTCCCGGGTGGCCCGCCGTTACCTCGCTGAGGGCTGCCCGGAGCCCCTTGGAGTACAGGACCCGTGGCCGAATGCCTCGCGCCAGTGCCCGGAAGTCGGTGACCAACCGGTCGAGTTCCACCCGCAGCTGCGTCAGCTCCGCGGCATTTTCCGGAGCCCGCGCCAGCCGGTCGACGCCGGCGTGCAGCGGGGCCAGCCGGCCCTGGGCGAAGACCGCCACCTCCGCGGCCACCCGACGGCGTTCCAGCTCGCGGATGCCGGCCAGTCGGCGCGAGGAGTCCAGGACCTCCCCCGCCAGCTGCGTGGTGTGGCCGACCTGCCGGCCGAGCTGGTTCAGGAGTGTCTGCCGGCGGTGCAGCACCACGAGGCAGTTGGCGGTGTCGACCAGTTCCCGGTGGGCACGGCGTGTCCGGCACCGGACGTTGAGTGTCAGTGCGGCAAGGACCGGCCCACGACCTTCGTCCCCTCGCCACGGCAGGACGAGGGTGACCCCGTCCGCCTGGCGACCGATGCTCGCCAGGTCCACTTCGCGAGCCGACCCAGTCTCCGGCGGAAAACTCTGGACCAGGCGCAGCCGGTCGGGGTGCTCCGGCAGCGCCTGCCACAACTGCGCCCGCCCGGCCCCGGTGACCTCGACCAGGCGCTGCATCAGCTGCTGGCGGGCTCCGAGGATTGGCTGGGAGGGATCCATCGAGGCCAGAAGGGCGTAGGCGGAACCCTTGCGGCGAGCGAGCCCGCGCACCCAGGAGCCATGACCGGGCAAATCGTGCCGTCCTGTTCCACGGCGCATGGCAGCTGCGCCGGAGGTGATCGAGACCGGGATGGGAGAGATTTCAGGGACGTGAAGGACAAACTGTACGCGCCAGGGAGCATCCACCACGAGGCGGTGAACGTTCGCTCACCACACGTCCGTGGTTTCAGGGGTGAAGGAGAACGCGCCAGGCGAAGATCCTGTCGCCGGCCGGCCAGGAATCCCGGGGACAGCACGCAACGTCCAGGCAGGTGCGGCCGGACTCGCCCGCGACCTGCGCGCCGAGACCAGGGCGCCGCGTCCCTCCCCGGATGCAACCGCGACGTCCCGATCCGGCACCCGTCCGCGGCCGCCGGACCTGGCCGGGGTGTCCTGGCAGGCGTCGTCCACCATCGTCTCCGGGCTGGTCCGGATGGTGCAGCAGCAGGCCGACATCGTCGCGCCGGCGCCGGCCGCCTCGATCCGTGAGGTCGGGGACGACGGGGGCGGGGGCGTTCTCGGCTGGCTGCGGGACCGTCTCGACCCGGGCGTCGCTGACGTCACGTACGAGAGCCGGCTGACCAGCCGGCTCGGTCCGGACCTGTTCGGGATCCGCCGTCCGCCGCCCGAACCCGCCCACCTCGCCGGGGCCGACGTCCACCAGGTGCCGGCCGACCGGGTGGCGGCACTCCTGGCGGCGCTCAGCCTGACCCGGGTCGGCGCGGACCTCCTCGCCCCGTCGCCCGCGGAGCTGGCCCCAGGACGGCTCGTGGCCGGGCCGGTCAGTCCCGTGCGCCCAGGCACCGGCTGGGGAGTCCCCGGGGCCCCGGCGCTCCGTCGGGGCGGCGCGCTGCCGCACGTCGTGCACGGCTCCTGGATCGGCGGCACCGCCCGGGGGAACGGTCTCCTGCCGGTCAACTTCGGGGCGGCCGCGCGTCACTACGCCGGGCGCCTGTCCTTCGTGGTCTGGACCGACCTGACCCGGGACGAGGTGAGCCGGGCCCTGGCAGCGCCGCACCGGTCGGACCGGGCGGCAGGCATCGTCGCGATGATGAACTGGGCCCGCGAGCACGGTGTGTCGGTGGTTTCGGTGAACGAGGTCTTCCACACCGGTGCCCCGATGAGGCTGAACGACCAGTACGCCGGCGACATGGCCGAGCTGCTGCCCCACGGGTACTCGGCGGCCACCGACCGGCTGCGCCTGGAGATCCTGACCCGGTTCGGCGGGGCCTACGTGGACGGCGGTCACCGCTTCGTGCTGCCCGGTGCGGCCGGACCCGCAGGGCGACCTCTGGAGGATCTGTTCGGAGCGGTGGCCCGCTCGGAGCTCGTCCTCGCCCTGTCCACGGGCGCCGCGGCCCCCGCTGAACGCGGGGTGATCGTGGCCCCGGCCCGGCATCCGGCGCTGCTGCTGTGGCGGGAGCTGGACCGCCAGGCGTGCTCGTCCACCCAGGAGCAGCTCTTCGGCCCCGGCGGCCTGGCCCGGCGGCGTGCCGGTGCCGCCCCGCAGCGGCTGCGGCACCGCTCCACCGGGAACCGGCGGACCGGGCAGGTGGACGCCCGGCTGATGCAGCGGCTCGGCCTGCGCCCGGGCGACCCCCGGCTGGTGCCGGTGTCCGGCGTGACCCCGGTGGGGCACACCCCCACCTGGACCGGTTCCGGTTCTCCCGTCCGCCGGATCGCCTCGTCCACCGACGACATCACCGGCCGCACCGCCCGGGTGATCAGTGCACTCGTCCGCCGGATGACGGCCCGCCCGGGCAACCTTCAGCTGATCACCGTTGCCCCGGTGGTGATGGCGATGCCCGACCCCGACGCGGTCTGGATCGCGATCGTGCGGTTCCTCGCCATCCTCGGGCAGAGCGACCCCCGCCTGCGGGCCACGTCGGTGACCCGCTTCCGCTGGGCCGACGACGGCAGCCCGCACTACCTCGGGCTGCCGGCCGAGGCCGAGGCGCTCATCGAGCCGGTCACCGCCGGTCACGACTGGTTCACCGGCGGCTCCACGCCACTGCCCGGCGAACCGGCCTGGGTGCTGGACGAGGCCGTGACGCCGATTCGTCTGCTGTCCGCCGACCGGGCCCGGGCGGGGCGGGCCCGCGGCCGGGAAGCGGCAGCCCGGGCCGTGGTGACCACCGCCGACTGGCTGCCGGACGGCCTGGTCGGGGTCGAGTTGGCCGGGCACCACCAGAGCGCCTGGGCCACCGACGCCGAGGGCGCCGAGCGCCGGGTCGTACCGGAGGACGTCGCGCTTCAGCTGACCGGTGCCGGCGCGCCCGGTACCACCGTCCTGCTGCGGATGACCGGGGGCCCGGAGAACGGGCGCACCTGGTTCGCAGCCAGGCTGTCGGCCTTGCTGCGACGTCCGGTCCTGGTGATCCTCGGCCGCAGTCAGGGCCACAGTGGGGGCCACAGGCAAGAGGACGGTCACGATCGGCCGGGTGAGCTCCCGGCTGTCACCGATGATCAGCCATCGCCCGGGCGAACAGTGCCGTTGACGACCGGACCGGTGAACCCGGCCCCCTGGCCGGACCTTGCCCCTCACCCGACCGACGACCCGGCCGACAAGCCGACTGAGGACGTCGCGGTCCCCACGGCCCTCCGGCGCGTCCTGCCCTGGCTCCGGCGCCTGACCACCCCGGAGCTGTACACCACCGCCCTGGAACGCGAGCTGTCCGTGGCCATGGGCCCGGACCCGTACCGTCTCCGGGCCCGCCCGCCACGACCGCCTTGGCTCACCCTCGACCCCGCGCTCCTGCCGGCCGGCGCCGTCGCTCCCTTCCTGCGCTGGCTGGACCTGGCCCAGCTGGACCAGGACACCGCGACCGAGCCGCCGGACCAGGGGGAACTGGGCGTCCGGCTGATGCGCGGCGAGACCGGACCGGTCAGCACCGTCACCCGCGACCGGGCGGCCCGTACCTGGAGCAGCACCCCCGGAGCGCCGGAACTTCCTGCAACCGGCGAACTTCCGCACCTGGTCCACGTCGTGCGCCTCGGCGGCCCCCTGCCCGCCGACGACCCGGCCCGCGAAGCGATCAGTGATGCGGCGCGGCAGTACGCGGGTCAGGTGGACTTCGTGCTCTGGGTCGACATCACCCGCGCCGACGTGGCCGAGGCGCTCGCCGACCCGGCGTCGCCACCCGGCGGGAGGGCGGCACGGATCCGGTCGATGCTCGGCTGGGCCCGCGAGAACGGCGTCCTCGTGGTTCATCTCGGCGAGGTGCTGCACGCGGAGCAGTCCGGCCCGGCGCTCTGGGAACACGCTGCCGCCGAGAGCGCCACCGGCTCCCGGCCGGGCCTGGCCGTGGCAGCCTGGCATCTGCGGACCGAGATCGTCACTCTGCTGGGCGGTGCGAGCGTCCCGGCGGGGGACCGGTTCGCCGGTTCCGGAAAGCTCACCACCCTGTTCGGCCAGGTTGCCCGCTCCGCAACCGGTTTCACCCTGAGCCGTCACGACCCGTCCGGGACGCCGGACGGCCTGGGCAACGGCGTGCTGGTGGCCCCGGCCGGGCACCCCGCGCCGCGACTGCTACGCGAGATCGCGCGGCTGCGTTACCGGTATGACGAACCCGGCCTGTACGGCGGGGTGCGGCGGATGACCAGGCGGTTCATCGGCACGACGTCCGCCGCCGAACGCCACCCGGCGGTACGCCGCACCGCCGATCTCCACGACCGCCTGCTGCGGGCCCTTGACCTGGACATCACCCGGCTGATCGACCCCGCACCCACGGTCGAGCACCGTCCCCTGCCCCCGCCCTCTGACGAAACCCCCCGGCTCACCGACATCATCACCGTGCTGGCCCGGGACACCGTGACCCGCCGAGGCAACCTCCACCTGACACAGGTGGCCCCGCTCGTGCGCCGTCTGCCCGATCCGGACGCCGCCTGGGTCGCCGTGCTCACCTGGCTGACCGGCCTCGGGCGCAGCGGTGCGATCTCCCCGATCACCTCCGTCACCGACGCGTGCTGGACCGAGAACGGTGAACTGGAAACCGTTCTCCTGCCGGCGGAGGCCGAGGCGCTGATCGAGCGCCGCCCCAGCCTGCCCCGATCACTGGGTGAGGGACTGAACCGGCCGGGACAACCGGTCTGGCTGCTGGACGAATCGGTCGAACCGGCCTGGTTACGGCCGTCGGGCGATGACGTGGGCGCGCGTCCCGCCCCCCGCGTCGTGACCGCCGACGGGGTGGTGACAGGGCTGGACTACCAGGACACGCCGTCACCGCATCCCGTCCCGATCCCTGCGGGCCACGTGCTGGTCCGGGCCTACCGCTGGTGCGGATCGCCCTGGACGGCGAGGGACCGGATCACCCCCGAGACCATGGCCGGGGACCTGATCGCGGCCGGGCTGCACGAGCGGCCGGTGCTCATCGTCACCGTCCGGGGCGCACGGACGACGGGTGGCGCAGCAGAAGCTGGACTCGGGGACTTCGCCTCGAGGCTGGCGTCACTGACCGGAACGTCGGTGCTCGTGGTCGAGAACCCCCAGGACACGGACGAAACCGGCCACTGACAGGCAGGTGCCTGTCAGTGGCCGGACATGACACAGCAGGCCCGCGGGTGAACGTGTTGCCGCCATCCAGCCGTGGACGCAGAGGGCGCGGCCCGTAGGGCGAGCCGCGCACCACCATGCATGCCAGGAGCTTTCGGAAGGCAGATGATGGTAGGCGACGGAAACGAAGTGAAAACACCTGGCGAATGGCCGGGTACACCGCCCGGGGTGATGGTGCCGCACCCCTGGACGGAGGACGATCGAACCGGGCGCGTCCCACAACCGGAAACCCCGGAACAGGCTGCCACCGGGCCCGGTCCGCAGATGCCGTCGCCAGCTCCTCTGCGGGTCGCGGTACTGACGGACGACCCGCTGGACGCCCTCGGCATCGAGTACATCGTCGATCATCAGCCCGACCTGCGGCTGGCACAGCCGGCCGAGAGCGACGTCCTGGCCGTGTCCACGCCCTACCTGACGCCGGACATGGTCCAGCGGATCCGCCGGGCGGGTCATGGCCGACCGATGCCCGCCGTGATGATTCTCGAAAAGGTGGGTGACCCAGACCTGCTGGACATCGTAGAGGGCGGGCTGCGTGCCGTCATCTGGCGACCGCACCTGTCCGCCGACCGGTTCCTGCATCTCGTGCGCCTGGTCGGCGACGGTCACCACGGGCTGTCGACGCAGGAGCAGGCTCAACTGGTCCAGGACGTCGCCGAACTACAGGGGACGGTGCTCGGTCCCCGCGGTGTGACGCACTCAGGGCTGGAGCAGCGGGAGGTGGAACTGGTGCGGTTGCTCGCCGAGGGGTGCTCCAGCGCCGAGATCGCCGTCGCCATGCAGTATTCCGAGCGTCAGGTCAAGCACATGCTGTCGCGTCTGCTGACCCGCTTGCAGATGCGGAGCCGATCCCAGGTGGTGGCCTTCGCTGTGCGCTCGGGACTGCTCTGAACGATGATGCCGTTCGGCCCGCACGAGGACTGAGACGCTCCCCCTGAACAGCTGGCCGATCGGTGAACACATGACCTCCCGATCACGTCGTAGTAGTCGTGCAGACATCTGACCTCAGCCGTGGAGCGGTCGCGACGGGGCGGTGCGCCGGCCGGGTCGCCCTGGTCATGATGCTCCTGAGCGGGATCACGCTGGGGTCACCGCAGAGCGCCTCCGCCACCGCCGGTACGTCCGCGGTTCATGCCGCCCAGGCCGACGCGACATACCTGAAGTACTACACGGTGCTCCCGTCGTACGCGGGAGCACCGGAACGCCTGGACGAGATCGCCCAGCGCCTGCTCGGATCGGCCGGCCGCGCGATCGAGATCTACGACCTCAACGTCGCCCGGTCACAGGAGGCCGGAGGCGCCCTGAGCGACGCCGACACCCTCACCACGGGCTGGAAACTGGTGCTGCCCTGGGACGCGGTCGGCGACGGGGTGCAGTACGGCCTGCTGACGGACGGCACCATCACCGCGGCCAGCCCGCCGGCCGACGGCAGCGTGCTGGGCGCGGACACCGGTGAGAGCACGAAAACCGCTGCCGAGACGAGCGAAACCGGTTCCCGGGACGCGACGACCGGTGCCGGATCGTCCACGGCCGAACCCTCCGCGTCGTCCTCCGGTGCGGCTGCCGCATCCACCGCCGGCGTGGGCACGACCCGGGGCGGCAACGCCACCGTGCCGGGACAGGTGCGCCACTGCCCCCGGCTCGCAGCAGCCGGCCAGGAACCCGAATGGGCCCGCACCCAGATCGGGATGCAGCGGGCATGGTCGTACAGCAAGGGCGCGGGGCAACTGGTCGCCGTCATCGATTCCGGCGTGGACGGCAGCGTCAAGGCGCTGGCCGGCCACGTCAGCGTGGGCACGAACGTGGTCTCGGGCCAGGGACTCGGCGACATCGACTGTCTGGGAACCGGAACGGCGATGGGCTCGATCATCGCCGCCCAGCCCTCGGCCGGCGCCGCCTGGGCCGGTGTGGCGCCGGACGCGACGGTGATGCCGATTCGCGTCACCGTGCGAAAGCACGGCTCGAAGGCCGAGATCGACGCCCGCGCGATCTCCGAGGCGGTCTCGGCCGGGGCGACGGTGATCGCCCTCGGATCCTACGTCGACACGAGCGAGGTGGCAGTGGTGGCGGCGATCGAGGACGCGGTGGCCGACGACGTGGTCGTCGTGGCCGGTGCCCAGCTGGAGACCGATCCGGCCGACGGCCGACCGCTGCCCACCGAAGGGGTCGTTCAAGTCGGCGGCATCGACGAGAAGGGATCGCCAATCGCCGAGTACCGTTCATCCTCGATCCAGATCGTCGCTCCGGGGGCAGATGTGCACGCCGTCGGGCGCACCGGCACCCCGCGGGTGCTCGTGCGAGGCACGCAGTACGCGGTGGCCTTCGCCGCCGGGGAGGCCGCGCTGATCCGGGCGGCCTTCCCGCACCTGGACGCGGCCGGCGTGGCGCGGCAGATGCTGGCCACGGCCCGGCACAGCGACGAAACCGGCCTGAGGGTGCGGGTCATCGACCCGTTCACCGCACTCACACGTGCACCGGTCGTGATGTCTGCCTCCACATCGTCTGCCCCGTCATCCGCGAACACCGGTGTGCTGGTGCGGATCGCGCTCGCCCTTGTCCTGCTGGGCGTCCTGATCCTCCTGATCGCCCACATGCTACGGACGCTCCAGGCACCGCCGGAGCCGCAGGAAGATCCTGCCGCTCCGAAGCCGAACGTCTACGCCTGAAGCCAGCCGGTCCGGGCCGTCCGTGCCCAGCCGTCGTCCTCCGCGACCGCCTGGAACGGATCGGTGGCTTTACCTCCTCGACATGAGGAGGAAATGAACAGTTCGCCCGCTGCGCTCGTCGTCCTGAGTGAGAAGCGAATGAGCGTAATGGGGCGATCATGAGCGAGTGCTGTCCGGACGGGCCGTCGGGGCCGGCCAGGGTGTCAGCATGCCCCCCGTCGGGATGCA